>JAYTSV010000098.1:0-23903 GCA_043745465.1 Fimbriiglobus sp.
CCTCGAAAGCGCTCTGAAAAGTGCCAACGCCATCGGCGACGACCGCTTGCAGAAGCGCTCGAAGGGCTGGACCTCGCCCGAGTCGTACACCCACGGCACCAGCGAGCAGCGCGTCAAGTCCTTCACCGCCGGCTTCAAGACCGGCGACCTGTCGAAACTCGACAGCTACTTCGAGGCCCGGAGCGCGGGGGATTTGTAGGAGTGCGCTTGGTCAGTCTCAGTCGCGCCCGGCTTTACGGCGTGCCGTATTCGCAACTCTTCACCTCCGAGACGCAGAGTCAGTTGCAGCAGTCGATCGAGGACCCACCTCACGGCCCGCAGCACCGGCAACAATGCGCGGCCGACGAGGCGGGCGATGACGCGCAAACCTCAGCGTTCATACCAGTGCCGCATGACACCCCCCTTTTTTGCGTAACGACCCGACGACGGCGCAATGTCGCGGAAGCCGACGACTGGGTTACGGCTTCCGCTCTCTTGGTGTCGCCCTCGGCAGCCACGCGAGCGCCATCGCCCGGGCAAGGCGAATCCGGGGTTTAACACTCCGCCGCAGGCGGGTTAGCCCGACGCGCTAGCGAGGGGCGCGAAGGTCGTTGAGAATGCTGCGATCGAAGACCGTACCGTCAAGGCCCGTCAACACCGTGAACGACCTTTGCGTCCCTCGCTCGCGCGTCGGGCTAACCGCGTCGCCTGCGGCGGAGCCGGCGAAGTCTCCAGTCCCGGTTGACATCCCTTACCCCGGTTCGTCCAGATCGGGGCCGTGGGCGAAGACGACGGCGAGCGGCAGCGCGAAGCCGGGCAGGACCGCCTCGGCCGTCAGCACGCCGTCGCGCGGCACGGCGACCTCGTCCGTCGCACTGGTGTAGATCTCGGCGGTGCCGGTCTGCGAATCGACGACCCACGCGACCTGCGTGCCGGCGGCGAAGAACTCCGCCAACTTTCGCGCGATCTCGGCCTTGGTGTTCGACGGGCTGAGCACCTCGACGACTAACGCCGGGGCCGTGTCGGCAACTGCCACGCGCGGGACGCGCCGCGGCTCGCCGGCTTTCCAGAGCGTCACCGCCACGTCCGGCACGCGGACCTGGTCCCGGCTGACGCGGACCAAGTAATCCGGCGCGCCCAGGAAGCCGACGGGGTTGGACTTCAGGTACAGGTAAATCTCCCCGATGATCGTCGCGGCCAAGAACGACTCGGGCGATCCCATTGCCTTCTCCACCAGGGTTCCGTCGATGAGTTCGCAAACCGGCTTTTCGTTCTCCTCGCGCAGCAGGTCGGCTTCGGTCGCGGTCCCCGGCGGCGGGTCGGCCCGGACGCGATCCGGCGAGATGTCCCCCAGGCGGCGCAGCAGTTCGCCGACCGTGGCGAACGGCGGGGCGAACTTGGGCGGCATCGTCGGGGTCGGAGCGGGCAGGGTGGCGGTTTGCGGCACGGCGGGTCTCCGGGGCGGGTCGGGGTCAGGGGGCGGACGGCGGCTTCGGCTTGCGCTTCTTGGCTGCGGGCTTCGGCAGCCGGGCGAAGACCGCGGACAGCGGCAGCGCGAAGCCTGGCAGCACCGCCTCCGCGGTCAGCACGCCGGTCTCGTCGAGCAGGACTTTGTCGTCCGGGCTGGTGTAAATGGCCCCGTCGCGCTTGTGCGGGTTGACGAACCAGACGACCTTGACCCCGGCCGCGAAGTAGTGCGTCAACTTGCGCCGCATCTCGCCGGGGGTGTTCGAGGGGCTAATCACTTCGATGGCCAACGCCGGGATGGTTCGCGCGACCGGTCCGGTCGCGTACAGGCCGTCGGGCCGGTCCGCCCAAAGTGTCACGCTGAGGTCCGGCGACCTCAGCAGACCGGGTGCGAAGAGCACGGGGTAATCCGGCCCACTCACGTAAGCGATGTCGTTCTTCGCGAGGTAGGTTTGCAACTGGAACGCGATCGCTAACGTGAGACTCGGTTCCTCGGCACCCATCTGCTTCTCCACAAGGGTTCGGTCGATGAGTTCGCACATTGCCCCTGTCGCGCTGCGGCCGTCCCGGCGGGTGAAGTCGCGCAACGTCGCGGTGCCCGGCGGCGGGTCGGCGCAGACGCGGTGCGGCGTGATACCGCCGAGCCGGTCGAGCAGTTCGCCCATTGTGGCGAAGAGCGGGGCCAACTTTCGCGGCTTCGACGCGGGCTTCGACTTCGGCCGCGGCTTGACGGTCGGCATGGCGGGTCTCCGGGGGGTCACGGCAATCGCACGGCGTCGCTCAGGATACCAGATCGGCTCAGCGACCGAACCCACGTCTCGGCCGCGTTCGGTGTCTCTCCCCACATCAACTCGCCGTCACCCAACCGCGTCGTCGTCCACACGTTGCCGACGCGGGTCTGGACGACAGCCACGCAATCTTTGGGCAACGTGAAGTTGTAACGCGGCGGCATAATGCCAACTGAG
Source organism: Fimbriiglobus sp. (assembly GCA_043745465.1). Classification (GTDB taxonomy): domain Bacteria; phylum Planctomycetota; class Planctomycetia; order Gemmatales; family Gemmataceae; genus Fimbriiglobus. The sequence continues at coordinate 2,412 of JAYTSV010000098.1, forward strand.
CCGGGGTCGTTACGAACCGGCACCGCCGGCTTCGTGTCGCCGAGCCACGGCGACGCGGGGACCAGCGCCGGCGCGGCGTAGACCTTGGCGAACTCGTCGGCGATGCCGGCGACGTTGGCCAGGATCGGCTTCGCGCTGAAGTGGACGTTGCCGCCGGCGACCTTGCGCGTCAGCTTGATCTGCTCGACGATCTCGCTCGCCGGCCACGGCTTGGCCGCCCCGACGCGGCTGGGGATGTTGCCCGGCCACAGGTGCCGCTTCCTCGTGTTCTCGCCGGCCCACCAGTTCAGGAGTTTGGGGTAGCTCTGCTTCTCTTGGGCGATCGGCCAGTAGAGTTGCGGCGTCCAGTAATCGACCCAGCCCTCGTTCAGCCACAGCTTGGCGTCGGCGTACAGCTTGCCGTGCTGGTCGAAGCCGGCGATCCCCTCGGGGTGGCCGGGCTTCCAGATGCCAAAGGGGCTGATGCCGACCTTCACCCACGGCTTGGCCGCGTGCGTCTCGGCGTACAGCCTCTTCACGAACGTGTTGACCGCGTCGCGTCGCCAGTCGTCGCGGGCGAGCTTGCCTCCGGCGGCGGTGTAGGCGGCCCAGGTGTCGTCGTCGGGGAACGGGATCTCGGCCTTCGCCGCGTCGAGTTCGGGGTACGGGTAAAAGTAGTCGTCAAGGTGGACGCCGTCGAGGTCGTAGCGCTTGACCACGTCCGCGATCACGGCCAGCGAGTGGTCCTGAACCTCGCGGCTGGTCGGGTTCAGCCAGAAGTGTTTGCCGTAGGTCTTGGCCAGGTCGGGCCGCCGCTTGACGAGGTGCGTCGGGTCGAGGTCGGACTTCGCGGCAGGGCTTTTCGCGCGGTAAGGGTTGAACCAGGCGTGCAGTTCGAGGCCGCGGCGGTGGGCTTCGGTGACCGCGAAGGCGAGCGGGTCGTACCCGGGGGACCGGCCCGACGTGCCGGTCAGGAACTCGCTCCACGGCTCCAACTTCGACTCGTACAGGCTGTCGCACATCGGCCGGACTTGGAGCACGACGGCGTTGAAGTTCAGCGCCCGGAAGCGGTCGAGGAGCGCGACGAGTTCCCGCTTCTGGTCGTCGGCCGGCAGCCCGGACTTCGACGGCCAGTCGATGTTGCCGACGCTCGCTACCCAGACGCCGCGGAACTCCCGGGGCGGCTCGGGCGGGGCGGCCACAGCAGAGAGAGCGGCCAGGAAGAGACAGCCGGCGGCGAGGGCGAAGCGCATGGGGGTACTCCGGGCGAGGTGGAGGCAACACCAGGATACCAGGCCGGGAGCGGGGCGAAAGCGGGGACTCGCAGCTTGCCGTCTTAACGTGCGGGGGTTAACTTGTCCTCTCCCCCGCGACTCCCTCGTGCGAGCACATTTCGGACCGGCGGTGCGCCACGCGGCGTGCCACCGACCAAGGCGAAGCCGCACCCTTTCCGAACGAACCCGTTGCCCGAACCCGCCCGCTCGCCCCTCCGCATCGTCCACCTCGGGAAGTACTACCCGCCCGCCTTCGGCGGCATCGAGACGCACACCCGGACCCTCGCGCACGGCCTCGCCGCGCGGGGCCACGCCGTGACCGTCGTCGCCCTGAATCACGCCGCCGCGGACGGGTCCGACGCGACCTTCGACCGCTTCACCCGCACGCCGCACGCCCGGGACGCCGACGGCCCGGTCCGGGTCGTGCGCGTCGGCCGGTGGGCCAGCGTCGCCAAGTTCGACGTGGCCCCGGGCCTGACGAGACTTCTGCGGCGGATGACGAACGACCCGCCGGACGTGTGGCACCTGCACGCCCCGAACGTCACCGCGATGCTCGCCGTGCTAGCCGTACCACGCCTCGGTCCGCTCGTGATCACGCACCACGCCGACATCGTCCGGCAGCGCGTCTTGAAGCGGCTGGTGCGGCCGTTCGAGGCGCGCTTGTACGGCCGGGCCGACCTGATCCTGGCGACCAGCCCGGCGTACCCCGACGGCTCGCCGCTGTTGAGGGCGTTCCACGCCAAGGTCGAGGCGTTGCCGTTGGGCCTGGACCTCGACCCGTTCGCGCGACCGAGTTTGGCCGCGCTGGCGTGCGCCAACGGCTTCCGGCACAACGACCCCGGGCCGCTGTGGGTGACGGTCGGCCGGCTGGTTTCGTACAAGGCGCTCGACGTGGCGTTGCGCGCCTTGCGGCACGTCCCCGGAACCCTCCTGGTCGTCGGCACCGGGCCGATGGAGGCCGGCTGGCGGGCGCTGGCCGCGACCCTGGGCGTGGCGGATCGCGTCGTCTGGCGGGGCCGGGTTTCGGACGCCGAGTTGGTCGGCGGGTACCACGCGGCGACGGCCCACTGGTTCCCGTCGAACGCCCGCAGCGAGGGCTTCGGCCTGGTCCAGGTCGAGGCGATGGCGAGCGGCTGCCCGACGATCAACGCGGCGGTCCCGCACTCGGGCGTCGGCTGGGTCTGCCGGGACGGGGTCGCCGGGCTGACGGTGCCGGTGAACGACCCCGTCGCGTTCGCCGCCGCCGCGCACCGCCTGTTGACGGAACCCGGCTTGCGCGACCGGCTCAGCGCCGGCGGCCGCCGCGAGGCCGGCGAGCGCTTCACGGCGGCGGTCATGGCCGAACGGTGCGAGACGTTCTACCGCCGGGTCGTGCGGTGAGGGCGCTCTGGAAGCCCTGGTTCGTGTACCGCCCGCGGCAACTCGCCCGGCGCGTCGGCCAGATGTTCGCCGCGCCGCCGACCGGCATGACGGCGGTGACGGTGCCGTGGGGGGCGACGCTGACCGTGAACCCCGGCGAGACCGTCGGCCGGGCCGTCTGGACGACGGGCGTGTACGACATCGCCGTCTCCGAAGTGCTGTTCCGACTGGTGCCGTTCGGCGGTCGGGCGATCGACGCCGGGGCCAACGTCGGGTACATGACGAGCCTGCTCGCGGCCAAGGTCGGGCCGCCCGGGCGGGTCGAGAGCTTCGAGCCGCACCCCGTCCTCGGGCAACGCCTGCGGGACAACGTCCGGCATGCGGCCGCGGCCGTCGAAGTCCACGCGCTAGCCCTGAGCGACGCCGCCGGGGTCGCGCGGTTCGTCCTCCCGGCCGGCTTCTCGTGCAACGAGGGGATCGGCCACCTCGCCCCGACAAACCAGCCGCCCACGCCGGACGAGACCGCTATTGAGGTGCCGACGGCGACGCTCGACGGCCTGTTCCCGAACGACCGCTTCGACGTGCTGAAGCTCGACGTGGAGGGCCACGAGGCGGCGGTACTGCGGGGGGCACGCGACCTCCTCGGGCGCGGCGCGGTCCGGCACGTCGTCTTCGAGGACCACGCCATCGCCACCAGCGCCGCGGCCGAAATTTTGCAGGCCGCCGGTTACGCGCTCTTCCAGGTCGGCTGGGCGATGCGCGGCCCGGTCCTGGCCGGCCTGGCCGGGCCGCGGCTGTGCAAGCCCTACGAGGCCCCGAGCTACCTGGCGACGCTCGATCCGACTGGCGCGACCGCCGCGCTGGCCCCGCGGGGGTGGCGCATCTATGGGTGAAGTCGCCGCCGCCGTCGGGCACCGAGCGCGGCTCAGCGGGGGCACGAGCGGCCGCGCGATTTGCGCCGCCGTCGCCCGCGAACTGGCGGGCCGGTCGCCGGGCGGGGTGCTGGTCGATGTCGGCTGCGGGGCCGGCAACTTGTGGGCCTTCGTCGCCGCCGGGTTCGACCGGTACGTCGGCGTGGACGCGGTGCGGTACGCCGGATTCCCGGTCGCCGGCGAGTTCCTGGCCTTCGACCTCGACGCCGGCCGCGCCCCCCTGCCCGACGGCGTGGCCGATGTCGTGACTGCCGTCGAGACGGTCGAGCACCTCGAAAACCCGCGGGCCTTCCTCCGCGAACTCACGCGACTGTGCAAGCCGAACGGCTGGGTCGTCGTCACGACGCCCAATCAACTCAGCCTGTTGAGCACGCTGACCCTCGTCGCGTTCGGCGAGTTCAACGCCTTCCGCGCCGGCAGTTACCCCGCGCACCTGACGGCCCTGCTCGCCGTCGATCTGCGGCGGATCGCGGCCGAGTGCGGCCTGGCCGACGTGCGGATCGCGTACACGATGTCCGGTCGCGTCCCCGGCACGGCGCGATTATTCCCGGCGGCGCTCAGTCGCCGGCTGCCGCGGCTTCTCTCGGACAACGTGCTCCTGGTCGGCCGCAAGCCGCCGTCGGGCGGCGCGGCGTGAGGGTGCTGCACTTGTACGCCGGGAACCTGTTCGGCGGCGTCGAGCGGGTGCTAATCGCGCTGGCGAAACTGCGGCACCTCGCCCCGGGAATGGAGCCGGAGTTCGGCCTCTGCTTCCGCGGCACGCTGTGGGAAGAACTGGCCGCGCACGGGGTGCCGGTCCACGACCTCGGCCCGGCCCGCTTCGGCCGCCCCTGGACGGTCCTCGCCGCGCGGCGACGCCTGGCACGCCTGCTGAAAGCGCAGGCATACGATGTCGTCGCCTGCCACGCCTGCTGGCCGCACGCGGTCTTCGCCCCGACGGTCGCGGCGGCCGGGGTGCGGCTGGTCGCGTTCGCCCACGACGCGCTGACCGGCCGGCACTGGCTCGAACGCCGGGCCGGCCGCACCCCGCCGGCCGTCGTGCTGGCGAACAGCCGCTTCACCGCGGGCACCGTGCCGAGCGTCTTCCCCGGGGTGCCGACGAAAGTGGCGTACCTGCCGGTCGAGATGCCGGAATCCCGCGACCGGGGCGACGCGCCGGCGGTACGCCGGGAGTTGACCACGCCGCCGCGGGACGTTGTTGTGTTGCAGGCGAGCCGGCTGGAGCGCTGGAAGGGGGCGGCGGTCGCGGTCGCGGCGCTGGCCCGGCTCGCCGACGTGCCCGGGTGGACGGCGTGGTTCGCCGGCGGCGCACAACGCCCGGGCGAAGCGGCGTACTTGCGCGAACTTCAAGCCGCCGTGCAGTCCGCCGGGATCGCCGGCCGGGTCCGCTTCCTGGGCCAGCGCGCGGACGTGCCCCGGCTCCTGCGCGCGGCCGACATTTCCTGCCAGCCGAACACCGCGCCGGAGCCGTTCGGCATCGCCTTCGTCGAGGCGCTGGCCGCGGGACTGCCGGTCGTCACCACCGACCTCGGCGGCGGGGCGGAGGTCGTCACCCCGACGTGCGGTCGGCTCGTCCCGCCGGGCGACGCAGTCGCGCTGGCCGACGCCCTGCGCGGCCTGATCGCCTGCCACGGTGACCGCGAGCGGCTCGGAGCGGCGGGGCCGGCGCGGGCGCGGGCGTTGTGCGACCCGGCCGTCGTTTTGCCCCGGTTGCACCAACTCCTGGGGCCGGAGTCGTGAGCCTGGCCCTTCGACGCGAGAAGGCGGCGCGGGCGTGGCTGCTCGGCTTCGTCGGCTTGCAAATCGCCTGCCAGCTCGCGCTGCTGGTGCCGCAACTGAGTGCCGCGCGGCCGGCCTTCCGCGTCGCCGCTTTCGGCGTCAGCCTGGTCGCGCTCGCGTTCGCCCGCGGCGCGTCCGGCCGACACCCGAGCCGGCCGTGGCTGCTGGCGGCGCTCGTGCTGTTGGGCCTGCAATTCTTCCACCCCACGACCAACAGCCCACTTTCGGGCCTCGCCGCCGTCGCCCTGAACGTGGCCATCGCCGCCCCGCTGATCTGGGTGACGCGACTTAATGTCACCCCGCGGCTGCTGGTCCAGGTGCTGCTCCTCATCTGGGGCTTCCAGACGCTGAGTGCGATCGTCGGGGTGTTGCAAGCCCTCGCGCCGGGGGAGTTCATGCCGCAGGCCAACCCGAGTTTCGACGGCGAAACCGGCGACGGGGTCAAGATCGTGCTGGCCGACGGGGCGACGATTTTCCGCCCGATGGGCCTGACCGACACGCCCGGCGGGGCGGCCGCGGCCGGGCTGACGGCGTACCTGCTGGGCCTCGGCTTCCTGACCAACGCGCGGTCGCCGGCCCTGCGCGTCTCGGCCGTGGGCGGGATGGCCGCGGGGCTGTTCTGCATGGTGCTGTGCCAGGTCCGCGTCGCCGTCGTCCTCGCCGCCCTGATGACCGTCGTCTTCGCCGTGGCCCTCGCGGCGGCGCGGCGGTCCCGGGACTTGCTCTGGGTCGCCGCGCTGCTGCCCGGCGTCGCCGCGGGGAGTGTCGCCTACGCCCTGGCCGTCGGCGGAGAGGCGACGCTGGCCCGGCTCGAAACCCTCGTCGAGGACGACCCCGACGCCGTCTATTATGAGAGCCGCGGCCGTTTCCTGGAGGCGACCTTCGGCGAGCACCTGGAGAACTACCCGCTCGGCGCGGGGCTGGGCCGGTGGGGCATGGTCAACGTCTACTTCGGCGACCCGGCGAACCCGGACGCGAAGCCGCTGTGGGTCGAAATCCAGTGGACGGCCTGGCTCTTCGACGGCGGCGCGCCGCTCATGGCCGCCTACGCCGGGGCGATCCTGGCGGCCTGCCTGAGTACGCTGCGGGTCGCCCGCCGCTGCCCCGAGCCGCGCGTCGCCGGGTGGGCCGCGGTGCTGACGGCGTACAACCTCGGCGTGTGCGCCGTGACCTTCTCCTACGTCCCGTTCATCGGCCAGATGGGCCTCGAATTCTGGCTCCTCAACGCCGCCGTCGCCACCGCGGCACGCGCCCCGGAGGCGTCGCCGTGAGTGCCCCCTGGCTGATCGTCACCGGCGACTTCACGTCGAGCGGTGGGATGGACGCGGCCAACGCGGTGCTGGCAACGCGCCTGGCCGGCCGGGGCGGCGTCGCCCTCGTCGGCCACCGCGTCCAGGCCGACCTGGCGGCCCGTCCCGGCGTGCGCGTCGAACTGGCCGCGCGGCCGTGGGGCGTGCACGTCCTGGGCGAGCCGTTCCTCGACCGCCTGGGCCGGCGCGAAGCGGCCGTGACGACCGCGGCCGGCGGGCGGGTCGTCGTCAACGGCGGCAACTGCCGCTGGGCCGATGTCAACTGGCTGCACTACGTTCACGCTGCCTACGACGGGCCGCCGCCGCCCGGCCTCGTGCGCGGGTTGAAGTCCCGCTGGCACCGCAACCGGTCGCTGCGCCGGGAGCGCGAGATCGTCCCGGCCGGTCGCGTCGTCGTCTGCAACAGTCGGCGGACGGCCCGGGACGCGGTCGAACTTCTGGGCACGCCGCCGGAGCGCGTCCGCGTCGTCTACTACGGCTGCGACCCGGCCGCGCTCGGCCCGATCTCACCGGCCGAACGCCGGGCCGCCCGCGCCGCGCTCGGCTGGACCGACGGCCCGCGGGCGCTGTTCGTCGGCGCGCTGGGCGACGACCGCAAGGGCTTCGACACCCTGTACGCCGCCTGGAAGTCGCTGACCGCGTCCCCCGGTTGGGACGTGCGGCTCGGCGTCGTCGGGCACGGGGCGAGGCTCAAGGGTTGGCGGGCGCGGGCGGCCGCCGACGGCCTGCGCGACCGCGTCCAGTTCCTTGGCTTCCGCGCCGACGTGCCCCGGCTGCTGGCCGCCGCGGACGTACTCGTCCACCCGGCGCGGTACGAGGCTTACGGCCTCGGCGTGCAGGAAGCCCTGTGCCGCGGGCTGCCGGCGATCGTGAGTGCGAACGCCGGCGTCGCCGAACACTACCCGCCGGACCTGGCCGACTTGCTCGTGCAGAACCCCGACGACCCCGGCGAACTGGCCGACCGCCTGCGTCACTGGCGCGGCACGCTCGACTGGTGGCCCGGCCGCGTCGCCCCGCTGGCCGAGGTGTTGCGCGAACGCACCTGGGCCGCGATGGCCGCCGAGTTCGTGCGGGCCGTGGAGTAGTGCGCGTCGTCGTCGCGATGATCGAGGCCCCCGTCCCGTTCGGCAAAGCGGTCGCGCGGTGGTACTACGTCCTGCTCAAGGAACTGGTCGCCCGGGGCCACCGCGTCACCGCCTTCGCCGCGTGCGGTGACCCGCGACAGATGGCCGAGGCGAAGGCCCTGTTCCCGGCCCCCGCCTACGACCTCCGGTTATACGCCTTCCCCGAGCGGCGCGGCTGGCGGTCGAAGTGCGAGACCCTCCGCCGACCGCACTCGTACATGTTCAGCGCCGCGCTCCGGGCCGACCTCGACCGCGAACTCGCCGCCGGGTTCGACGTGCTGCACCTGGAGGAATTATGGGCCGGCTGGCTGGGCCTGCGGTACGCCGACAAGGCGCTCGTCAACGTCTTCTACCTGGCGTGCATCGACCAGGCGTTGGCCCGCCCGAGTACCTGGCGCGGCCGGCTCGACCGCTGGTTGATGCTGAGCGCGGAGCGGCGATTGATCCGCCGGTTGAAACACTTCCGCGTCAGCTCGCCGCGGCTCGTGCCCGAAATCCTGCGCCTGAACCCGGGCGCGGATGTCGCCGTCGCCCCGTTCGGCATCGACGCCGGGTTGTACGCCTACGCCCCGGACGCCCGGCGCACCGGCGATCCGGTCGTGACGCTGATCGGCAGCATGGGCTGGTCGCCGTCGGCGTCCGCGGCGGTCCGGCTGGTGACGCGGCTGTGGCCCGAGATCAAGCGGCGCGTCCCGGCCGCGCGGTTGCAGATCGTCGGCTGGTCGGCGCGGTCGGTCCTCGCGGATTACCTGCACCTGCCGGACGTGGCGATTGAAGAGAACGTGCCGGACGCGCGGCCGTACTTCGAGGCGACGGCCGTCTTCGTCTACGCCCCGGCGCGCGGCAGTGGCGTGAAGGTCAAGGTGCTCGAAGCCCTGGCCTACGGCGTCCCCGTAGTGACGACCACCGAGGGCGTCGAGGGGCTGGCCGCGACCGACGGCGTCGAGGCCGGTGTAGCCGACGACGACGCGGGGTTGATCGACCGCACTGTCGCCCTGTTGGAGAACCCCGCCGCGCAAAACCGCCAGCGTGCGGCCGGTCGCCGGCTGGTCGAATCGCGGTACGGTCCGACGCCGACCGTGGACGCGCTCGAAGCGATTTACGCGCGAGTACTCAAGCCCCCGGGGGTGGCGTGACGCCCTGGATCGACCGGCGTTCGCACGCCTTCCGGCACTCGCGGTTCTGGGTCGGCTGCCACGCCCTGCGGCGCGAAGGGGTCGCCGACGCCGTCGCGCGCTGGCGGGCGTGTCGCGGCGTGTTGCGCACGGCCCCGGTCGCCACGGACGCGGCCGACGGCCCCACGCCGGCGGGGGTTCACGTCCTCGTTTACGGGCCGGACCACCTCGCCGGGTTGTGGGCCGCCAAGAGCTTTTACCACCACGCCGGGGTCCGCTGGCCGCTCACCTGGCACCAGGGCGGCTGGATGACGGCGCGCGAAATTCGCCGCCTCCGGGCGCACTTCCCGGACAGCCGCTTCGTCTCGACGGCCGAGGCCGACGCGGGCGTCGAAGCCCGGCTGGCGGCGTACCCGCGGCTCCTGGCGGCGCGGCGTAAGGCGGTCATGCTCCGCAAGCTGATCGACCCCGTCGTCTTCGGCCGCGCCGATTCCCTGCTCCTGCTCGACACCGACGTGCTCTTCTTCCGCCGGCCGACCGAACTGCTCGCCGCAGTTTCCGACCGCCGGCCGGTCAACTGGCACAACGCCGATGTCGGCGACTGGTACAACATCACCGCCGGGCAAGCCGCGGCGCGGTACGGCGTCGCGCTGGTCCAGCGGCTGAACGCGGGGCTGTCGCTGGTGCGGAGGGCCGCCCTCCGCTTCGACGAGATGGACGAGTTCTCGGCGGACGCGGACGTGATGAGCCGGCCGTGGCTCGCCGAGCAGACGATCCACGCGCTGCTCGGCTCGCGGCACGGGGCCGAAGTTTTGCCGCCGACGTACCGGGTCTCGACCGGGCCGGGCCTGACCGCGGACGACGGCCGGCCGCTCGTCGCCAAGCACTACGCCTCGGCCCCGCGGCCGTGGCTATTCCGGGAGGGAATCCCCGCCGTCGCCCTGGCCCTGGCCGCGAAAGAGGGTTCGTAATGCCGACGCTGCGTGGCCTACTCTTCCGCGGCAACCTGGTCCGCGAGGCGCTGACGCTGCCCTTCGCCCGGCTGGCCGCGTACCCCCGCAGCACGGCCGGCCTGTTCGAGTTCCTGGCCCCCGCGCTGCCGGACTTGCCGCGCCTGCCGGCACACCTCGAAACGGCGACGCAGCCCGAACTCGGGCAGCAAGTCGTCGTCGAGAGTAGCGAGCCGGAGGTCGCCCGGACCCTGTACACCCTGGCCGTGTTGGGCCAGGCCCGGCGGGTCGTCGAGGTCGGCGTCTTCCGGGGGTTCACGTCGCAGCACCTGGCCGCCGCGCTCGGCCCGGACGGCGACTTGCACCTCGTCGATCTGAGCGCGAGCGCCCTGGACGAAGCCGCCGGCCGGGCCGCGGCGGTGACCGCCGCCCGCGTCCACCGGCACCACGGCCGCTCGACCGACCCGGCCGTCCTCGCGGACGTGCCCGGCGGGTGTGACCTCGTCTTCCTGGACGCGGACCACACCGAGCGCGGCGTCCTCGCCGAACTCGACGCCTGGTGGCCGAAGGTCCGCGTCGGCGGCGTCGTGGCGGTCCACGACACGATCAACGTCCCCGGCGTCGGCCGCGCCGTCCACGCCCGGGCCGACCGCGGCCCGACGCTCACCCTGGCCACGAGTCGCGGCAGCGGCTTGACGTTGCTGCGGAAGACTTGAACCCCACGCCCCGGACGAGGTGAAGACGATGGCGAAGTTGCCGCGGGTGACGCTCGTGTTCGGCACGCGGCCGGAGGCGATCAAGATGGCCCCGGTCGTCCGGGCGTTCCGGGCCGACGCGCGGTTCGCGCCGCGGGTCGTCGTCACCGGGCAGCACCGGCAGATGCTCGACGCCGTGCTGGCGACGTTCGAGATCGTGCCCGACGCCGACCTGAACGTGATGACCCCGGACCAGTCGCTCGCCGGGCTGACGGCCCGCACGCTGACGGCCTTCGACGCCGAGCTGCGCGACCACCCGGCCGACCTGGTCCTCGTGCAGGGGGACACGACCGCGGCGTTCGCGGCCGGGCTGACGGCGTTCTACCACCGCACCCCGGTCGGCCACGTCGAGGCCGGGTTGCGCACGGGCGACATGAAGTCGCCGTGGCCGGAGGAGGCGAACCGCGTTCTGCTGACGCGGCTGGCCGCGCTGCACTTCGCGCCGACCGAGGCGACCCGGGACAACCTACTCTGGGACGGCGTGCCGGCCGACCGCATCCACCTGGTCGGCAACACCGTGGTCGATGCCCTGCACCTGGCCCTGGCCCGCCTCGACTGCGCCCCCGTCGAAGTCCCCGGCCTACCCCCCGGGTTCCTCGCCGGCGGGGGGCCGCTGGTCCTCGTCACCGGCCACCGGCGGGAGAACTTCGGCCCCGGGTTCGAGGCGATTTGTCACGCCGTCGCCGACCTCGCCCGACTCTTCCCGGCGGCGCGGTTCGTCTACCCGGTCCACTTGAACCCGAACGTCCGCGGGCCGGTCGGGGACATCCTGCGCGCGGCCGGCGCGGCCAACGTCGCGCTCCTGGAGCCGCTCGGCTACCTCGAATTCCTGACCCTGTTCCGCCGCGCCGCCGTCGTGCTGTCGGACTCGGGCGGCGTCCAAGAGGAAGCCCCGACGCTGGGCAAGCGCGTCGTTTTGATGCGCGACACGACGGAGCGGCCCGAGGCGGTCGCGTCCGGGCACGTCCAACTCGTCGGCCCGCACCGCGAGCGGATCGTCGCGGCCGCGAGCGCCGTCCTCAACGGCTCGGCCCCGCCACTTCTTCCCGGCAACCCCTACGGCGACGGCCACGCCGCGGCCGCCATCGCCGACGCCTGTCACGTCTACTTGAGCGGAGTGCCGGCGTAATGTCGCGGTCGGCCCGGACGCTGTTGACGTTCCTGAGCGGCACCGGCATGGCGGTCGTGTTGACGGCGGTCAACTTCGTGACCCTGCCGTTCGTGCTGCGGCACCTGGGCGACGCGCGGTTCGGCATCTTCCGCTCGCTGCTCGACTGGTTCGGCTGGCTCGCGCTCCTCGACCTGGGCGTCGGCAGTTCGCTCGGCCCGGTGTACGCGCGGGTGCTCGGCCGGGGCGACGGTGCGGGCGTCGTCCGCGTCGCGCACGCCGGGCTGGCCGCGTTCGCCCGGGTGACGGTCGTGATGGCGACGGCGGCGGTGCTCCTCGGTGCGCTAATGCCCCGACTCGTGCAAGCCCCCGCCGCGTTGGAAGTTGAGGTTTACGCCGCGTGTGCGGTGCTGCTCCTGGGGGTGTCACTGCTGCCGTTGAACGCCTTCCGCAGTCTGGCGGACGCCGGGCAGCGCGGCTTCGTCGTTAACGCCGCGGTCGCCGTCGGCGGCGTGCTGGTCGCCGGCCTGAGCGTGGCCGCGGCGTACTCCGGCGCGGGGCTGGTCGGCCAAAGCCTGGCCACCGTCGTCGCCGCCGCGGCGGTGCTGCTCGTGCTCGCCCGCGACGGACTGCGCCAGTACCCGGCGATCCGCCGCGCGCCGTTCGCCCCGGACCCGGCGTTGCGCGCCGAGTTCCGCGCGGTGCGGTGGCCGTGGCTCGCGTTCAACGTGACCGGCCGCCTCGGCATCCTGTCGCACAACATCCTCATCGCCGGGCTGCTCGGGCCGACCGCGGCGACGGTCTTCTTCCTCACCCAACGCCTGACCGGTCTCGTCCACGGGCAACTCCTCGGCGTCGGGGCGTCGTCGTGGGCGGCACTGGCCGACCTGTACCACCGCGGCGAAACGGTCCGCTTCGTGGCCCGCACGGAGTTCCTGACGCGCCTCCTCTCGACCCTGGGGCTGGGGCTGCTGGTCCCCGTCGGCGTCTGGAATTACGCGACGATCGGCCTGTGGGTCGGCCCGGAGCGGTACGGCGGGGCGTGGGTGACGTGGCCGGCCGCCGCCCTGGCCTGGGTGCAAGCCCTCGTCGGGCTGTGGTCGTGGCCGCTGACCGTGCTGGCCCCGGTGCGGCGGCTCGTCCCCGGGATGATCGTCGCCACGGTCGTGAACCTGACGCTGAGCGTCGCCGTGACGCTGACCGTCGGCCTGCCCGGCCCGGTCGTCGGCGCGGCGGTCGCGCAAACGGCCCTCGCCTTCGGTTGGCTCCCGGTGCTGCTCCGCCGCGAACTCGGCCTCGACCCCGGCACGCTGCGCCGGGCCGCGCTCGAACCGCTGGCGCTCGCAATCGGTTACGGCGGTGTCCTGCTCGCGCTCGCCGAATGGGTCGCCCCGTTCGACCCCGCCTGGCCGCCGTCGGCGCAATGGCTCGCCCTCGCCGGGTGCCACCTTTTCGGGACGGTCGGTTACCTGGCACTGGCATGGCTGCTCATTTTGCCGGCCGCCGACCGCCGGGAGTTTCGCCAGATGGTGCGGCGGTGAACTGGCACCTCGTCGCCTCCGAGTACCCGCCCGACGCCGGGGGCGTGGCCGGGTACGCGGCCGTCGTCGCGCACGCTTTGGCCGACGCGGGGCACGCCGTTCGCGTCTCGACGCGCGGCCCGGTCGGCACGAGTGCGGACGGCCCCGTCACCGTCCACCGCGTCGGCGAGACCTTCGGCCGGGCGGGGCTGCGCGAGTTGACCGCGCGGCTCGACGAGTCGCCGAAACCGCGCCGGCTGTTCGTGCAGTACGCGCCGCACGGCTACGGCTTCAAGGCGATGAACCTGCCGTTCGCGGCCTGGTTGCGTCGCCGCGCGGCCACGAGCGGGGACGCGGTCGATCTCATGTTCCACGAGGTCGCCTACCCGTGGGTGCGGACGCCGCTGCGGCACAACTTGATTGCCGCGGCTAATCGGCTGATGGTGCGCACCCTACTGCCGGGGGCGTCGCGCGTCTTCGTCACCGTCCCCGCCTGGGAACCACTGCTCCGGGCCAACGGCCTGCCGGCGACGACACCGGTCCGCGTGCTGCCGGTCCCCTCGACGATCCACTTGAGCAACGACCCCGTGGCCGTCGCATCGCTGCCGCAATCGTTCGCGGCAAGCGGTCCCGTCGTCGGCCACTTCGGAACCTACGGCGACCTCGTCGGCCGCTTGCTGGAACCGGCCGTCGTGGCGTTGTGCCGGTCCCGGGCGGACGTGCGGGTGCTGCTCGTCGGCCGGGACAACGCTGCCTGGCGCGACGGGGTTGCTTCGCGGCACCCGGAGATTGCGGGCCAACTCGTAGGCGTGGCGGCGGGAGAAATTTCGCTGGTGCTTCAAGCGTGCGACCTGTTGCTGCAACCGTACCCCGACGGCGTCAGCGGGCGGCGGACTTCGATCATGGCGGGGCTGGCCAACGGCGTCGCCGTAGTGACGAACGCGGGGGCGTTGACGGAACCGGCCTGGTCCGCGAGCGGGCTGGCCGTCGTGCCGACCGCGGCCCTGGTGCGGACGGCCCTCGACCTCCTCGACGATCCGGAGCGGCGGGCGGCGTTGGCCGACGCGGGACGGCGGTACTACGAGGCGCACTTCGCCGTCGGCCGGACGCTGCGTGCCCTCCTCGCCGTGGACGGTCCCGCACATGGCTAACGTCCTGTTGGTCTCGACGCTGGGGTCCGGCAGCCGCGAGGAGGCCCGGTTGCGCGAGCTGTTTCGCAACTTCGCCGTCGAGCTGTTCCCGTTCGACCGCGCCCGAAAGCGGCAGATGTTCTGGCAGTTGCAGCGCCGCATCGCCGTCGCGCGGCCGGACCTGGTGGCGATGGAGGGGACCGGGCTGGCCGGCGGGCTGGCGCTGCTGCTCGGCCGGCTGCGCGGGGTGCCCTACGTGGTGAGCAGCGGCGACGCGGTCGGCCCGTGGGTCGGGGCGCACGTGCAGTGGGCCGGACCGCTGTTCGGGCTTTACGAACGGCTGCTGTGCCGGGGGGCGGCGGGCTACATCGGCTGGACGCCGTACCTCGTCGGCCGGGCGCTGACGTTCGGGACACCGCGCGGCGTGACGGCCGCCGGGTGGGCACCGTTTACTCGGACCGTTGAGGAGTTGTCGGCGGCGCGAGTGCGGGTGCGCGAACGCCTCGGCATCCCGGCCGGTGCGCTGGTTCTGGGCATCGCCGGGTCGATGGTCTGGAACGCCCGCACCGTCTCGTGCTACGGCTCCGAGATCGTCGAAGCCCTGCGCCGGGTCGCGCGGCCGGACGCCTACGGCCTGCTCGTCGGGGACGGCACCGGGCTGGCGCGGGTGCGGGCGCTCGCCGCGGGTTTGCCGGCGGGCCGGGTCGTGTTCACCGGCCGCGTGCCGCCGGACGAAGTCCCCGATTACCTCGCCGCGATGGACCTCGGCAGCCTGCCGCAGAGCGTCGATCGGTGCGGCGGGTTCCGGTACACGACGAAGATTAGCGAGTACCTGGCCGCCGGGTTGCCGGTGGTCACGAACGCGGTGCCGATGGGGTACGACCTGGACGACGGCTGGGTCGTCCGCGTCCCCGGCCCCGCCCCGTGGCACCCGACCGCGCTCGCCGGCCTGGCGACGCTTCTCGACGGCATAACCCCCGCCCGCCTGGCCGAGTTGCGCGCCGCCGTGCCGCGCGACTCGCCGCTGTTCGACCGCGAGCGGCAAGTCGCGCACGTCACCGCGTTCGTCCGCGAACTGCTCGCCGAGCGGGGGGTGTCGGCGTGACCGGCGTGCGCGTTGCCCTGTTGCCGGACTTCCCGGAGGAGCGGTGGCCGAGCATGGACCTGTGCGCCGAGATGTTGCACGCCCACTGGCCGGCCGGCGTCGGCCCGCTGACGCGGACGGTCCCGCCGTTCGCCCGGCTCGCCGGCCGGCTGCCTGTCGTCGGCCGGCGCAAGGTCGCGGTCAACGCCGACCAGCTGTTCAACAGGTTCGTCGCCTACCCGCGCTTCGCCCGGCGACTAGCCGACCGGTTCGACGCCTTCCACGTCGTCGATCACAGTTACGCCGCCCTCGTCGCCGCGCTGCCGGCCGGGCGCGCCGGGGTGACCGTTTTCGACCTCGACGCCTTCGGCTGCCTCCTCGACCCGTCCGCCGACCCCCGCCCGCGCTGGTTCCGGGCGGTGACCCGCCGCGTCCTCGCCGGGGTGCGGCAAGCGGCCGTCGTCTTCGTCGCGTCGCGCACCGTCGGCGAACAATTGCGCCGGACGGGCCTGATCGACCCCGCGCGACTGCGGTACGCCCCGGTCGGGGTCGCGCCCGAGTTCACGCCCCACGGAGTCGCGGAGCCGCCGTCCTGGCTGACCGCGCTGCACGGCCGGCCGTGGGTCGCGCACGTCGGCAGTGGTATCCCGCGCAAGCGCATCGACGTGCTGCTCGAAGTCGTCGCCCGGCTGCGTGCGGACCTCCCCGACGTGCACCTGGTGAAGGTCGGCGGGGAGTTCACGGCGGGGCACCGGGCACAGATCGCGCGGCACGGCCTGGGCGGCGCGATCACGCACGTCCACGGCCTGTCGCGCGGCGAACTGGCGGCCGTCTACCGGGCCGCGCCGGTGGTGCTGCAACCGAGCGCCGCCGAAGGCTTCGGGCTGCCGGTCGTCGAGGCGCTGGCGTGCGGGGCGGCCGTGGTCGCGTCGGACCTCCCGGTGCTCCGCGAGGTCGGCGGCGACGCCGTCACCTTCGCCCCGGTCGGCGACCTCGACGCCTGGGCGGCGGCCGTCCACGGGGTTTTGACCCGACCCCGCCCGCCGGCGGAGCGGGAGGCCGCACTCGCCTGGGCCGGGCAGTTCACCTGGACCCGGCACGCGGAAACCATCGCCGCCGCTTACCGCGAGTTGGTGGGCCGCCGGTGCGGGTGACGTACCTCAACCCCGTCGGCACCATCGGCGGCGCGGAGCGGGTGTTGCTCGCCGGCCTGCGCGCCCTGCCGGCCGCACTCCCCGGCTACGCCCCGACCGTCCTGCTCCTCGCCGACGGCCCCTTGCGCGCTGCGGCCGAGGCACTCGGGGCGCGGGTCGTCGTGGTCGAACTGCCGGCCGCGCTCGCCGGCCTGGGGGATACGCAGTTGCGCGGCGGTCGGGCGCGGGCGGTGCTGACCTTCACGCACACGGCCCTCGAAGCGGCCCCGGGGCTGTTGAACTTTCCCCGGCGGTTGCGCGCGGCGATCGCCGCGACTCGACCGCAGTTGCTGCACACCAACGGCATCAAAGCCCACCTGCTCGCCGCGCTGGCCGGGCCGCGCGGGGTGCCGGTGCTCTGGCACGTCCACGACTTCCTCGGCGAACGGCCCCTCGTCGGTCAACTCTTGCGCTGTGCCGGTCGGCGCGTCCACGGAGTCGTCGCCGTCTCCGACGCTGTCGCCCGGGACGCGGCAAGGGTTGTCCCGGAGGTGCGCGTCGAGACGGTGCGCAACGGCCTCGACACCGACCACTTCGCGCCCGGCCCCGGGGTCGATCTGGACGCCCTCGCCGGGCTACCGCCGGGGCCGCCCGGAATCTTGCGCGTCGGCCTGGTGGCGACCTACGCCAACTGGAAGGGGCACGGCGTGTTTCTTGAGGCGGTCGCCCGGGTGCCGGGGGTGCGCGGCTACGTCGTCGGCGGGCCGGTCTCGACGACGGCCGGGTCGCAGGTCAGTCGCGGCGAGTTGGTGGCGCAAGCGGCGGCGCTCGGCTTACGCGTCGGCTTCGTCCCCTTTCAGGCCGACCCGCGGGGGGTTTACCGTGCGCTCGACGTGGTCGTTCACGCCAGCGTTCGCCCGGAGCCGTTCGGTCTGACGATTGCCGAAGGCATGAGTTGCGGCCGCGCCGTCGTGGTTTCGGCGGCCGGGGGTGCGGCGGAACTGTTCGCCGAAGGTCACGACGCCCTCGGCCACCCGCCGGGAGACGTCGCCGCGCTGGCCGCCGCGATTCGACGCCTGGCCGCGGACGGTGCTTTGCGGGCGCGGCTCGGGGCGGCCGCGCGGGCGACGGCCGTCGGGCGTTTCGGCCTGGCCCGGTACGGCCGGGAGTTGGCGGTGGCGTACCGGACGGTCGCCGGGGGGCCGGGATAATCCGCGCGAACCGCCGCCGGGGGGCGGGCGTAGTGCCGGTATTCCTTGTCGCGGCCGCTTCTGGAGAACTGGGCATGGCTCAGGACGTCATCGTCGAAACCCGGAACCTCACGAAGACGTACCGCGACTTCTGGGGCCGCAAGAAAAAGACCGCGCTCAACGCGCTCGACTTGAGCATCCACAAGGGCGAAATCTTCGGCCTGCTCGGGCCGAACGGGTCGGGCAAGACGACGACCATCAAGCTCCTCCTCGGCCTGCTCTTCCCCACCACCGGCGACGCCTACGTCTTCGGCGAGTCGTCGGCCAACGTCGAGAAGAACGAGCGCATCGGCTACCTGCCCGAGGAGTCGTACCTGTACCGCTTCCTGAACGCCGAAGAGACCCTGGACTTCTACGGCCGGCTGTTCAACATCCCGAGTTCGGTCCGCCGCAAGCGGTCCGCCGAGTTGATCGAACTCGTCGGCCTGGGCAACGACAAGAAGCGCATCCTCCGCGAGTACTCGAAGGGGATGCGCCAGCGGATCGGCCTGGCGCAAGCCCTCATCAACGACCCCGATCTGATCATCCTGGACGAGCCGACCTCCGGCCTCGACCCGCTCGGCACGGCCTGGATGAAGGAACTCATCCTCGACCTGCGCAAGAAGGGCAAGACGGTGCTCATGTGCAGCCACCGGCTCGACGACGTGCAGGACGTGTGCGACCGCATCGCCATCCTGTTCAACGGCGACTTGCAGGAGCAGGGCACGGTCACGAAGCTCGTCGAGGACGCCCAGCGGATGCAGATCACGGCGACCGGGCTGGCCCTCACCGACGCCTTGAAGCACGACCTGGACGCGGTCATCAAGAAGCACGGCGGCACGCTCGACGGGTTCGGCCACCCGTCCACGACGCTGGAGAAGCTGTTCCTGCGGGTCGTGGACGAGTCCCGCGCCCGGCCCGGCCGCCGCTACCTGCCGCCGACCGAAGCGACCCCGGCCGCGAAGTCCTGACCCCGGCCCGGCGGTCGGCTCCCCACCCCATTCCCGATGAAGCGCGACCATGACCCCGACGCTCTTTGGCCTGCTCATCCTCGAACGCGACCCGTACGTCCTCGCGGACGCCGCGGGCCTCGTCCAGGCCTGGTTCCAGGACGCCGGCGGCTTCGCGGCCATCGGCCTGTTCGTGTACATCCTGTACGCGCTGACCATCCCGGCCGAGCAGGCCGAGTCGGCCAAGTCGCGGGCCAGTGTCACCACGTTCATGCTCGTCATGGCCGTCGTCTCGTTGCTCCTGTACGTCGCCTACGTCGTGCTATTGGCCGGCGGCAAGGGCTTCGACGTGACGAACTTCCGGCAGACTTCCAACGACGGGTCGTTCGTCAAGGCGGTCGCGCCCAAGTTCAGCCTGAACTTGCAGCCGATGGCGCTCATGCTCGCCGGGCTGGCGGCGGTGCTCGGCATCGGCCAGCCGTTCGCCGCGAACGTCCTCAAGATGCGCGGCCGGCGCATCTGGGCGCTGGCCAAGCTCGGCTTCAAGGAGGCGTCCCGGGCCAAACTGTACTGGGTCTTCCTGCTGTTCCTCCTACCGTTCCTGTTCCCCGCGAAGTGGTACTTCTTGTTCAAGGCCGAGAACGAGTTGCGCTCGACCGTGTCGATCACTGCGTATGCCATGAACTTCGTCCTGCTCCTGCCGGCGGTGCTGCTGGCGGCGTTCAGCATCCCGCGGGACATCCGCGACCAGAACATCTACACGATCGTGACCAAGCCGGTCGAGCGGTTCGAGATCGTTTTCGGCCGCTTCCTCGGGTACGCCGGGCTGCTGTCGGTCGTGCTGCTCCTGATGACGACCGTCGGGTGGCTGTACATCCTCACGACCGGCGTGTCCAAGGAGGCCGAGGCCGACACGTACAAGGCGCGGGTGCCGGTGCGGGGCAAGCTGGTGTTCGCCAGCCGCAAGGCGGAGTTCCAGGGGACGAACGTCGGCCGCGAGTTCGACTACCGGAAGTACATCGCCGGCGACCCGTCCAGCCCGCAGCGGGCGGTCTGGAGCTACGCCCGGGTGCCGAACTCGCTGACGCGGGGCGACCGGCAGCACGTGCCGTGCGAGTTCACGTTCGACATCTTCCGCATGACCAAGGGCGTGGAGAACCGCGGGGTGGACCTGACCGTCCGCGTGACGACCCGGCAGGCCGGGCAGGTGCCCCCTGTGGACATGAAGGACGGGACGTGGCGGTGGGCGGACGAGGCCCGGGGCCAACAGTACGCCAAGGACGCCAAGGACGCGGTCCGCAAGCTGCGCGGCCTCGGGCCGAACGAAGACGTGAACCCCGAGTCGGTCTTCCGCTTCGCCGTGCCGGGCTCGAAGGAGTGGGAGGCGCTGAACGAGTTGACCGAGAAGTACGGGTACTTCGAGATCGCCGGCAAGGAGATTTTCGACTACCACCCGGAGTCGATCAACATCCCCGTCGGCCTGTTCAAGAACGCCCAACAGCCGGGCGGGGACGCCGGCCTGCCGGCCATTAGCATTGCCATCAAGTGCCAGACCGGCGGGCAGATGCTCGGCGTGGCCGAGGGCGACCTCTACCTGCTCGAAGGCGAGCGGAAGTTCGCCGAGAACTACTTCAAGACTTCGTTCGGCCTGTGGTGCCGGCTGTGCATCCTGGTCGGCATCGCCATCGTGCTGAGCACGTACCTGGCCGGGGTGATCGCGCTGTTGGGCGCGGCCGTGACCTTCTTCTGCGGGTACTTCGGCGACCACATCGCGGACATGGCGACGGGCAACAGTTCCGCCGGCGGGCCGTTCCGGGCCGTGAACTCGCTCCTCAAGGCCGAGCAGCCGACGGCCCAGGCCGACCCGGGGAACTCGCTGGCCAAGCTGACCGACGGGGGCGACCTGTTCTTCAGTTGGATGGTCCGGCGGTTCATCAATGTCGTCCCCGACCTCGACTCGTACTCGTGGACCGGATACCTGTCCGAGGGGTTCTCCGTGCCCCTGGAGTGCCTGGCGATGAACCTGCTCACGACGGTCGGCTACCTGCTCCCGTGGTTCGTCCTCAGCTTCTACCTCATGCGGTCCCGCGAAGTGGCGGCGTAAGAGCGGAGACCTCACCCCCCGGCCCCCTCTCCGAAACGGAGAGGGGGAGAACGACCGCTGAAGTCGTGGGCTGCGACCCCCTTGCTCCCCTCTCCGCGTCGGAGAGGGGCCGGGGGTGAGGTTTCCGCCCCCCTCTCTCACGCAGTCGCACGCGGGAAGCGGACGCGGAAGGCGGCCCCGGCGTGGGGCGTCGAGACGATCTCGAGCTTCGCCTGGTGGTGCTCCAGCACGACCGCAACGAACGAAAGCCCCAGGCCCATGCCGGCGCTGTAGCCCTCGTACAGGGCGTTGTCGCGCTTGGTGCTGAAGTGCGTCCGCAGGCAGTTTTCGAGCACCTCGGGCGTCATGCCGATGCCGTTGTCGCGCACCTCCAGCAACACCTCGTCGCCCTCGACCGCGGCGTGCAGGCTCACCTCGCCGCGCCAACTCGCCGCCTCGAGGAGCTTTTTGCGGCGGGCGCCGCCGTCGGCCGGGGCGGCGGCGCGGGCCTGCTCACGCAGGGCGTTGCGCTGCTCGAAGGTCGCGTCGCGGGCGTTAAAGACGAGGTTCTCGACGGCCTGCTGGAGGTGCGAGGCGTCGCCGCGCACCAGCGCGCTGCCGAGGGGCACGTCGGCGGCGATGCGCAGCTTCCACTTGTCGCGGCCGGTGTCGTCCCAG
>JAYTSV010000099.1:0-23807 GCA_043745465.1 Fimbriiglobus sp.
GCGGCCCCGGCGAAGCCGCCGGCGACGGACATGCCGCCGGTCGTGAGCAAAAAGGTGCGGCGGTTCATCCGCTGGTCTCGCTGGGAACGGTCAGTGGAATGTCTTCGGCGAGCCGGCGTTATTGTCCCGCGGGGGGGACGCCGACGGGGCCTTGCGTCGCCCCGCCGGTGGCGAGTCGGTGGCCCGGGGGGTAGCGTAGGAAGGTGTCGTCGTCTTGCGGGTCGAGGCCGACCGTTGACACCTTGTCCTTGACCATCGTCGTCCGCTTGCTCTCCAGCACCGGGTACCCCTCGGGGCTGAAGTAGTCGCGGACGTTGCCATCGACGGTCAACCGCAGGCGGCGCTGCTCGCCCTTCCAGTGGGCGTCCACGACCGAGTCCCAGACGGTCTCGCGCCAGGGGAAGTTGATCTGGGCGTCGATCCAGGCCTTCGGGGCGACCCACTTCCCGTCGTCGAACCCGGCCTTCGTCCAGTTGTCGCCCTTGACCTTCGAGGACTTCCACGGGTCGTCGGACGTGAGCAGGGTTTTGGGCGTCTCGCCGCCCTCGGTCAGCTGAACGACGAACGCGGCCGCGGTGGCGAAGCCGGGCGAGAACGGGTCCACTTTGTTGTTCCCTTCAATGGCGACGACGTTGACCCCGGCGACGAGGTCGGCGGTCACGTCGAAGGCGTAGACGCGCTGGCTGAAGTAGTCGTGCGTGCTCTTGCCGACTTCCTTGCCGTTGACCCAGACGGTGAAGTTCTCGTCCACGCCGACGTTGAGCGTGACCGGGCCGACCGGCTTGGCGTCGAGTTTGAACTCGGCCCGGAAGTACCGCAGTTCGGCCGGGACGTTCGTGTTCTTCTCGGGCGTCCAGTACCAGCCCGGGATCGCGTCCGGGGCCAGCGCCGTCCCGGCCAGCATCGCCAGCCGCTTGGTCGAAAGGAACAGGTTGTCGAGAACGGTAATGCCTGCGGTCTGGCCGGCGGGCGTGGCCGGGATCGAAGCGAACTCGATGCCGGTTGCCGTCTCGTAAAAGGTGTTCGATCGGATCTGGGCGGTGAACGGCACCGGGGAGACCGACGCCTGGTAGTGGACTCCGGCCCTGGTGCGGTAGAAGCGGTTGCGGCGGACTTCGAGGTTGATCGTCGGGCCGCTGACGGCGATCCCGGCCGCGAGCGGGCCTTCAAAGCGGCTGTCGAGGATTTTGACGTAGCTGTTGAGTCCGCCCGTGTCGAACTGCACGCCGACGCCAGAGTCGCCGCCGCCGATCGCGCGGAGCTTGCGGAACGTCACCGGCCGGTCCTCGAAGCCGACGGCCCCGCTGACGCTGACGCCGGCGCGGGAGAAGCCGACGAGGGTCGCGTCCTCGACGACGAGGTCGGGGCACTTGCCGCTGACGCGGATCGCGTCCGAGACGCGGTTCTGGCCGTCGAACTTGAAGCCGCGGACGCGGACGCCCTCGACGCCGTTGAGTTCGAGCATCGCCTTGTCCGACGCGTTCGCCGGGGCCAGCCAGGTCACCTGATTTTGCGGGAACCCGGATTCGATCGTCGCGTTCGCGTGCTTGGCCCCGGTCAGCGTGAGTTGCTCGGAGTGGACCGGGTTGCGGACGACGATCAGCTTCTTCTCGCCCGGCTTGAGCGTCGCCAACGCCTCGGCAATGGTGGCGAAGCGGGGCTGTGGGCCGTCGGCCGCGACGAGGAGAGCGCCGGCCGGCAGCGGGGGCAAGTCGGCGACGTTCGGCAGCGGCGGGGTCTTGGCAGCGTCCGGGGTCGCGGCGACGGCCCCGCTGCCCCCGGCGGGATCGCCCGGCTTCGTGCCCCCGCCCGAGAGAGCGACCGCCAGGCCGACGCAGGTGATGATCGAGACGCCGAGGGCCGCGCCGATGGCGGGCAGCAGCCACGACCGCGACTTAGCCTTCACCGCGGCCTGGTTGGCCAGAGTGATCCGGCTGGAAGTGCGGCCGGACAGGCGGGTCAGGGTCGCCGCGACCGTCTTGGTCTGGTTCGCGGCCAGCGCACTCTGGGACAGCCACGGGGCCAGGGCCTCGATCACGTCGGCCGGCTGCTGGTAGCGGTCTTCCGGCCGCTTGGCCATCATCGTCGAGAGGACCGGCTCGATCTCCGCCGGGGCCTTGGCCCGGAGGGCCGCCAGCGTCGGGGCGTCCTTGATTTGGTGCTGCAACAGCTTCTGGGCGGTCGTCCCGCCGAACGGCGGCTTGCCGGTCAGCAGCGCGTAAAAGGTCACGCCCAGCGAGTAGATGTCGGTGCGGATGTCCACCGGCAGGTTCAAGGCCTGCTCCGGGGCGATGTAGTCCGGCGTGCCGACCACGCTGTCCGGGTCGATGACGGCCGTCAGGTTGCCCCCGGTGTCGTCGGCCGGGCGGGTCAGGCCCATGTCGAGGATTTTCAGCGTCCCCGACCGGTCCACGATGAGGTTCTCGGGCTTGATGTCCCGGTGGACGAACCCGCGGTCGCCGGCCTCCTGCAACCCGGCGGCGGCCTGGGCGATGTAGTCGGCGGCGGTGGCGAAGTGCAGCGGGCCGTTCGCCTCGATCATCTGCGCGAGCGTCCGGCCCTCGATGTACTCCATCGCGATGTAGTGGACGTTGCCGTACTGCCCCACGTCGTAGACTTTGACGATGTTCGGGTGGTCGAGGGCCGCGGCCGACTGGGCCTCGCGGTAGAACCGCTCCATGCCGATCGTCGTCCCGGCCTGGTCGTTCGACAAGACCTTGACGGCCGCCTTGCGCTTCAGGCTGGTGTGCTCGGCGAGGTACACGGTCCCCATGCCGCCGCGGCCGATCTGGTCGAGGAGCTTGTAGTTGCCCAGCAGCAGGCCGCGGTACTTCCCCGCCAGGAGGAGTTTCGCCTGGAACTGGGTGAGCAACCCGCCGCGGATCAACGCGGTCGCCATGGCGACCGCGTCGTTCGCCAGGGTCGATTGCCCCGCGTAATCCGCCAAATTCGCCTCGGCCACCAGTCCACTGCGGCGGAGGATGTCCAGGAACTTTTCGCCCGTGACCGACGCTGTCATGGTGTTCATCTCACTACACACTCGACGGCAGGAAGGCCGACCCGTCCGCCGACCCCGGGTCGGGGAGAGAGCAGAAAGGTCAGGCCGTAGGTATTATGCGGGGTGGCGCTACAAGAACCGTAGCACAAATTCGCCCTCGCCGCGAAACTCCCCGCGGAGTCGAGCGGTCCCACCGGTCGTGACGGGCCGAAGCGAGGCGGCGGGCGAAAAATGCCGCGGGCCGTGAACGGGTTACCCGCGGTCCTGGCTGAAGATCAGGACGCTGTACGGGGCGATGTTGATCTTGGCTTGCTTCTCGGTCACGTCCACGTCGCCCGTCGGGTCGCCGTGGAACGCCTCGCTGTAGCCCTTCCAGTCGCTGTTCAGGCGGAGCTTCCAGGTGCCCGTCGCGGGGAAGTCGATCGCGTACCCCTGGCGGCCGTCGCGGTGGAAGTTCAGCACGACGACGACTTCGTCCCCCTTGCCGCCGTCCTTCCAGCGGCGGAAGGCGATCATGTTGGTGTCGTCGTTGACGTGCAGTAACTCGACCGCCTGGCCGCTCAGGCCGCGGGTCGTGTCGAAGTAGTTGAGCCGCAGGCGGATCAGGTCGCGGTACAGGCGGACGATGCCGCGGAACTCGTCCCGCTTGTCCCAATCGACGGGGACGGTGTCGCGGAACCACTCGCCTTCGAGGAACTCCTGGCCCTGGAAGATCATCGGGATGCCAGGGGCCGTGAACACGAGCGCCGCGGCCAGGGTGGACCGCTTCTGCGCGAAGTACCCGTTCGCCCCGCTCGGGTCGATCTCGTGCGGCACCCGCGCGCGGCCGTTCGACACCTCGTCGTGCGACTCGCTGTAAATGACCCGCTGGAAGGCGTCGTCGTTGTACCGGTGCGCGATCGCCTTCGCCACCGCGTCCATCGACCGGTGCTCGTCGGCCATCGTGATGACGGCCTCGCGGACTGGGTGGACGAACTGGTCGTCCCACTGGCTGCCGAACCCGGCCCCGCCGGCCTCCGGCTTGGCGGTGAGGTCGTCGCTCTTCTGCAAGTCCTCGGCGATGGTGATGGCGTTGGGGAACTTCTGGCGGACCTCGGAGTTCACCCACTGGAGCAGGCTAAAGCCCTCCGGCAGGTTCGGCTCGCCGTCGGCCCGAACGCTGCGGATGTACAAAGTCATGTCCATGCGCAGGCCGTCCACGCGGTAGTCGCCGAGCCACATCAGGGCGTTGTCGCGGATGTACTCGCGGACCTCCGGGCGACCGTAGTCCGGGCGGGTGCCGCCCCACGGGGTTTCCTTCCGCCAGTCGTTGTAGAAGTAGATGCCGCCGCCGCCGTTCTCGCTCCACCCGTCGAACTGCCAGATGTCGAGGTCGCCCGGGCCGAAGTGGTTGTACACCACGTCCACGATGACCGCGAACCCGTAGGCGTGGGCGTCCTTGACGAACTGCTTGAACGCCGCCGGGCCGCCGTACCCGCTCTCGACGGCGAAAATGTGCGCGGGGTTGTACCCCCACGACAGGTCGCCGGCGAACTCAGCGATCGGCATGACCTGGATCGTGTTGATGCCCAGCTTCTTGAGGTGGCCGAACTTGGCCGTCACGCTGGCCAGCTTCGAAGTCAGATTCTCCGCCTCGGGGGACTGGTTGAAGGTGCCGACGTGCAACTCGTAGATCACCATCTCGTTCCAGTACGGCGACGTGAAATTCCCGTCGCCCCAGTCGAAGTCGGGGTCGGCGACGACGGCGTTGCCGACCGAACTGGTCACTTGCTTCGCGTAAGGGTCGATGCGGTTGAGCGTGCCGCCGTCGGGCTTGGTCAGCAGGAAGCGGTACTCGTCGCCCACCCCGGCCTCCGGCACGTCGGCGTACCAGTACCCGTTCGATTCGGAGGCCATGCGGTCGGCGTCGGGCTTCCACTGGTTGAACGCCCCGATCACGGCGACGCCCGTCGCGTGCGGTGCCCAGACCCGGAACGCCACTCCGTTCTCGTGGGGAACGGCACCCATGCCGGCGCGAGCTGTTGACACGGGCTTGTCCACGGTTTGAGTTGTCGGCATCGCTATCACTCGGGGTCGATTATAAAGAAAAGGACCGTTGAGAAACAAAGCGAGCCTGTCGATATTCGACAGGCTCGACGAACGATCGCAGTCACATCAGTCACATCTTGTCAAATCGTATCAATCGGCGTTCGGCGGTTGAACACGAGAGACACGATGAACAGCACAAGAAACACAAAGAACAGGATTTGGGCGATGAAACCGGCGTCGCCGGCAACACCACTGTACCCGAGCGCTGCTGCGATCAAGGCGATGAGCAGGAACACGATGGAAAAGCGTAGCATGGCGTGGACTCCTACAAGAGGTT
Source organism: Fimbriiglobus sp. (assembly GCA_043745465.1). Classification (GTDB taxonomy): domain Bacteria; phylum Planctomycetota; class Planctomycetia; order Gemmatales; family Gemmataceae; genus Fimbriiglobus. The sequence goes on from JAYTSV010000099.1 coordinate 5,364, forward strand.
GAGGGCGTGTGGCGGGCGTATCGGGAGCCGCGCGGCCGACGGGTTTCGGGCCGACGCGGAAGGATGGAGAAACGGTCTATGTCATCCGGACGCGATCCGTCGGGCGGCGTCCGGGTTGTTGTCGCTGGGGGCGAAAGAGTTATTGCACGTCGCGTGCCAAACTCACGCGGTGGCGTTTTCGACCGAGGCGATCATCAGTTCGAGTTGGCCGATGTGCTTGAGGCAGCGGGGCAGCAGGTCGGTGCGGATGACGTGCTTGCACTCGGCCGTCAGCCCGTCGTTTTCGAGCGCCTTCTCGTACTGGCTGATGCCGTGTTCCTCGCCCTGCTTGAGCGCGGCCAGCACGCTCTGCGGGCCGATGATCTTGGCCGTGCCGGTCACGAGCGTGGCGAACGTGCCCCACGGGCCGGACCCGGTGGACGGCTCGCCGTTGTAAGTAAGCACGCGGTCGCGCAGGGTTTGGGCCGCCAGGTCGTGCTCGTCGCGCACCTTGGTCAGGCTGACCTTGTGGGCCGAGTCGTCGAACTTCTCGACGGCCTGCTGGTACGTTTCGACGGCCGCGATTTCTCCGCGGAGCAGGGAGTTCAGCGCGTCCACGTCGCAGGTCCACGTCGTCGTGGTCGGGGAATTGCTGTTCGCCATGAGCGTCGGTCCTTCAAGAGATTTGGGGTCGAAGTCGGTCACAGGTTGTCGAACGTGCAACGCCGGTGCCGGACCGGCCCGCGCGGCGGAAAACCTTCCGAAACGACGACGGCCCGGGGAAAATCCCCGGGCCGTCGCGTTCTCCCGATGGGTGGGAGTTACTTGCCTTGCTTCTTGACCTTGTCGCCGGCGTCCTTCATGGCGTTGCCGGCGTCGGTGGCCGCGTTGCGGGCCTTGTCCTGCAGGTTCTCGGCGGTGTCCTTGGCCTTGTCGCCAACCTTGTGAGCAACGTCCTTAACATCCTGCTTGACTTCGCAGGCCTTGTCCTTGGTGGCTTCGGTCGCGGTGTGGACCTTGTCCCGGACGACTTCGGCCGCTTCGCCGACCTTCTCGGCGACCTTTTGGCCGGCGTGCTTCACAGCTTCGGCGGCGTCGATGACAGTTTCCTTGATCTTCTTCCCGGTTTCCGACATGGTCGTATCCTTCGCAATGGTGCTGGAGAAAGCAGGCAACTGTTGCCGGCTCGACGAAGAACTGCAGAAGCAGCCTGCGTGCCAAACGCCCTCGCGGCCCGCTCCCGGCGGGCGGATTCGCCCTTAGTCTTGCTTGAACTCGGCTTTGTCAATTTTGTACTGGGCGATCTTGTCCGTGATGCTCCGCCGCGACAGTCCGGTGAGTACGGCGCACTTGCCGACGTGGCCGCGCGTCTTACGCAGCGCCTTTCTCAGGTAGCGTTCCTCGAATGCCGAAGTCAACTCGTTCATCTGCTCGGTCAGCGGCCGGCTGAGGTCCACCTGGTACGGGTGTTTGGCCCCTTCGGAGCGTTTAGCCACGTCCGGGGGCAAGTTCTTGACGCCGATCACGCCGTCCGCGCAGGTGATGCAGGCCCGCTCCATCGCGTTTTCCAGTTGCCGGACGTTACCGGGCCACTCGCACTTCACGAGGACGGCCATCGCCTCGGGGCCGACCTTCGGGACCGGCTTGCCGGCCCGGGCGTACCGCTGGCAGAAGAAGTCGGCGAGCACGGCCACGTCCTCCGGCCGGTCGCGGAGCGGCGGGATTTCCATGCGGATCACGTTCAGCCGGTAGTACAGGTCCTCGCGGAACTTGCCCTCCTTGACGAGCTTTTCAAGGGACTGGTGCGTCGCCGCGACGACCCGCACGTCGATCGGGATCGACTCCGACCCGCCGACCCGCTCGAACTTCCGCTCCTGGAGCACCCGCAACAATTTGACCTGCATCGACAGCGGCACGTCGCCGATCTCGTCCAGGAAGAGCGTCCCGCCGTTGGCCAACTCGAACCGGCCCTTGCGCTGCGCGGCCGCCCCGGTGAACGACCCCTTCTCGTGGCCGAACAGTTCGCTTTCGAGCAGCGACTCGGGCAACGCCGCGCAGTTGATTGCCGTGAACACGCCCGACCGGAACGGCTTCGACGCGGTGTGAATGGCGCGGGCGACCTGCTCCTTGCCGGTGCCGGTCTCGCCGAGGATGAGGACCGTACTCGCCGTGTCGGCGATGCTGGCGATCAGCTCGAACAGGTCGAACATCCGCGGGCTTTTGGTGATGACGTTCTGGAACGAGAACTGGCCCTGAAACTGCGCCCGCAGGGCGGCGACTTCGTCGAGCAAGGCGCGCGATTCCAACGCCCGCGTCACGACTAGGCACAGATGTTGCGGGTCTGCCGGTTTCACCTGGAAGTCGAAGGCCCCTTGCTTCATCGCCAGGACGGCCTCGGCCACGCCGCCGTGGCCGGTCGTAATGATCGTGGTGACGGGAATCTTCTCGGCCCGGATGGCCTCGATGAGTTGCATGCCGGTTTTTTTGGGCATGCGCAAGTCGGTGATCAGGACGCTGTACGGCCTCGCCCGTAGCATTTCGAGGGCGATCGCGCCGTCCGCGGCCGTATCGACCTCGAGGCCGAGCTTGAGTTGCAACAGTTCTTGCAGGCTCTCGCGCGTGTCCTGAACGTCTTCGGCGACGAGGAGGCGTTGGTGCGACGGGTTCACAGTTGGCTCTCGCGGGAGTGATTCAGACCGTAATGTATTCACTCGGCTGGGGGGCGGGAATGAGCAGTCCGGTTCCCACCCGAACGCCCACCGCTCGGAAGGCTCCATGAATCGGGACACTCTCCTCTGGGTCATGGCCGCCCTCGCGGTGCTGGTCAACGCGGTCGTCGGCATCTTCAACATCGACCGCATGTTACAGCGGGACCGCGTTGTCAAAGCCCGGATCGCCGCGCGGTTCGAGTTGACCGAACTCCTCTCCGACCTGAAGGACGCCGAGACCGGGCACCGCGGGTACATCATCGCCGGCGAACTCGACTACCTCAAGCCTTTTCAGGACGCCGAAGTCAGTGTGCCCGTCCGGCAGCAGAAACTCCGCCTCGTGCTCGCCGACCAGCCCGCACAGTTGGCGCGGCTCGACGAACTCGACCGCGTCATTGCCGACAAGTTCCTCGAAATGAAGCGGACGATTGCCATTCGGGACACCGAGACCCTCGCCGCCGCCGCCGCCGCCGTCTCGGAAAGCATCGGCAAAAAACTCATGGAACAGGTCCGGGCCGAAATCGCGGCCCTTTCCGCGGAGCAGGGGCGGTTGTTGGAGGTGGACCAGGACAAGTCGGTCGAGCAGCGCTGGACGGCACTGCTGACCCTCGTCATCGGGGCGGTCATGGCGGTCGGCATCATCTTGACCGCCGCCGCGATCGTGCGCCTGGAGACGGCCCGCCGGATGACCGCGTTCGCCGCGATCCAGCAGGCTAAGGACGACGCCGAGTCGGCGTTGAACCAGCTCAACGCCTTCTTCCGCAACGCCCCGTGCGGCATCGCCTACTACGACGCCGACCTGCGGTACGTCCACATCAACGAGGCGTTCGCCAAGCTGAACCGCTTGCCGGCCGAGGAGTTGATCGGCAAGTCGATCGATGAGGTGCCGCCGAACTTCCCGCTGAAGTTGCAGGAGGAGTACCTGGAAGTCTCGAAGAGCCTGCAGCCGGCCGTCAGCCGCCGGCTGGCGATTGCCGACGAGATTTGGGAGATCGCCGTCTTCCCAGTCAAAACGACGAAGGCCGAGCGCCTGGGGCTGGGCATCATCGGCATCGACGTGACCGCTGCGGCCGAAGCCGAGGCGCGCATCTTGGAGAGCGAAGCCCGCTTCCGCACGATGGCCGAGGCAATGCCGCAGATCGTCTGGATGACGCGGCCCGACGGCGATACCGAGTACTTCAACCTCCGCTGGTACGAGTTCACCGGCCTGACCCCGAACCAGAGTCTCGGCGCGGCCTGGGTCACCCCACTGCACCCGGACGACCGCGCACGGGGTGTGGAGCGCTGGCAGATTTCCGTGGACAACGCGATCCCCTACGAGATCGAATTCCGGTTGCGCAAGGCCGATGGGACGTACCGCTGGTTCCTCACGCGGGCCAACCCCGTCCGCAACGAAAAAGGCCTTGTCGTCCGCTGGCTCGGCACCTGCACGGACATCGACGACAGTAAGCAGCAGGCCGAGAAACTCGAAGAACTCGTCGACAGCCGCACCGTCGCGCTCCGCCGCAGTAACGAGGAACTGGAGAAGTTCGCGTACATCGCGTCGCACGACTTGCAGGAGCCGCTGCGCAAGATTCAGGCCTTCGGCGACCGCCTGAACACGCGGTACAAGGCGGGCCTCGGCGAGCAGGGCCAGGACTACATCGCCCGAATGCTCGACTCGGCCGGACGCATGCGCCGACTCATCGACGACCTGTTGTCGTTCTCGCGGATCACGTCCAAGGTCCAACCGCTCGCCCCGGTCAACCTGAACGCCGTCGTCCGGGACGTGTTGTCGGACCTCGAAATCCGCGTCGCGCAGTCCGGCGGTCGCGTCGAGGTCGGCCCGCTTCCGACCCTGCCGGCCGACTCCGTGCAGATGCGGCAACTGTTCCAGAACCTCGTGAGCAACGCCTTAAAGTTCCAGCGGCCCGGCGTCCCGCCGGTCGTCACCGTCAAGGCCGAACCGCTGCGCGAGTTCCCGCCCGACCCCCCGTCGAACGGCACGAATTCGACGCCGCACCGGACCGGCTTTCGCATCACCGTGGCGGACAACGGCATCGGCTTCGAGGCCCAGTACGCCGACCGCATCTTCGAGTTGTTCCAGCGGTTGCACGGCCGGCACCAGTACGAGGGGACCGGGCTGGGGCTGGCCATTTGCAAGAAGATCGCCGAGCGGCACGGCGGGGCAATCTCGGCGAAAGGGTATCCGGGCGAGGGATCGACGTTTATAATCGACTTCCCCACGCCTTTTGAGGCAGAAGCTTACCATGCCCCACCGATCTCAACTGGTGACGATTCTCGTCGCCGATGACGACGCCGACGACCGCCAACTCGTCGCGGAAGCGTTCGAGGAGGCGAAAGTCCGGAACGACCTCCGCTTCGTGGAAGACGGAGTCGAACTCCTGGAGTACCTGCAGCGCCGCGGCAAGTACGCCGAGCCGGCCGAGTGCCCCCGCCCGGGCCTGATCCTGCTCGACCTGAACATGCCGCGGATGGACGGCCGGGAGGCCCTGAGCCGCATCAAGGGCGACCGCAACCTGCGGGCCATCCGGGTCATCATCATGACGACCTCGAAAGCCGAGCAGGACATCGTCAACTCGTACGACCTGTCGGCGTCCTCGTACATCACCAAGCCGGTGAAGTTCGAGAGCCTGGTGGACGTGGTTAAAACGCTCGGCAAGTACTGGCTCGAAATCGTGGAGTTGCCCCCGGATGAGCCCGACACTTTCGCCTGACGGCCCGGTCCGCGTCCTCCTCGTGGACGACGACGAGGACGACTACGTCATGACCCGGGACGTGGCCGCGAACATCCCCGGCCGGCCGATCCGCCTCGACTGGATCGCGGACTACGACGCCGCCCTGGCCGCGATGGCCCGGAACGAGCACGAGGTTTACCTCATCGACTACCGCCTGGGCAAGCGGACCGGCCTCGAACTCTTCTTCGAGATGCGCCAGCACGGGTGCGTCGGCCCGGCCATTCTGCTCACCGGCCAGAGCGAGTTCGAGATCGACCTCGAAGCGACCGCCGCCGGCGCGGCCGACTACCTCGAAAAAAGCCGGCTCGACGAAGTCGTCCTCGAACGGTCCATCCGCTACGCCATCAAGCAACACGCCCAGGAGGCGGACCTCGAGCGCAAAGTCCTCGACCGGACCGCCGAGTTGGCCGCCGCGAACGCCCGGTTGCGCGAAGCCGACCGCCGCAAGGACGAGTTCCTGGCGACCCTGGCCCACGAACTCCGCAACCCGCTCGCGCCGATCCTGAACGCCGTCGAAATCTTGCGGATGCAGCCGGACAACCCGAAGGTCCTCGACACGGCACGCGGCCGCATCGAGCGCCAGGTCGCCCACCTCGTCCGGCTCATCGACGATCTGCTCGACGCGTCGCGCATCACCCGGGACAAGTTGAGCCTCACGCTAGAGGCGATCGACCTGCGCGAGCCGCTGCAAATGGCCGTCGAGACGAGCGGCCCGGTCATTGAAGCCGGCGGGCTGACCCTCGAGATCGAGTTGCCGCCCGAGGACGTGCCCTTGCCCGTGACCGGCGACCGCGTCCGGTTGGCCCAACTGTTCACGAACTTGCTCAACAACGCGGGCAAGTACACTGAGAGCGACGGCCGAGTTGTCTTGCGCATCGAGACCGACGGCGACGAGATTACGACCCGGGTGATCGACACCGGCGTCGGCATCCCGCCCGAGATGCTCACGAGCGTTTTTGAACTCTTTTCCCAGGTGGACCGCACCTTGAACCGGTCCCAGGGCGGCCTCGGCATCGGCCTGGCGCTCGTCCGCCGGCTCGTCGATCTGCACGCCGGGGACATCACCGCGTTCAGCGAAGGGACGGGCCGCGGGTCCACGTTCACCGTGACGCTGCCCGTCCGCCGGGGTTAGCCGATCGCCGTCTTGTACGCAGCCGGGTGGAAGCCGACGAGGACCGTCTTGCCGACGACGGCCGTCGGGGCGCGCAAGTTGCCGGTCGGCCCCATGATCTTGCTCAACAGCGTTGCGTCGTCCGGCCGGTCCGCGGCCAGGTCGAAGGTCTCGATTTTCGTGCCCTTCATGGCGACCAGGGTGTCGATCCCGGCGAGCAGTCGGAGGGCTTCGGCCGGGCCGTACCGCACCTTGACGGCGTCCACCGTCTCGGCCGGCGTCACCCCGAGGTCGGTCAGGTAAGCGTCGGCCTTCTTGCACGTCGTACACGACCGGCGGGCGTACATCCACGAAATCGCCTTGGGCATGGGAACACTCATCGGGGGTGACGAAAACAATCCCGCAGCGATTGCCGCCTGCGGCGGGGCCGTTAGCGGCTGCCGTGGGCTTTGAGCAGTTCGTGGAAGCGGGGGTCTTTGCGGATCGACTCCAGGTCGCGGTCCTGGGTCATCGACTGGAAGTCGCTGTACCCGAGTTCGACGGCCTTGCGTAGGGACTGAATCGCCAGATCGGGTTGGGCCAGGCGGGCGTACCGGCAGGCCAGGTCGTAGTGCGCGGCGGGGTCGGCCGGGCGGAGTTGCACCAGCGTCTGGTCGAGCTTCAACCCTTCCTTCACCATGCCCTTTTCGCACAGGTTCTCGGCCTGCACGCGGAGGGCATCGGTGTGGTCGGGGACGATCCGGAGCAGCGCGGAAAAGAAGTCGAGTTCGAAGTCGAGTTGCGGCCGCTCGGACAGTTGCAACAGAACGGCGTTGCCCTGGGAGGACGGGCGCTTCTTGGGGCTGGGCATGGCGTGTCTCCCGCGTTCCGACCGTGACCGGGCAAGACTCCGGCGGCACACATGGGGGATTATAGCCGGGCGTCGCCGAGTCTCAATTTCCCGGCGTGCGGATGCGGGGGAATTCGGCCGGATTGCGCCGCACCGTCGGGTCCATGCGAACGGCGCTGGCGGGTCGGCCCGTCAGCGCCTCGGTTGACCGGTCGGTCGATTTAAAGAGCGGTCGGCTTGGCCGGCGGCTCTTCCTCGTCGAGGTCGTCCTCGTCGTCGTCCTCGTCGTCCAGATCGTCGAGGTCGTCCTCGTCGTCGTCCAGATCGTCGAGGTCGTCGTCGTCGAGGTCGTCGTCCAGATCGTCGTCGAGGTCGTCGTCCAGATCGTCGTCGTCGTCGTCGTCGTCGTCCTCAACCTCCTCGGCGTCCGCGGCGCGGATCGTGGGGGGCAGGAACTCGGGCTCGAGGTCCGGGAGGCCGGTCGCGGGGAGAGCCGCGAGGGCGAACAAGCGTCGTGCGGACATGCAGGCTCCTTCAAAGGTTTCGACAGCGGCCGGCGGGGGCCGTCAACGGATCGGACTCCGCCGGCGTAGACTCCAATTTCTCGGCGACTCCGCGGGAAAACGTCCCCCGCGTCGGCGTGTCAGGCGGTTCTTTAGGGACACTCCCAAACCCTGTCAAGCGAATCGCCGGGGGAAGTTTTTTTCCGGCGTTCCCCCGGGCCGAATCGGCGGCCGAACTACGCCGGCAAATGCGCCCGGCCCTCGGCGATGACTTCGGTCAACAGCGGCGGCGGCGGGCCGAACTTCGCGGCGTACTCCGCGGCCGTCGGGTCGAGCCGGACGGCCATTTTGCTGGCGTGGTGCAGGGCAATGTCGGCGAACTTGTGGTCGAGGAACGGGTTCTTGAACCGCTCGACCGTTTGCTCCGCGAACCGTCGGGCCGAATCGACCCGGCCGTCCAGCGTCGGGACGATCTCGTCGGCGAGCAGCCGCGCGAGCCAGGCCCCGAGTTCGGGGTCGTTCACCGCGTCCCGCACGATCGAGAAGCCCCGCGGTACAGCCTTGATGAGCAGGGCCGTGTGCGCGGCGTTCAGGATGCGGACCTTGCGCAAGAAGTACGGCTCGACGTTCGGCGTGCGGACGATGGCCGGGTGTTTGAGCCGGAACTGCGACTTCGGGTCGTCCTCCAGGGCGAAGAAGGCGAACGGCTCGGCGACGATCAGCATGGGGTCGGTTGCCAACAGCGGGTGGTCCGCCGGCGTGCCGGTGACAATGCGGTCCACGAGGGTGTGCAGCCAGACGCACTCTTCGGTCAGCCACGTCAGCAGCGGCGTGCCGCGGCCCCAGCGGACGGCCAGGTCCATGACCTTCGCCCGCAACAGGGTCGCGTTGAACTCGATCAGTTCGCACGGAATGATTGTCGGCCCCGGCAGCCCGGCGTCGAACCGGGCCTGCAGCACCGCGAGCAACTTCGCCGGGAACGACCGCGGGACGGCGTCGGTCGGCAGGTCTTCCATGTCGAGCGTGTACCCGGCCTCCGTCGTGTTCGACAGGATCGTGTGCAGGTGCGGGGACCGCGCCAGGTCGAGCACGTCGGCCCACCCGGTCGAGGCCGGGATGACGCGGCTGATGCTCTCGCAGACCTCGACGCGGTCGATGACTCGGTTGTTTTCGTAGCCGCGGACGGCGACGTGGTAGCGGCCGTCTTGCTTGTTCAACCCGTCGGTCCGGCCGCCGCCGCTCGCCGTCGATTGCACGACGACGACGCGGCCGACGTTCTGGCCGTCGGTGTTGCCCTGGTGGATGAACAGGTCGGCGAACGCGCGGAGGAACCGCCCGGACCCGAACTGGAGGACGGTTTCGGTCAGCGGGGTCGCCGGTGGCATGGTAGCACTCGTGGACGGGGGGAGTCGTGGGGTTCGATTACCCGCCGGCGTGCGAACGACAACGCCAAGTCGGTCCCTATCATGGGCGGACGGCACTCGGCCGGGACCATTTCGGGCAAGGGCGGGGTTTCCGTGTCGCAATCGTCGGCGTCGGTGCGGGGCGGCTTCATTCTGGGGGTGCTCGCCTACGCCTGGTGGGGCCTCATCCCGCTGTACTTCCGGCAAATCCGCGACGTGGACGCGGTCGAAATCCTCTCGCAGCGCGTCGTCTGGTCGGTCGTGCTGCTCGCGGTCATGGTCGCCATCCTCGGCGGCGGGCGGGACATCTGGCGCGTGCTGCGCGACCGCAAACTGGTGCTGACGCTCATGCTCAGTGCCGCGCTGATCGCCGTCAACTGGCTGCTCTACATCCACGCGACAGTGACCGACCGGGTGACCGAGGCTGGGCTGGGGTACTACGTGATGCCGCTGGTCAACGCCTTCCTGGCGACGATCTTCCTGGGCGAGAAGTTGCGGCCGGCCCATTACCCGGCGCTGGCCCTCGTTGCCGTCGGGGTGGCGGTCCCGCTCGTCGTGCTGGGCAGCGGCTGGCTGGCCGTCGTGCTCCCGGTGAGCTTCGGCTTGTACAGCCTGGTCCGCAAAAAAGTCGCCGTCGAGAGCTTCACCGGGCTGGCCGTCGAGACGCTGCTGCTGCTGCCCTTTTGCCTCGCCTACCTGGCGTACTGCGAAACGACGGGGCGGTTGAGCTTCGGCGCGGACCCCACCGTCACGGCGCTGCTGGCCGGCGGGGGGATCATCACCGTCGTGCCGTTGCTGGCGTTCACGATGAGCCTGCGGCGACTGCCACTGTTGGCGGTGACGTGCGTTCAAGTCATCTCGCCGACGATGCAATTCGTCGTGGCCATTTTCTGGAACGGTGAGCAGCCGCCGTGGCCGATGTGGGTGGCCCTGGGGTGCGTCTGGGTCGCCGTGGCAATCTTCATTGCGGACGCGGCCCGGTACGCTCGGCGTCGGTGAGCGGCCGGGTCGGCATCTGCTGCGCGTCGAGGCCGCCGTCCACGGCGATGACGACCCCGGTAGCGTACCGGGCGGCGTCCGAGGCGAGGAAGACGAACCACCCGGCGATGTCGTCCACGACCCCGATGCGGCCGAGGGGGATTTGCCCTTCGACGGCCCGGCGGGCGGCGGGGTCGGACCGCAGGCCGTGGTCGGTCAGCGGCGTCTCGACGAGGCCCGGGGCGACGGCGGCGGTCGTGAACCCCCGCGGCGCGAGTTCGACGGCCAGTTGCCGCGTCAGGGCGTTGATCGCCCCCTTGCTGGCGTCGTACAGGGTGTGCGCCGGCTCGGACCGCGTGCCGTTCAAACTCGTCGTGAACAGGATGCGCCCGCCGCGGCCGACCGCCTCCGCCCGCCGCACGACCGCTTGCGTCACGGCGACCGCGACCCAGACGTTGAGGCCGAACACGAAGTCGAAGTCGCGGCGGGTCAGGTCGAGGAACGCCGGCTCGCGGAAGGTGCCGACGTTGTTGACGAGGACGTCGATCCCGCCGGCCAACTCCCACGCCTGGCCGACGAGTTCCTCGGCCGCCCCGTCCCGCGACAAGTCGTGCGGCACGTAGCTCGCGTCCGGGAACTCCGCGAGGACCGCCCGTACTTCGGGGCACGCCTCCAGCGGCCGCTCGGAGGTGAGCACCACCCGCGCACCGGCCACAAGCATGGCCCGCGCCGCCGCCAGGCCGATGCCCTGACTGCTGCCCGTCACGAGTACCGATTTGCCGCGCAGCATGAGACGCCTCCGTGAATTGCCGGTCTTCTGTAGCTGGCCGCTGAGAGGCCGGACTGCGCTTGCACGCCAGGGGAGCCGACCACCCAGGCCATCGACCGGCCTCACAGCGGCCAGCTCCAGAAGACCCGAGACTGACCGTCCGTCTCGTCGCCCAGTATCTGCGGGTTTCCTGGAGCTGGCCGCTGTGAGACCGGACTTACTTCCTCGGGTGGGAGTCAACGACGCAGACGATCGACCGGCCCACTGCGGCCAGTTCCAGACGAAGCCCTAGGCTAGACTAGCCGCACGGCCGGGTGGGCCGCGACAACAATCCCCGCCCGCGTGGCTAATCTCGGGGTGATGCCGGGCCTCGGACGGCGGTTAGGGTGGCATGGCAGAGTGGAAGTTGGTTCAGTCCCAGATGTGGGACGGTTTCGGGTCGAGTTTCCCAGTTGTGAGAACGTGTTTCGGCCGGGATTTGCAGGATTTCTCGCAGAACTCGTTGAAGCGGCTCTGGCCCGTCACCCGGCTCTGAAATTGCTGAAACAGCCGGTGAATCGCGTTCGGTTTCTGGTATCAATAGTCACTCGTCCGGCGACCGCGGGCCACTGCCCTGTATTTCGAGATGGAACACCGTATGGCCGACGCTGCCCCCGCCCTGAATGCCGTTGCGACGCCGTACAAGGCGACGACCCGCCGCGCCATCTCGACGGCGTCGTTCTGCCTGGGCCTCTGGGGTGCCCTGACCTTCTGGATGTACCCGTTCGGCTTTTTCATCGCCAACGTGGCCGTCCTGCTCGCCGTGATCTCGATCGTCATGGGCTACCGGTCGGGCGAAAAGGGCGAACAACTCGCCTGGCTCGGCCTGCTGTTCGGCGCGACCGGGGCCGGGGCCGCGATCACCTGCTACCGCTTCATGCAGCTCGCCTTTGAAGGCACCGTGCCGACGATGCTGCCCTAAGACTCTGCCCGGACCGACCGCACGACTCCCGCACGAACGAACCGAGGCTGCCGAGATGGCCCAGATTTTCCCGAAGAGCATGAACGTCCTGGCCCGCATGTCGATCCTGGCCGTGCCGTTCCTGGCGGCCGGGGGCGGCGCGGCCGGCACGGCGTTCTACCGCTCGGACTACACGACCGGTGCCCGGGAAGTGACCGAGCAGCCGATCCCGTTCAGCCACAAGCACCACGTCGCCCAACTCGGCATCGACTGCAAGTACTGCCACACGTCGGTCGAGGTGTCGGCCAACGCCGGCTTCCCGCCGACCAAGACGTGCATGAACTGCCACCAACAGATGTGGCAGTCGGCCGACCTGCTCGACCCGCTCCGGAAGAGCTACGCGACCGGCACGCCGATCGCCTGGAATAAGGTCCACAACGTGCCGCACTACACGTACTTCAACCACTCGATCCACGTCGGCAAGGGAATCGGCTGCTACTCGTGCCACGGCAACATCGACGAAATGAACCTCATCTACCAGTCCAAAACGCTGTTGATGGAGTGGTGCCTGGCGTGCCACCGGCAGCCGGAACTGCACCTGCGGCCGAAGGACGAGATTTACAACATCAAGTGGAAGGCCGAAGACGTGACCAACCCGGACACGGGTAAGCCTTACGACCAACTGACCCTGGGCAAGCTCCTCAAAGAAGCCCACCAGGTGCGCGAAGCGACGGTCCTGACCAACTGCTCCATCTGCCACCGCTAACGCCGCGGCTTGTTGCGACCGACACGACGGATTTTGAGGGATTCACGCATGCCGCCCGAGACCACGAAAGCCGCAGCCGGCGAGCAGTACTGGCAGTCGATCGACCAGTGGATGGACTCGACGCAGTTCGAGACGCTGATGAAGAACGAGTTCCCCGAGGACGCCGGCGAGTGGCTCGACCCGGTCAGTCGCCGCCAGTTCCTGACCGTCATGGGCGCGTCGGTCGCCCTGGCCGGGGGCGGCATCGGCTGCAACCCGTCGCTGAAGCCCGCGCCGGCCCGCAAGGTCGTCCCCTACGTCAAGCAGCCGGACCAACTCCTGCCCGGCGTGCCGCTGTTCTTCGCCACGGCTTACGCCCAACAGTCCGGCGTCGGCCTCGGTCTGCTCGTCAAGCAGACGGAAGGCCGGCCGATCAAGGTCGAGGGCAACCCGAACCACCCGGGCAGCCTCGGTTCGACCGACCTCTACGCCCAAGGCTCGATCCTGAGCCTGTACGACCCCGACCGCGCCAAGGAAGCCAAGCTCTCCGGCAAGTCCGGCGGGTACGACAACTTCATCACGAGCATCAAGACCGAACTCGAAAAGCAAGTCGGCAAGCAGGGCGACGGCGTCCGCTTCCTGACCGAGCCGAGCACGTCCCCGACCTTCATCGCGCTGTTGGACGAGTTCACCAAGCGGTACCCGAAGGCGAAGTGGATTCAGTACGAGCCGATCAGCCGGGACAACTCGCGGAAGGCGATTCAGGCCGCGTTCGGTGCCCCGGCCAACGTCGTGTACAAGCTCGACAAGGCCAAAGTCGCCCTGTCCCTCGACGCCGACTTCATGGTGTCCGGCCCCGGCGCGGTCCGCTCGGCCCGGGACTTCATGAAGAACCGCAAGGTCCGCACGGTCAAGGAAGCGATTGCGAACGGCGAGGGCATCCCGGTCGAGTCGATGAACCGGCTGTACGCCGTCGAGACGATGTTGACCTCGACCGGGGCCGTCGCCGACCACCGACTCACGCTGAAGCCGTCCCAAATCCCCGACTTCACGAAGGCCCTGGCGGCGAAACTCGGCGTCGCCGGCGTGACCGCCCCGGTCTTGACCGGTCTCGCGGCCCAGTGGCTCGAACCGCTCGCCGCCGACCTGCTCGCCGCCAAGGGGGCGGCCGTGGTCCTCGTCGGCGACCAGCAGCCGGCCGCGGTCCACTTCCTGGCCCTCGCCATCAACGAAAAGCTCGGCGCGTTCGGCACGACGGTCACCTTCACCGAGCCGATCGAGACGCGGCCGACCGACCTGAACGACCTCAAAGTCTTGACCGACGACATGAAGGCCGGCAAGGTCGATCTGCTGTTCATCCTCGGCGGCAACCCGGCCTACGACGCCCCGGTCGATTTCGACTTCGTCGGTGCCTTGAAGGGTATGAAGGGGACAAAAGTTCGCCTGGGCGTTTACGAGGACGAGACCAGCTTCGACGGCCAGTGCCAGTGGTTCTTGAACGCCTCGCACTACCTCGAAACTTGGGGCGACGTGCGTGCCTTCGACGGCACCGTCAGCGTCCAACAGCCGCTGATTGCCCCACTGTACAACGGGAAATCGCCGCTCGAACTCCTGGCCACGCTGCTCAGCTACGGCATCAACGACCCGCTCGAACTGGTCCAGGCGACCTGGAAGAAGTTTCACGACGCTACGGCCAAGGGGACCGACTTCGAGGCGTGGTGGCAGAAGTGCCTGCGCGACGGCGTCGTCCCCGGCACCGCGATGCCGGCCAAGACCGTCGCGGCGGTCAAGCCGGTCGGCGAAGTCCTCGCCGACAAGGCGTTCGCGGTCCCGGCCGCCAAGCCGGGCCTCGAAGTCCAGTTCCGCCCCGACCCGACCATCTACGACGGCCGGTACGCCAACACCGGCTGGCTGCAAGAGACGCCCAAGCCGATCACGAAGTTGACCTGGGACAACGCGGCCATCGTCAGCCCGGCGACCGCCGAGAAGCTGGGGATCACGAACGCCTTCGGCTGGACCGGCGGCGAGAACGGCCGCACGATCGCCGACCTGGCGAAACTGACCCTCGACGGCCGGTCGATCGAAAATATCGCCGTGTTCATTCTGCCGGGCCACGCCGACGACGCGATCACACTGCACCTCGGCTACGGCCGGACGCACGCCGGCAAGGTCGGCACCGGGGACGAGAAGGGCGCTCAAGGCCCGGGCTTCAACACCTACGTCCTGCGGTCGTCGTCGGCACCCTGGAACGCGACGGGCGCGGACCTCGTCAAGAAGTCCGAGACCTTCTTCCTGGCCTGTACCCAGGGCCAGTACCTGATGGAGAGCCGCAAGCCGGCCCGCCACGCGACTGTTGCCCAGTTCAAGGCCGACCGCGAGTTCGCCCAAATCCCGCCGGCGTCCGCGGCCGAGTACAAGGAGTTGCGCGAACTCACCCCGGGCACGGTCGAAGACTTCAAGCGGCTCGGCTTCAAGCACCCCTACGAGCAGCACCACGACTCGGCCCACGGCACCGAACACGCCGCCCACGAACCGCACGACAAGCGGATGGTGCCGCTGTCGCTGTACCCGACCAACCCCAGCACCGTGAACGGCGTCGAGGCGTCGAAGTCCTACCGCCGCTGGGGCATGGCCATCGACTTGGGCGCGTGCATCGGCTGCAACGTCTGCGTCATGGCCTGCGTCTCGGAGAACAACACCCCCGTGGTCGGCAAGGAAACCGTCACCAAGGGGCGGGCGATGCACTGGATCCGCGTGGATCGGTACTTCTCCATCCCCGGCGACGAGACGCAATCGGACGAACTCGGTGCCGCGAACTCCTCCGCGGAATACCGCGCCGGCCAGGTCAAGCGGTCCGACAGTATCCGGACGCACTTCCAGCCGATCGTCTGCCAGCAGTGCGAGAAGGCCCCGTGCGAGGTGGTCTGCCCGGTCGCCGCGACCGTTCACTCGGCCGACGGCCTGAACGACATGGTCTACAACCGCTGCGTCGGCACGCGCTACTGCTCGAACAACTGCCCGTGGAAGGTGCGGCGCTTCAACTTCCTGCTGTTCCAGGACTGGAACACCCCGCAGTTCAAGCTGCAGCGCAACCCGGATGTCACCGTCCGCAGCCGCGGCATCATGGAAAAGTGCACCTACTGCGTGCAGCGCATCAACGCCGCGCGCATCCAGGCCAAGCGCGAGGACCGCTCGATTCGCGACGGCGAGATCGTGACGGCCTGCCAGGCGGTGTGCCCGACCGAAGCGATCGTGTTCGGCAACATCAACGACCCAAACAGCAAGGTTGCCAAGCTGAAGGCGAGCCCGCGCAACTACGCAACGCTCGAAGACCTCAACACGCGGCCGCGCACGACCTATCTCGCGGCGGTGCGCAATCCGAACCCGGCCCTGCCGTCGAATGCGATGGTCGGCGGGCATGCGGAGACCGAGTCGCACGAGCCGGCCTCACCTGAGGGCGGACACTAATGGCCAATCACTCGAACAACACCGCGCTGCTCGAAGAGACGCCGGTCATCCTGCCGGGGCACGACTTCGAGACGGTCACCGAGACCGTCGCGGAGATCCCGCTTTCGAAGCGCTTCCCGCTCGGCTGGATCGGCGTGCTGCTGATCGGCCTCGGCCTGGCAGGCATGCTGCACATGGCCCTCGGCTACCTGCTGCTCAAGGGCATCGGCATCTGGGGTAACAACATCCCGGTCGGCTGGGCGTTTGACATCATTAACTTCGTCTGGTGGATCGGCATCGGCCACGCCGGGACGCTGATCTCGGCGATTCTGCTGCTGTTCAAGCAGCAGTGGCGCATGTCGATCAGCCGCTTCGCGGAAGCGATGACGATCTTCGCCGTGGCTTGCGCGGCGATTTTCCCCGTGTTTCACACCGGCCGTCCGTGGCTGGCGGCCTACTGGCTGTTCCCCTATCCCAACACCATGGGCTTGTGGCCGCAGTTCAAGAGCCCGCTGATCTGGGACGTGTTCGCCGTCTCGACCTACGCCACCGTCTCGATCGTGTTCTGGTATGTCGGCCTCATTCCCGACCTGGCGACGATGCGCGACCGCGCGGTGTCGAAGGTCAAGGCCAGCATTTACGGTGCGCTCTCGCTCGGCTGGCGCGGTTCGGCCCGCCACTGGCACCGTTACGAAGTGGCCTCGCTGATTCTCGCCGGCCTGTCGACGCCACTGGTGCTCTCGGTGCATACGGTGGTGAGCTTCGACTTCGCGGTGTCGGTGATTCCCGGCTGGCACGCCACCATCTTCCCGCCCTACTTCGTCGCCGGCGCCATCTATTCGGGCTTCGCGATGGTGCTCACGCTCGCGATTCCGGTGCGCCGGTTCTACGGCATGGAAAGCCTGATCACCATGCGCCACATCAACAACATGGCCAAGGTCATGCTGGCGACGGGACTGATGGTTGGCTACGGCTACGCAATGGAATTGTTCTTCGCCTGGTACAGCGCCAACCCGCATGAGAAGTTCATGATGTGGAACCGCATGTTCGGCCCCTACGGCTGGTCGTACTGGACGTTGATTTCGATCAATGTCGTGATGGTGCAGTTCCTGTGGCTGAAGAGCGTGCGCCACAACACTACGCTGCTCTTCATCATGTCGATCTTCGTCAACATCGGCATGTGGCTCGAGCGCTTCGTCATCATCGTGACCTCGCTCAACCGCGACTTCATCCCCGCGTCGTGGGGCATGTATTACCCGACCAAGTGGGACTTCATGACGTTCTTCGGGACGATCGGGTTGTTCCTGACGCTGTTCCTGCTGTTCCTGCGCTTCGTGCCGATGATTTCGATCTTCGAAGTCAAGATGCTGTTGCCGCAGTCGAAAGTGAAGGCAGACCATGCACACTAACGAACCGACCAACAGCCTGCACGGCGTGATGGCCGAGTTTGACTCGGCGCAGGACATTGTCGACGCCGCGCGCAAGACCATGGCGCAGGGCTTCACGAAAGTGGAGGCCTATTCGCCGGTGCCGATCGAAGAGCTGAACGACATCATCCACAAGACCCGGACGATTCTGCCGAAGCTGGTGCTCATCGGCGGCCTCGCCGGCATGGCCGCCGGGATGGCGCTGCAGTACTGGGCGTCGATTATCGAGTACCCGATGAACATCGGCGGTCGCCCGCAGGCGAGCTGGATCACCTTCATCGTGCCGTCGTACGAGCTGACCATCCTGTTCGCGGCCCTGACCGCCGTGATCGGCATGATCGTGCTGAGCGGCCTGCCGCAGCCGTATCACCCGGTGTTCAACGTCGACCGTTTCTCGATGGCCAGCTCCGACAAGTTCTTCCTGGTTGTCGAGTCGGCGGATCCGAAGTTCGACCAGCAGGCGACGACCGAGTTCCTGCGCAGCACCGGCGCGAAGGGAGTCTACGACGTTGATGAATAAGTCCTTGCCAGCCACGCACGGCAGCCGTGCGCGGGGCCCGGCCTTCGCGTTCGCGCTCCTGGCCACCACGGCGCTGGTCGCCGCCGGCTGCCGCCAGGATATGCACGACGCGCCGCGCTATGAAGCCTACGAAGCCAGCACCTCGTTCCCCGACGGCCGCGCCTCGCGCAATCTCCCGGCCGGCACGGTGCCGCGCGGCTGGCTGCGCGATGACGAGGCGCTTTACACCGGCAAGGTAGCGGGCCAGGTCATCGACCAGTTCCCGTTCCAGATCGGCCACGCCGAATTGCAGCGTGGCCAGCAGCGCTTCAACATCTACTGCACGCCCTGCCACGGCAAGCTCGGCG
>JAYTSV010000100.1:0-23766 GCA_043745465.1 Fimbriiglobus sp.
GAGAAGTTGCGGCGATTGGATTTGAACCAATGACCTCCAGGTTATGAGCCTGGCGAGCTGACCGGGCTGCTCCACGCCGCGTTCTGTACCCACATACTACGCTCGCGCCTGGGGATGGGAAGGGCAATTATCGCCGGACGCTTCAGACTCGCGCAACCGGGGTAGACCGTCCGCGCCGGTCGGGGTATCCGTCCGGGCGGGTCTTTGGAGCGTGGGGGTCGCGTGCGGATGGGTGCCCGGCGGTGGATAGTCCTGGTGGTGCTGCTCGCGTCGGGCGGTCCCGCGCTCGCCGACGCGCCGCCGACGCCGCCCGACTTGCCTCGGTACGACCTCAGCGTCGAGATCGACCCCGGGGCCCGACTGGCGCAGTTCCGGGCCAAGGTCACCTGGACGAACCTTTCGACCCGGCCGACGCGCGAACTCGTCTTCAACTTTTACCCGATGTTCCGCGTCGCCGAGGCGGACTCGCTGCTCTTCGCCAAGACGCTCGAACTGCTGCGGCTCGAACCGTCCTTCGGCCTCGACAAGCGCGGCGGGCACGGCCGGATCGTTCGGGTCAGCGGGGCCGACGGGAGTCCCCTGACGTTCGCCCGGCGCTCGGACAACCAGACGGCGTTCGCGGTCGAACTGCCCGACGAAGTCCCCGCCGGCGGGAGCGTCACGGTCACCCTGGACGGGCAGATCCGCCTGCCCGAAACGCAGGGCCGGTGGGGCACCTGGGACGGCGTCACGTACCTCGTCAACGCGCTGCCGGTGCTGGCCTTTTACAACCACCGCGGCTGGCACGACATGCCGTTCGTGCCGTGGCACCAGCCGTTCTGGAACGAGGCCGGCGTCTATACCGCGACCGTCACGATCCCCGCCGACCACACGCTGGCCTGCTCGGCGGACGTGGCGTCGGAGCGAGTGGACGGCGGCCGCAAGACGCTCACGATGAAGCCGTTCGTCGGCCGGGACTTCGCCCTGTTCTCGTCGGCCAAGTACGCCGAGTTCAAAGCCGACTGCCCGATGCCCGACGGCCGCACGGTGAAGCTCCGCGTCGTCGCCCTGCCCAGGCACGAGTTCTACGCCCGCGAAATGCTCAAGATGGTGGCCGCGGCGCTGCCGGTGTACGCCAAGTGGTTCGGGCCGTTTCCCTACGAGCACTTCACGATCGCCGAAAGTTACTTCGGCTGGAACGGCAACGAGTGCGGTGGCCTGGTCATGATCGACGAGCGCGTCTTCGACATGCCGCACCTGGCCCGCGGGTACGTCGAGTACCTCGTCTCCCACGAGACGTGCCACCAGTGGTGGTACAACCTCGTCGGCACGAACGGGTACAGCGAGACGTTCATGGACGAGGGCGCGGCGACGTACTTCACGCACCGCCTGCTCGACGGCAAGGTCGGCCGGAACAACGACTTCTTGACGTGGCCCGAGGGCGGCGAGTGGCTGCCGAACATCAAGCGGGAGAACTACCGCAACGCGAGCCTTTACGGGGCGATCCGCCGCCGCGACGCCCCGGCCGCCGCCGGACCGCTGCCCGAGTTCGGCCACCTCGTCGGCCTGTTCAGCGGGGCCTACGACCGCGGCTCGAAGGTCTTCCAGTTGATCGAAGCCCGCCTCGGCGAGGCGGCCTTCCTCGACTTCACCCGCGAACTCGTCCACAAGTACAGCTTCAAGCTGCTCTCCGCCGAGACGCTCAAGCACGAGTTGACCGCCTACGCCGGGCCGGCGACGGTATCCCAGTGGGCCGAACTGTTCGACCGCTGGGTCTACGACCGCGGGCTGACCGACTGGTCGGTGGATGCGGTCACCGTGTCGTCCATTGGGCCGCGCCAGCCGGGCAAGAAGCCGGTCCGCGTCGAGGTCAAGGTCGCCCAGCACCGCGAGTACGACGAGCCGACCAGCCTCGGCTTCCAGTTCGCCCCCGGCGACGGCTACCCCGTGCGGATTCCCGTCGGTACCGCCCCCACGCCGGCGGACGTGGAGCGGTACAACCTCGAAGTGCTGCCCGACGCCAAAGGCCGCACCGTCACCGTACGGCTGACGCTGCCGAGCGCGCCGACGCAGGTGAAGATCGACCCGGATCAGGTGCTGCTCGACGCCGACCCGAGCAACAACGTTTGGCACGACCGGCCCAACGTGAAAGTCGTGCCGTTCTACTCGTTCCTGCACGACACCGATTTGACGAACGACTGGGACCGGTGGAACGTGACCGCCGGGCCGTGGGTGTTCGGCCAGTTCTCGCCCGACCCGTGGTACACGCGCGGCAGCCTGATCGGGCTGCGCGTCGGGGCGTACCGCACGCAGACGTTCGCCGGCGGGGCCTACGCCGCGTTCCGGCCGGACTACCGGGACGTGGTCGTCGGCGTGGACGGCCTCGTCGATCACTGGCCGCTCGCGCGGACGCAGGTCGGGTTCAACGCGGAGCAGCGGGTCGCCGGGCCGATCGGGAGCACCGACGGCGAGCGCACGGCCACCCGCGCGACCCTCTTCGGCCGGTACGTGTTGCAGTACGGCAGCAGCCTGTACCTGCCGCCGATCAGCTACGCCGAGGGGTTCACGACGTACTCGGACAACTTCCTGCCGTTCGCCCGGGAGGCGGGGGAGAACGCCCACCGCCCGCAGTGGACGTGGCTGACCGGGCTGCACTACCGGTTGAACCTGTACACGCCG
Source organism: Fimbriiglobus sp. (assembly GCA_043745465.1). Classification (GTDB taxonomy): domain Bacteria; phylum Planctomycetota; class Planctomycetia; order Gemmatales; family Gemmataceae; genus Fimbriiglobus. Next base: position 2,659 of record JAYTSV010000100.1, read on the forward strand.
TACTGGAACCCGGAGCGCGGCTTCTGGTTCGACGTGACCTACGGCGGCGGCGTGACCGACCTGGCCGGCCCCGACGGCGGCCGGGTCGGCACGCACCAGGTGAAGGCCGAATTCGCCGCGGCCCGCAAGCTGCCCGACGGCCTGGGCTACCTGTCCGACATCACCCTCGTCGGCCGCGGCGTGGGGCAGATCGCCTTCCCGCAGCGCGGCGACTTCTTCGCCCTCGGCGGCAGTACGCTGTTCCGCGGCTTCGACCTCGCACAACGGCAAGGGAGCCTGCTGTGGGTCGCCAACGCCGAGGCGCGACTGCCGATCTTGCGCAACCTGCACTGGAACTTCGCCGACGCGATCATCGGCGTCCGGCACGTCGATCTCGCGCCGTTCTACGACGTGGGCGCGGTGTACAACGACGGCCACCGGGTCGGTAACGTTGCCCACACGATCGGGGCCGGCCTGCGCGTGGACCTGGCCTTCTTCGGCTTCATCGAGCGGGCCACCGTCCGCTTCGACGTGGCCAAATCGATCAACAACGCGACCCCGGTCCAGTTCTGGTTCGGCGTCCAGCACCCGTTTTAACCCGACGTTGCCGAGCGGGCGTCGCGTTTCGCATGTCGTGGAAACTCAGGAAGATTTGGCCAATGGCAGCCGTTAAGGCTGCCATTGGGATCGGAGTTGTGCCGCTCGCGCGGGGGAAATGTTCGCGCGGAAGAAAGTGTCAACGTGGCCCCGGCGACTTGAACAAGTGAGCAGCCGCGAGCCGTGGCACACTACGGATTCCGTCCGGCCGATTAGTCGTTGTTCAGTTCCTGGAGGAACGTGAGCGCCTGGTGGAAGGTCTTGCTGTCGTGTTGATACAGCACGGACGCGACGGCCTGCACCGTTTCGATGTCGTAGGTCTTGACCAGCTTGTTGATCTGCCGCGCGACTTCGACGCCGCCGAGGCTGGAGCCGCGGTGCCCGCCGTTGCCCTGGGCCTTCGACTTGATCTGGGACTTGTACGACGAGAACTGGCCCGGGGGCATGCGGAAATCTTCGCCGTAGTGAGACACGATCCAATCGACCCCTTCTTGCGGCTTTTCGATGCCCTCGCCGATGGCGTGCTTGACCGCTTGCGTCTTGGTCATCTTCGGCTTAGGCTCTTCAACGGATTTCTTGGCCATGAACGTCTCCTTAAGGATATCCCAGATGCAAACTCAATCTAATCGCGTCGGCCAATCTTGACAAGCCACTGAATCAAATTCGTGCCAGAATTCGTGACGCCGCTTCCAGGTATCCGTTCACACCCACTTAGTAGCGGGGCTGTAGGCGTGTAGCCGACCGAATTGAAAGTTCGACCCGTTGCCACCACCGCCGCCCGTCGGACGCGATCCCGCCGGCCGCGGGGTGGCCCGGAGCGCACCGGCCCGATCCGCGAGGTCGGTGACGCGGCGGACTCCGAGAAACGGACCGCTGGGGTTATGGGAATCGAAGGGGTCTCGTAGAAAATACTCCGGCGGGGAGTCCCGCAAGACCCCGGGGAGTTCACCACATGGCCACGATCTTGGACGAGATTGTTGCGGTAAAATGGCGGGCGATTTCGGCGGCGAAGGAGCGCGTCTCGGTGGCGCAGCTCGAAGCCCGCATTGATTTCGCCGCGGCCCGCCGACCGTTCGGCACGGGGCTGCGGCGCGCCGGGGAAGTCGCGGTCATCGCCGAGGTCAAGAAGGCGTCGCCGTCGGCGGGGGTGATCCGGGCAGACTTCGACCCGGTGGCCGTCGCGCTCGCCTACGAACGGGCCGGGGCGGCGTGCTTGAGCGTACTCACCGACGAGCCGTTCTTCCAGGGGCACCTCGACTACTTGCGCGCCGTGCGGCCGGCCGTGGGCATCCCCGTGTTGCGCAAGGAGTTCATTCTCGACCGTTACCAGATCGTCGAGGCGCGCGAAGCCGGGGCGGACGCGGTGCTGCTGATCGCTGAAATTTTACCCGGCGACGAGTTGAAGCGCCTGCACGCCGAGGCCGTCGCACTGGGGCTGGAAGTCCTGGTCGAGTTGCACGACCCCCCGGAGTTGACCCGGGTGCTGGATTGCGGGGCCAAGATCGTCGGCATCAACAATCGCGACCTACGGACGTTCGACACCGGCCTCGACCGGACCCTCGAACTCGTGCCGCGCATCCCGGCCGGGGTCACCGTCGTCAGCGAAAGCGGCATCCGCACGCACGCCGACCTCGTCATGCTGCAACGGCACGGGGTTCACGCGGTCCTCGTCGGCGAGTCCTTAATGCGCGCCCCGGACATCGGCCGGGCACTCGCCGCCCTACGCGGCCGGTAGTGCCGGCTCGCCGTCGTCGCCGGTCCAAACCAGCCGGACGGCGAGGCCGGCCCACAGCGCGAGCAAAATCCAGGTGTCGAGCGGCGAGTAAATCGTCGTGTTAGTCGAGAGCCGCGGTGCGGCCGACGGCATCCCGCCGGCGAGTGTGGCCGGACTGCCGAGCCAGCCGAAGGTCAGCGAGCCTTCGAGCGCCAGGCCCATGAAAAAGTTTTCCCAGAGGAGTAAGACCGCCAAGACCGTGGGCCACGCTGCGTTCACGGAACAGGTGCCGCCAACCTGCGAGCCGCCGACCGGCACAATGCGGTAGACGCCGCGGAACAGTTGGCGCGGGTCGGCCGCGAGGACGGCGAGCGGGGCGAGGGCCAGCAGTGCGTCGTAGTACATGTACCGGTAGCAGCACAGGTACGCCCCGAGCATCAGGAAGCCGGCCCCCGGCCCGGTGACAGTGCCCGGCCGCCGACGGAGCCGGTAGACCGTGGCCGTCGTGACGAGGACGACGAGTAAAAGAGTCACGCTGGCCCGGTGGATCGCCGGGTCGTCGCGCTCGCCGGGCGGTTTGGTAAAGTCCACCGTCGCCCGCCGGACGAGACCGGTCAGGTCGCGGCTGAGGGTGATCCAGTTCTCGTTCACGTTGTACGTCTCCGTCGCCTCCCGCCCGACGGCCAGCCAGTCGAGCCAGACCTGCACCCCGACGACCGGCAGAGTCAGCAGGACAGCGGCCGCCCCCGTCAGACACATCGTCAACAGCATTCGCCAGCGGCCCATGACGAGCGGCACCACCAGGAAGGCCACGGCCCAGACCGGCTTGAACGCCAACAGCCCCCAGACGACGCCGGCCCAGCCGTCGCGGTTGCGGACCACGAGCACCCACCCCCACAGCAAAATGTTGAGCGTGACGACCTGGTTTTGGCCGAGGTCGAGGCCGCTGCGGTAACCGGGGAACAGGAGCACCGCGAGCGTAGCCAGCGGCCACCAGATGCGGCCGCGCGCGATGCGCCGGATCGCCAGCCCGGCGGTGAAGGTCAGCGCCAACGAGAGGTACTGCAAGAGCTTGTACGCTGTTTGCGGGTCGTTCGTCAGCGCCAGCGGCGCGTAAAGAAAGGCGTGGATCGGCGGGTAAAGCGGGCCGCCGACGGCCGGCCGGGTCACGGCTTCGACGAGTTGGGGGTTTAAGCGTTCGGAGGCGTGGATCGTCAACGCGGCGGCAGCGAACGGATGTTGCGAGAGAAGCGGCAGGGTCGCGGCGGTCCCGACGGGAGTCCACTCCGGAGCGTCGGTGCCCATTAACCACGACATCATGCCCTCGGCGTCGTGGGCGAACGGCTTGTCCCGGTCGGCGGGAGAGCGGCAGTGCTTCGGGAAGGCGGTCCGCGTTTGCAGGGCTTCGCACTCGGGTGGGAACGCCGCCCAGACGACGGGCCACTGGGCCTGGCGGTGGTAAAGCTCGCGGCCGTGGCCGGTCACGAGCATCCGGCCCATGACGAACTGTCCGCCGAAGTCAATCTGGGCGTGGCCGGAGTTGCCGTCCGCGCGGACCACTTGCGGCGGCGACGTGATGGGTTTGGCGAATTCGTCGCGGGCGTGGTGAATGCGGCCGTATGCCACGACGAGGCAGACGGCCCAGGCCACGACCCAGGCGGCAACGACGGCCGGCCGGCGGACCGACTCGGGAATGATTTTCGCCAGCACGATGCGGTCCAAGGCGAGTCCGGGTCAGGCGGTGGGGGCTAGCAGGGGGTGGTTAACATTGGTCCATCATGCTTTCCGTCAGCGGCTCTGGTTGCCACGTCCGGGCCGGCCAATCGTGGTGCCGATCCGACCGATCGGTAGAGGCTTGCGGCTCAGCAGGGCCGCGATCAGCCGCAACAGCCCCTCACGTAGTAGGCTCAGACTCCTCGGGGCGGCGGGCACTGGTGGTACTTCGGCCGGTTCGCCCTCGTCGCCGGCCTCGACGCCCCAGAGCGTCGTCAGCTCGATCGCCGACCAGAGCCGACCCACCCGCGCCGGGTCGGCCGTGCGCGTCCGCTGCCACCTCCATTGGCCGCGTTCGACCGCCCGGAACCCCTGCTCGATCCGCATCCGCCGAGCGTACCACGCCGGGTCGCCCCGAGCGGTTCTCCGCGTGGCCGGCCGCCGCCCATCGCACGAGCGGGCCGAAGCAGCGCGTGCGGTCGAACTCGGATCGGGCGGCACCACGCGGAGCCTCTGCATGAGGGCACCCCCCCGCACCGAGAGGAAGGCGGCCAAGTGGGCGGCGATGCTAGTCGGGCCGCAGTAGCGGGCCAGGGCCATGCCGAAACTGGATTGGGCCAGCGCCCGGCGGTGGTGGGGTCGAACTTCGAGGGGTAGCGCTTGCACGCGGGCTTCCCACTGGTAGAACGCACCGGTGCGGGGCACGGGAGGCATCCGGGCTGTCGGAGGTGAAGTACCGACAGCGTAGGAAATGCCCGTGCCCCGCACCTACTCGACATCCGTCAACCACTCCCTGCAAGGGCGGTGGGGGAAGTCTCCTCCCTCCTTAAACGCTGCCGCGGAAGAAGACCGCTCCCAACGGCGGCAGGGTCACGTTCAGGGAGAACGGCCGGCCATGGCACTCGACGTATTCGGCGTGGACGCCGCCCGCGTTGCCGACGTTACTGCCGCCGTAAATATCAGCGTCCGTGTTGAGGACTTCTTTCCAGACGCCCGGCCCCGGCACGCCGGCGCGGTGGTTCGGCCGCGGCACCGGGGTGAAGTTGAAGATGCCGACGATCCGCTCGGGACCGGACTTCGGCAGCCGCACGAAACTGAGGATGCTGTGGCTCTCGTCGTGGCAGTCGATCCACTCGAAGCCGCCCGGCTCGCAGTCGAGTTCGTGCATCGCCGGCACGCCGCGGTAAAAGCGGTTCAGGTCGGCCACGAGTTGCTGCACGCCGCGGTGCTTCGGGTTGTCGAGGCTGGCCCACGGCAACTGGCCGTCGTGCCGCCACTCGGTCCGCTGGGCGATCTCAGCGCCCATGAACAGGAGCTTCTTGCCGTTCATGCCGTACTGGTACGCCAGGAGTAACCGCAGGCCGGCAAACTTCTGCCACTCGTCGCCGGCCATCTTATCCCAGAGCGGCCCCTTGCCGTGGACGACCTCGTCGTGCGACAGCGGTAGCATGTAGTTTTCGGAGTTCGCGTAGACCTGGCGGAAGGTCAACTCGTTGTGGTGGTACTTGCGGACGATCGGGTCTTTTTGCAGGTACTTCAGGGTGTCGTGCATCCAGCCCATGTCCCACTTGTACCCGAACCCCAGGCCGCCGAGGTACGTCGGCCGGGAGACCATCGGCCACGAAGTCGATTCCTCCGCGATGGTCTGCACGTCGGGGTAGTACGTGTACACCTCGTGGTTGAACCGCTTCAGGAACTCGATTGCCCCGATGTTCTCCTTGCCGCCGTACTGGTTCGGCACCCACTCGCCGTTCTTCCGCGAGTAGTCCAGGTACAGCATCGACGCCACGCCATCGACCCGCAGGGCGTCGATGTGGTACTTGTCGAGCCAGAACAGCGCGGACGACAGCAGGAAACTCCGCACCTCGTGGCGGTCGTAGTTGAAGATGTAACTGCCCCAGTCGGGGTGGTAGCCCTGGCGGGGGTCGGCGTGCTCGAACAGGTGCGTGCCGTCGAAATAGCCGAGGGAAAACTCGTCGGTGGCGAAGTGGCTCGGCACCCAGTCCATAATGACGCCGATGCCCTGCTGGTGCAGGTGGTCGATCAGGAACATCAGGTCTTGCGGGGTGCCGTACCGGCTGGTCGCGGCGAAGAACCCGGTGACTTGGTAGCCCCACGAGCCGTAGAACGGGTGCTCGGTGAACGGCAAAAACTCGACGTGCGTGAAGCCGAGTTTCTTGACGTAGTCGGCCAGCAGCGGGGCCAGCGAGCGGTAACTGTGCGACAAGTACGGGGGCACGCTCTCGCGCATCCACGAGCCGAGGTGCAACTCGTAAATCGACACCGGGGCGTCGTGCTTGATCTTCGCGCCGCGGGTCTTCATCCAGGCCGCGTCGTTCCACTCGTACGTCATGTCCCAAGTGACGGCGGCCGACTTCGGCGCGATCTCGGTCGTGAAGGCGAACGGGTCGGTCTTGTCCACCCGGTAGCCGCTGTACCGGGCAGTAATGCGGTACTTGTAGCAGACGCCCGGCTTGACGTTCGGGATGAACAGCACCCAGACGCCCGCGCCGTCGGCCGTGGCCATGCGGTGCGACCGCGCGTCCCAGCCGTTGAAGTCGCCGATGACCGACACCGTTTCGGCGTTCGGTGCCCAGACGGCGAACTGGAAGCCCTCGACCCCGTCCACGGTCATCGGGTGCGAACCGAGCTTCTCGTAAAGTCGAACGTGGCTGCCCTCGTTGAAGAGGTACAGGTCCTGCGGCGTCAGTTGCGACGACTCGCCCGTCGGCGGCGGCACGACCAGAACGGGCGTGGCGGGCACGGCGGGCTTGGGGGTCGCGGCGAGCAGCTTGGGCATGGTCGGTATCCGGGGCCAGAGTTCCACACTGTTGGAGTACCCGAGTAGCAAGCCGAATGCCAGTACCCGCCGTCCGAACTTGCCCGAACTGCCTAGTCGCCCTGCCGGGGACGCCGGACCGGTCAGTTGTCGCGGTTATCCGCGGCGTGCCGGGTGCGGCTGGGCTTCCAACGCATCCCAGAGTTTTTCGACGGCCGGCAACTCGGCCTTCGTCACCGGCCCGCGGCTGTATTGCGTGCGGACGTACAGTTGCGCGACCTCGAACGCCGGCTCGTCGAGGTCGGCGAACTCGTGCCCGAGCCGCACGGCGAACTCGATCGGCGTCTCCCCCGGCCTGCGGCCCCGGTCGCGGTCCCAGGCCCACCCGTCCAGCGCGGCGAAGGTGTACTCGACCGCCTCGGCCGGCTTGCGCTCGACCCCGCCCCGCGCGAACGGGTTGGTGTACGCCGAGAACGGTGCCGGCCGCGTCTTGACTTCGACCGCGTCGGGCTCGCCGCCGCCCGGCGTCCGTACCGTCTCCTTGCGGGTGAACAGGCCGCGCAACCAGTCGAGCAGGTTCTTCGCCCAGGCCGTGAACGGCGACAGGTACTTCAAGAAGAACACCGCGATGCCGACGATGACCGCGACGGCGATGACGATCCAGACGACCCACTTGACGAACCCGCCGATCGCCTCCGAAATCTGCGACAACTTCTCGGCGACGCCGGACGACCCGGACTTGTCGCCGTCGCGCTTGGCGTCGTCGGCCTTGTCGTCGCCGCCGTCCTGCTTGTCGTCCGATGCCGGATCGTCCCCGCCCTTGGACCCGTCCGGGTCACTTTTCTGGTTCGGCCCCTTCTTGTCGTCGGCCTTCGACTGCTTCGCGTCGCCCTTGCTGCTCTTGTCGTTGCCGTCGCCCTTCTTGTCTCCCTGGTCGCCGCCCTTCGCATCGCCGTCGGACTTCTTGCCGCCTTGCGAGTCCCCCTTGCCGCCCCCACCGCCCTTTTCTCCGCCGTTGCCGCCCTTCGGCTCGCCCCCCTTGGCGGACGCCTTACCGTCGCCCTTCTGCGTCTTCTTGCCGGCTGCGCCGTCGCCCTTGCCGGTCGAACTGTCGCGGACCTGGGCGTTCTTCGAGGCGTTGCGGTCGCTGGTCCGGTTGGTCCCGAGGTTGACCAGCGGGGTCTCGCTGTGCGGCCGCGGCAGGATCGCCCCGACGACGAGGAAGCCGAGGATCAAGGCCCCGCCGAGGAGCAGCCAACTCGTCGTCATGACTGGCGAGATTACGGCCCCGCGCTCGCTCAAGTACCGCCGCAGGCCCATCAAGTTCGTCGTCACGAGGAGAGCGAGGGCGCTGCCGATGTAAACGGCCATGTCGAAGAAGGTCGCCGACCGGCGGGCCGCGTCGTCGGCCGGGATCAGCGACTGGCCCAGGGCGAAGATCGGCAGCGCGGCGAGGCCGAAGTATAGGACCCGCGTCCCCGGCGTGTGCGGCCGCTTCTTCCGCTCCGCCCGGTAGGCTTCGATGCGTTCGAGCCAGCCGAGTTTCTGCTGCTTGGCCGTCAACTCGACTTCGTCGTCTTCGGGCGTCCGGCGGTGGTCTTCGTCCAGCCCCACGGCCGCGAGAACCCCCTGGCCGGACGCCTTGCGGGCGTCGTCGAAGTGCGTGCAGTCCCACGTCAGCCGGTCGGCGCAGACCCAGACCAGGGCCATCAGCCCGAGGTTGATGACCGGGCCGAGGGCCTTCATCAGCGGGGTCGGGTACTCGACGAACGCGAGCATCGCCACGAAGCACGCCCCGGCCAGCCCCACCGCGTACAGCCCGGCCCGCGCCCGTCCCTGCTCGATGGTGATGCGCGCGATCAGCACCGCGCCGAAAGTGAAGAAGAAGAAGGTGTAGTGCAGCCGCTCCGTGTACGCGCCGCGGTAAATCACGTCGATCAGGAAGAAGACGAGGCTGCCGACCATCGCCATGATGAACGCGGGGGCGAGCGCGACCGCCGCCAGGTCGATGAGTCCGGACCCGTCCTTCTTCTCGGCCATGCGTCAACCTCGCCGGGGGGTCTGCTCAGTGTACCACCCCGGCGCGGCCGGCGGCAGTCACGGCGTCTTCGGCTTCGCCGGCGGCTTGGCCTGCAAGGGCACGACGAAGACGACATCGGCCGTGTTCGAGTAAAGTTGGAGCGTCGGCGAGCCTCCCGTGACGCGGCCGCCGCCCCCGCTGCGATTATTGCCCACGCTCCAAAGGATTGGCTGTCCCGCCGCGACTTGCATCATGACCTCCCGTTGCACGGGACCGCCAATTCCGAACATCGGTACCACTCCCGTCAAGGTGCTGCCGTCGTCGGCGATCAACGGCTCGTTCATGCCCCAATAGACGACCGACCCCGTCAACGCGCCGACCGCCGCCGCCCGGCTCGCCAGCGTCGCCGCAGCATCCGGATCAAGGGGTAATCCGACCCAACCGAGGGCATTCGCCAGCGGATCGACCGGGGCCGTCACGGAAACGGACTGCGGAGGGTCGAACGGGATCGACTCACCGGCCGTGCTGACGCGATAGTTGAGCGGCACCCCGGCACCGGCCCGCGCGAACGGGTCGATTGGCAGCGCTGCGAGATATTTCGGGACGAGTACGGTCAGGTCGGCCGGGAAGCGGCCCGACTCGGCCTCGAACAGCCGCAGGGCGACTTGCAAGACGGCGACGCGGTGCAACAGCAGCCGGCTGTTCTCGCCCGACTCGACCGCTTGCGGCTGATTGTGAAGGAGGTATTGCATCAACCACAGGCCCGGGGCACCTTCGAGGTAATCGGGCCCGCGGAACGCCCGCGGGTATTCAGGGTGATAATCCGGCCGGTTCATGAACCCCACCGCCCGCCGGAGCCGTTCGCGCTCCCACGGCACGGTCCACATGAAAGCGATCACCTCGGCCTCCGTTTGCGGGTGGCTGTTCTGGGCCTGGCCCCGCGCCGTCCCCATCCGGCCTAAGATGCCGCCGTCGAGCATCTGCGGGAGCCACTGCCCTGGCGCGGCGACGCTGTTCCGCACGACGGTCTGGTCGGCCAGAAAGGTCCGCCGCGGGGTCGAGGTGTCGAGGCGCTCGTGGTCGAGCAAGACCGTGAGCGCGCGGCGCAAGAGTTCGGGCCGGCCGCGCAACGCCCCGAGCCAGTGCCGCGTCGATTCCAGGGCGTAGGCCTCGGCGGCGTTGGCACCCCGCACTGCCATCGTTGGACCACTCGTCCGGGCCGTGCGGACTACCGAGAGCAGCACCTCGAGTCGGCCGACGAAGTCCGCCGGGTCGCCGTCCCGCTGAGCCTTGAGGCCGCGGAGGGCGTAGACCTGGAGCATTCGATGGAAGTAGGCGAGAGAGTCGTCCATTGCGGCCGTGGAAAATGCGTTCATTTCGTTGGGGTCGATGAACACTCCGGTCGGCTTGGTCGAGGATTCGCGGAGGAATTTCTCCCACTCACCGATGTCGAACTGGTTGAGGTATTCGTCCACGTCCCGGCGGCCCGCCGGATAGCCGAAATTGGAAACCTCGTGAACGATTTGAGGCAGCGGTGGCCAGGCCCGAAACCCGAAATGCTGTTGGTCCGTCAACTTCCAGGTGAAGTCGCTGACCGCCCGCCGGATGTCGCGGCCGGACTGCTTCTCGTCGTAGCTCGGCAGCGACTTGACGAACGCGATGTCGTCCTCGACTTCCGCGATCTCGGGCACTTCGGCGACCCGCCAGCCGATTCCCCCGGCGAGCGACCCGGCGACGAGGGCCAGTCCGCAAGCCAGGCGCAACAGCGGGCCGCGCGTCGCCAGGCCGCCGGTCGCCCACGGCCACGTCAGCAGCCGCGACACGACCAGCACGATCAACGGCGGCGTCACGAGTTGCCAAGGGTGAAGGCCGCCCGAGAAGAGCGACGGCAACCACAGGGCCACCGCCATGCCGCCGAGCATCACGCCGACGGCGGCCGCGACGACCGGCTTGCGGAAGACCAGGGCCGCGAGTTGGCCGAACACCAGGCCGTAAACCGGGCCGAGCAAAATCAGCAGGACCATCGGGAAGCCGGTCAAGAAGATCGCCGACCGGTAGACCTGCACCAGGTACATGGTCGAGCGGTCGGAGTCGGCGAGCGGCGCGAGGTAACTCGGCAGTTGCAACAGCACGATGAGCCACAGCAGCAGCCCGAAGCCGAAGGCCAGCTTCACGCCCCACAGCCCGCCGACGCGCAGCCGGCGCTCGCCCCAAAAGTGGGCCGACTCGGTCCCCTGTTCGTCCGCGAACAGGATGACCCCGATCATCACTCCGAAGAGTAGCCCGAGCGGCGGCCAGGCGGTGATGAACACGGCGTCCGGGATGAGGAGCAAACAGCCCGACGCGACGGCGGCCAGGGAGAGCCAGACGACGGTCGCGCGGTGCTGCCGGAGCAGTAGCCAGGCGAGCCGCTTCCACCGCTGCAGCAGGCTCGCCGACGACAGGTTGAGGCGCGGGATCATGAACCGCAGCGTCTTCATCTCGCCCGACGGCGTCGGCACCGACACGAACCCGCCGACGGACCGCTCCCGGTCGGGGATCGTGTACAGGAACGCGGACAACATCAGTGGCAATACGAGTGAGGTGAAGGCGGTCGTGACGGAAACGAGCAGTGCGGCACCTTCTCTTTCGAGACGAATTCCCAGGAGTTCGCGCGCGACTTCCAAGGCCAGCGCGAGCACCGCGGCAATCGCTCCCACGCCCAGCACGCCGGCTAGTAGTCCCGCGGCACAGGCCCCGAGGGACGTGCGCATCAGCACCGAGCCGACCGCCCCCCAGGCGAAAGCGAAGAACGCCGAAACGCTGAAGAGCAGGGCGGCTTGCTTGTCGGCGTCCGGCCCGTCGATCAGGCCGGTCAGCCGCGCGGTGACGCAGTAGCCGACCGCCGGCACGGCCGCGAGCACCAGGCCGACGACGACTTTCCGCCACCAGATTTGCCAGCGTGTCGCCGGGAGCCGGCCGAGGAACGCGAACGTCCCCGCCTCGCGCTCGCCGGCGAAGAGCGTCGCGCCGATGACGGCCCCGGCCGCGACCGTCAGAAGCGTCATCCCGACGACGGCGATGCTCTTGAAGGCGGCGATGTCGATACCCCGCGAGCGTTCTTGCGGGTCGAGGACCACGGACAGCCCCGCCATGAGACCGCAGCCCAGGACCAGGAGCGCGACGACGATGGTCGCCTGCTCGCGGAGTTCCTTCCAGACGATGGCAAAGGTCATGACCGCACCCCACTTTCGACCGCGGCCGCGTGCGCTTCGCCGTTCGTCGCAAAGAGCACGCCGCGCGGACTGCTCGCCGGGTGGGCCATGACGGCGGCGTACACCTCTTCGAGCGACACCGACTGGTCCTCAATGTCCGTGACGCCCGGGGTGGCGTGGAGCTGCGCGAGTTGGTGCGCGTCCGGGTTCTCGATGAGGTACTGGACGAACCGCCCGGTCCGCTGCGTCTCGTGGACTTTGCCCAGCGCGGCGGCGTCCGGCATCAGACCCTCGTACCGCAGACTCACGCGGCGGAACTTCGTCCGCAATTCGTCGAGGCTTGCGGACAGGAAGAGTTTGCCGTCCTTGACGAACCCGGCGTGGCTGGCCGTCCGCTCCAACTCGGCGATGGAGTGGCTCGAAATCAGGATCGTCCGGCCCTCGGCGGCGAACTCGACCAGCCCCGCCAAGAACTCCCGGCGGGTGATGAGGTCGAGGCCCGACGTCGGCTCGTCGAGCAAGAGGACTTCGGGGTCCGGGGCTAGCGCCAGGGCCAGGCCGACGCGGGCATGGCCGCCCTTCGACAGGTCCTTCAACTTCTTCGTCGGGTCGAGGCGGAGGCGTTCGACCCAGTCGGTGTACTTGTCCCGAAAGCCCGGGGCGTAAAACCCGGCGGCGAACCAGCCGACTTCACCGACCGTCATCCAGTCGTACAGTTTGGGCCGGTCCGGCACGTACCCGACGCGCTGCCGCAGGTCGTACGCCTTCGACCAGCAGTCGAGTCCGAGCAGGGTCGCCCGCCCGGCGTCGGCCCGGACCTGGCCGGTGAGGACTTTCATCGCCGTCGATTTGCCCGCGCCGTTGTCGCCGAGCAGGGCGTACACGCTGCCGCGCGGGACGCTCAGGGTGAAGCCGTCGAGGGCCGCCTTGCCGCGGTACTTGACCACGAGCCGGTCCGTCTGAATCGCGAGGTCGTTCATGGGATTCGCTCCTGGGAGGGTTGGTGGGTCAGCGGGAAGTCTTGGCGGTGCCGTTGCGGCGGGGCCATTCGTCGTCCACGAGTTGCCGGAGTTCCTCGGCCGACAGCCCGGCGGCGGCGGCCTCGCGGACCGTTTCGCGGACCCGGTCGCGGACCAGCACCTTGCGGCGCTCGCGGCAGACCTTCGGGCCGCCGTCGGTGACGAACATGCCGACGCCGCGGCGGGCCTCGACGACGCCCAGCCGTTCCAACTCCTGGTAGGCGCGGGCGACCGTGTTCGCATTGACGATGAGTTGCTGCGACAGTTCGCGGACGCTGGGCACGGCTTCCCCCGCCGGCAAGTCGCCCGCCGCGACGGCGAACACGACCTGCGACAGGATTTGCTCGTAGATCGGGACGGCGGAATCCGGGCTGACGCGGAGACGCATGGCCTGCCCAACGCTGAGGTGGTGTACCAGTGAACCAGTACACTACCAGTGCGCCGGACCGGCGGTCAAGCACCAAGTGGGAAAATTATTCCGCGTCGTCGAAGGGGTGGCGCGGCTTCGGCACTGCGGGCGGAACCGGCCGCAACAGGGCTTCGGCCAGGGCGAGGTCGGCCGGCGTGGTGATCTTGAAGTTCGTCGGCGACCCCGGCACGACGACGACCGGGTAGCCGGCCGCTTCCATCAATTGGGCGTCGTCCGTGATCGGCCCGGGGAACTCGGCCCGCCGCGCGGAGGCGTCCGCGAGCCAATCGCGCCGGAAGGCTTGCGGCGTCTGCGCCTGCCACAGGTCGCCGCGCGGCACGGTCTCCACGACCCGCGTCGTTCCCAGCGCGACCCGCTTCAGCGTGTCCGCAACCGGCACCGCGGCGACGGCCCCGCCGTGCTCCGCGGCCGCGGCGAACACGGCGTCGATGACGGCGGTCGGCGTCAGGCAGCGGACGGCGTCGTGGACCGCGACCAGGTCGATGGCCTCGGGCACGAGGGCGAGCGCGTTGGCGACCGACTCGAACCGCTCGGCCCCGCCGGCGACGAGTTCGACGTTCTCGTAGGTAAAGCCCAGCATCGCGCCGTACCGCGTGCGGAACTCGGCCAGCGCGTCCGCACTCAGAACGAGGTACACTTTCGCCACGTCGGGCCGGCGGGCGAAGAGGTCCAGGGCGCGGTGCCAGACCGGCTTGCCGTCGAGGACGACGAACGGCTTCTTGACCTCGCCGCCGAAGCGCGTCGAACTGCCGGCAGCCGGGATGATGACGGCGACGCTCGTCACGACGGCCCCCCCGCGCGTTCGGGCCATTGTTGGTAGGCGTCCAGCCAGTGCCGCACCGCGTCCTCCTCTCGGGCGAGCATCGCGTCCGCGGCGGCCACCTCGGCCCGAGACGCCTCGACCGCCTTCTCTTCGGCGGCCGCCGTCGCTTTCAGCAGCAAGGATGCCGTGTCCCGGGCGTCGTCGGCGTCCGGGCGGAGCAGGGCGGCGTAAGTCGATTCGTGGCGGCGCAAGCCGTCGCGGACCGCGTCCAGGCCGGCCTCCATCTTGCCCAAGGTCTTCGGCCAGTCGAGAGGCCCGAGTCCGCCCATGAGTCCCCCCGTTCGCAGTGTCGCGCCCCCGCACGACCGGCCGATGACTTAGCGAGGCCCGCACGTTTGCGGAAGCCGAAGTTCTGCGGGTCCGACGGGGAATTCCCGACTCCATGCTTGCACCGCCGGCCAAGACGCGGTATCGCCGCCCGAGAATCGACGGGTTCGCGGGCGGCCACGATTGCGGCCGTGCGCGGGGGGTTGCGTCAGCCCGGGCGCGGAATTCATGCGGAGGGGAATGTCATGTTGGTCGCCTGCTCGAATTTGTGCTTTACTCATCTCGACCTCAAAGACGCCATGCGGACGATGCGCGAGATGCACTTCTCGCAAGCCGACCTGGCCTTACACCAGCACGGCCCGCACTTGAAGCCGTCCGACGTCCACCAGGATGTCGGCCGCATTGCGGTGCGGTTGCGGGCCGAGAACCTGCAACTCGTCGCCTTCCACTTCGCCCCGGCCGACCCGTTCGGCCCGGAGGGGCGGGCGCACCTGTACTCGGCCTGCCGGCTGGCGCGAATCCTGGCGGTGCCGGTCATGACCGTCGCCGCGGCCCCGGCCGGTAGCGACATCGCAACCGAAGTCGCCCGGCTCACCGACTGGTGCAAGGTGGCCACCGGCGAGGGCGTTATCCTGACGGTCGAGACGCACAGCGAGACGCTCACGGCCGACCCCGACGTGGCCAACGAGTTGTGCCGCCGGGTGCCCGGTCTGGGGCTGACCCTGGACCCCAGCCACTACCTCGTCGGCCCGCACGCCGGGGTGAACTACGACTCGCTGTACAAGCACGTCAAGCACGTCCGGCTCCGCGATTCGGGCAAGAAGGCGGACGAGTTCCAGGTCCGCATCGGCCAGGGCGACCTCGACTACAGCCGCATCCTGACGCAACTCGAACTGAACCACTACGACCGCGCGCTGACGGTCGATTTCCGCAACCGAACGGACAGCCCGTTCCCGGTCGAACCGGAAGTCCGCAAGCTGAAATACCTCCTGGAATCGCAGGTTTGAGCAAGTCGGCCCGAAAACCCCGGTCTCCCGGCAAGTGCCCTTGCCGGTGGCCCCGCACGGCTTTAACATGCCATTCGTTACGGGGTGGTAGCTCAGTTGGTAGAGCGCTGCAATCGCACTGCAGAGGTCAGGGGTTCGACTCCCCTTCACTCCATGAATCGAGCCAAAAGCCCCCGGGGCAACCCGGGGGCTTTTTTCGCGCGTCACTTCGCCGGCACCGCGGCCACCGGCACCTGCCGGGGCGACGCCAGGTAGCCGACCAGGTCGCGTAACTCGGCGTCGGTCAACTTGTCGAACAGGCCGTCGGGCATGATCGACAGTTGCGTCGTCTTGCGGGCTTCCACATCGGCCACGGGGATCAGCAGTTCCTCGTTCAACGTGCGGATCGTGAGCGTCTGCGGCGTCTCCTTGCGGACGATGCCGGCGACGGTCCGGCCGTCCACCAGCGAGAAGGTCGTCAGCCGGTAGTCGTTGGCCACGACGGCGCTGGGGTCGAGGACGTTTTCGAGCACGTAGTCGAGGCTGGTCCGCTGGGCACCGGTCAACTCGGGGCCGACGTTGCCGCCGTCGTCGAACAACTTGTGGCAAGCGGCACAGTTGACCGCGAACAGTCGGCGACCGTTACCGAGGTCGGCCTTTGCCAGCGTCTCGGTCGTCAACAACGCCTTGAGCTTCGCCGTCTGCGCGACGCGCGTCGCCGCGGCCGGTCGGACGGTGCCCCAAACGCTGCCGAGTCGGGCGCTGACGGTCTTGTCGTTGAGGGCGAGCAGTTGCCGGGCCGTGTACGTGTTGATGTCGAGTTTCGGCACCCCCCCACGTTCGACGGCGTCCAGTAAAGCGAGCGCGAACGCCGGCCGCGAGGCGAGCGTTTGCACGGCGTCCGCCTTCTCGTCGGCGGTGAAGGTCGCGTAGGCGTCGAGGATCGCTTTCGCACTCGCCAACTCGGGATACGCCGCCAGGCCGCGAACGGCCGCCGATCGCATCGGGGCGTCCTTAAGCAAGGTGCGCAGGGCGTCGGCCATCCCCGGCAGGCGGCGGGCGAGCAGTTGTTGCAGCGCGAATTGTCGGCTCTCCGTCGGCTCCTTGGCGTCGGCGAAGCGGGTCCGCATCGCCGCGATGGCCGTCGGGTCGCCGACGAGGACCGCGACCGCCTCGGCCTGCCGGCGGACGCGCGGGTCGGTGCTCTTCGCCAGGGCGTCGGTGACCGTCGCCCACCCGGTCGGGGCGACGAGGTTGACGCGGCCCTCGAACGCCTGCTGAATTCCGGTGAGCAAGTCGAGCCGCACGGCGTCTGACTTCGCGGTCACGAGCGTCGGCATGACCAGGGCGAGTTGCGTCGTCGCGTCAGTCTTTGGCAGCGTCGGGACTTGGGAGATGATGTTCGCGCGGACGCGCGCGATCGGCGCTTCCGTGGCGAACGCGGTCAGGGCGTGGCGGACGATGTTCGTGCGGACGCGCCCGATCGGCGTTTCCGTGGCGAACGCGAGTGCCCCGGCGGGGTCGCGGACCACGAGGGGCTGCACGGCGAGCCAATACATGAGCGTCAAGTTGGCGTCGGCGTTGTCTTCGGGGTGCTTCATCAGTGCGCGGTAGAACTCCCACCGCTGAAGCCGCGGAATGTCCACGGCCGCACCGGCGAGCGCGGCACGCACGAGCGGCGAGGTTTCGCCCTCGGTCGTGACTACGATAGCCATCGCCTGGTAATGACCCATGAGGTCTTGCGCGAGGAGCTCGTTGTAGGTCGCCGTGAAATGCGTCGCGTGGAACCGCGCGCCCCAGGCCCGCACGGCCTCGCCTTTGTCGCCCGCCATGCGAGCACGGAGCGCCGGCGTGACGTTCTCCGTCGCCGCCAGTGCCCAATACGCCCGCAACTTCGCCGGTTCGTCCTTCGTGTCGAGTTGCGCGACTAGCTTCGCCACGTCGAGCGTCTTGCCGGCGGCGACGCGCTCCTGCAGCACCCGGCGGGCGCGGCGGACGAGCCACTCGTTCTTCGACTTCTGGGCGTCGATCAACTCGGCGTCGGTCATCGTTGAAACGTCGCCCCGGAACGGCTTCGGAGTACCATAGCTGATGCGGTAGACGCGGCCGTTGGTCTTGTCGGCGACCTCGTAGTTGTGGCACTCGCCAGTGTCGCTCCAGTCGCACACGTACAGCGAACCTTCGGGGCCTTGCTTGGTGGCGATGCCGCGGAACCAGGGGTCGTTGGCGAAGGCGAAGTCGGGCCGGCGGACGCCCTTCATGCCGCCGGGGGTGCGCACCAGGCCGTCGTTGTTGAGCCGGCTGCCGTGGATGTTGCAGGTGAACAGCGTGTCGCGGTACTCGGCCGGGAATTGCTCGCCGAGGTAGATCGCCGCCCCGCTGTGGGCGTGCCCGCCGCCGGCCGTGTCGTGCTCCTTCCTGATGGCCCCCGTCGCCTTGTCGGCCCGCGACTCGGTCCAGGAGCCTCCGCCCCAGTGCTTGTAATCGACCGCGCTGCCCATGTGACCGTAGGAGTAGGGGTTCTGGTCCTGGCCGTACATGCGCTGGTAGCGGCCGCCGGGGACGAGGTGCCAGAGGTGGTCGATGACGCAGTTGGTGGCGAACATCTCGCCGCGGTCGTCCCAGTCGAGGCCCCACGGGTTGGTCATGCCGACGGCGACCACGTCGAAAATCTTCTTGGCCGGGTGGAACCGCCAGACGCCGGCGTCGAGGAAGGTTCGCCGGTCGGCCGGGGTGCCGGGTGCCCCGACGTTCGACTTCGTCTGGATGCCGTTGCAGCCGTAGAGCCAGCCGTCCGGCCCCCAGGCGAGGCCGTTGAAGACGTTGTGCTTGGCGTCCTTCAGGTTCCAGCCGTCGAGCAGGATTTGCGGCGGGCCGCTCGGCTTGTCGTCCTTGATGGGGATGAACACCAAGTTCGGCGTCGAGCAGAGCCAGACGCCGCCGAAGCCGACCTCGATGCCGGACAGGTTCGAGCCGTTGTCGAGGACGACGGTCCGCTTGTCGTGGACGCCGTCGCCGTCGGTGTCTTCGAGGATGACGACGCGGTCGGAGCCTTTGCCGTCGGCCCGCCACTGGGGGTAGCTCAGGCACTCGACGACCCACATCCGGCCGCGGTCGTCGAAGGTGAAGGCGATCGGCTGGACGACGGCCGGTTCGCCGGCGAACAAAGTCACGTTGAACCCTTTCGGCACTGTGAACTTGCCCGCGGCCTCGGCCAGCGGCACCGGTTTGTCCGTCGCGATCCCCGTGGAAATGATGGCGATCAGCGCACAGAACGTCGGCAAAAGGCGTCGCATCGGAAGCGTCCCGGGGGAGCAGGGAGTGTGAGGCAGGCGGACACAGCATAACCGACGGTTCCGCCGGTTGCACCACATTGTTCCCCGGTCTTGCTGCTCGACAGCGTCCAGGCGTGGCGGTATCATCCGCTTTCCCGCCGAGCCGCCCTTTCCCGAGTACCCGCCATGCTTCGACTCCGAACGGCCGTTCGTTTCACCCTGTTCGGGCTGGCGTCGTTGCCGGGATCGCGCGCCGGCGCTCAACCCAAGCCGGCGGTCATCCCCGGCCCGACACTGACGACACCGGTCAATTTCGGCGCGAAGCCCGGGGCCACGGCGGACCTCGTCCTGACGGGGACGAACCTGACGGACGTGACCGGCGTCTGGACGAGTTTCGGCGGTACGGTCACGGTCCCCGACGGGCAGAAGGACGCCACGAAGTTGAACGTCCGCGTCGCGGTGCCGGCCGGGGCGTTCGGCCTGTACGAGCTGCGCGTTGCCACCAAACTCGGGCTGTCGAACGCCCGGCCGATCTGCATCGATGACCTGCCCGAGGTGAAGGAGGCCGACGGCAACCGCTCGAAATCGACGCCGCAGAAACTGCCCAACCCATGCGTCGTCGTCGGCCAAGCAGACGCCGAGTCGTCGGACTTCTACCGCGTCCCGGCGACGGCCGGCGTGCCGCTGACCCTCGAAGTGTTGGGCCGCCGACTCGGCTCCCTCATCGACCCGGTGATCTTGATCCACGACGCCAGTGGCCGCGAAATGGCGGGCCTGTACGCCGACGACACGCCGGGCTTGCAGACCGACGCCCGGTTGACGCTGACCCCGAAAATCACGACCGATTACATCGTCGAGGTCCGCGACACGACCTACCGCGGCGGCCCGGAGTACGGCTACCGGCTGCGCGTCGGCAACTTCCCCGGGGCGACCACGGCGTACCCGGTGGCCGTCGAACGCGGCAAGGCGACCGAGGTCGGGTTCGCCGGGCCGGGGGTGAAAGACGCCCTCGCCGTAAGCGTCAAAGCGGTCGCTCAATCGGCGACGACGGTCACGCCCCATTTCAAGTCCGGCGGTGCCGGGTGGCCGGTGCCGGTCCTGGTGTCCGACGTGCCGCAACTCACCGAGACCGAGCCGAACAACGACCCGAAGACGGCCAACAAGCTGACGCTGCCGTGCGGCGTGACGGCGAAGTTCGACCTCAAGAACGACCTCGATTGCTTCCGCTTCGCCGTCGTGAAGGGGAAGAAGTACGGCGTCACGGCCGTCACGGCGGGGATCAACTCGCCGGCCGAGGTGCTGCTGAAAGTCCAGGACGACAAGGGCGGCAAGCTGGCCGAGTCGAACCCGACGCTCCCCGTCTGCCGGGCCGAGTTCACCGCCGCGGCCGACGGGGACGCGGTCCTCGTCTGCGAACACTTGAACTACCTGGCCGGGCCGGCCGAAGTCTACTGGCTGCAACTCGGCGAAGTGCTGCCCGACTTCACCGTGACACTGGGCCAGGAGAAATTCTTCGTCCCGCTCGACGGCGTCGGACTGGTGCCGATCACCGGCTTCGGCAAGCTCAACGGCTTCGCGTCCCCGGTCGAACTGACCGTCACCGGCACCGACGGCGTCAGCGGTAAGTTAACGCTGCCCGCGAATGCCAACCCGACGCCGGCCCTGCCGATTTACCTGCCGGTAGTGGTGAAGCCCGGGTCCGCGTTGGGCGCGGCGGTCGTGCAGGTCACCGCGACGGCCAGTGTCGCCGGCCGCGACCTCGTCCGCCGCGCGAGCGTGACCGACCTCGTCAAAGCGGCCTACGGCGGCTTGCCGAACCCGCCGCCGGAGTTGACCGAGCGGGTCGGCGTTGCCGTCGTGCCGAAGGGCGCGTTCACGCTCTCCGTCGTCCTCACCAAGCCCGGGTTCCCCGCCAAGAGTGGGTGGAACGCGATCAACCCCACGGCGACCGCCGGCACGACCCTCAAGGGCACGGTGACGATCCAACGGACCGCCGGCTTCGCCGAGGAAGTGACGCTAACGAGCGTAGTCACGCCGCCCAACGCGACGTTCAAGTTCAAGCCGGTCGCCAAGGACAAGAGCGACGTGGAGTTCGAGTTGGTGCTGGCCGCCAACGTCCCCGTGGGGCCGGCGCAACTGATCGTTCGCGGCGCGGCGAAGGTCGGCGGCCGCGACGTAGACGCGGTGTCGATGCCGCTGACGTTCGCGGTCTTGGAGGCGAAAAAGGTGGAGCCGAAAAAGGCCGAAGAGCCGAAGAAGAAGTGACCTGGCGAGCCAAGAGCGTCAGCGACTGGAGGTGTTTCGACCTCCAG
>JAYTSV010000101.1:0-6221 GCA_043745465.1 Fimbriiglobus sp.
CACAAGCCGATGGTCACTCATCCGCCGGATTCGATATCACTCCATCCGCACCTTGGCGCCGAAGTCCTTCTTGGTCGCGCTGATGAAGTACGTCGCGCACGCGGCGTCGATCAGGTCGGGGCTGAAGTTCACCCGCTCCATGTTGTACTTCGCGATCGACATCATCTGGTCCAGCAAGTCGCGCGGCTGGCACATGCGGAACGGCCGCCCGGACGGCTGGTACCACTTCGAAATCAGGTAATCGACGCCGCGCTCGTCGTACTCCACCCGCTTCCCCTTGCACACCAGCTCCCAGATGCGCCGGTACTGCCCCTCGTCCGGGTCGCGGATCTCGATCTTGAACTTGATCCGCCGCAGGAACGCCTCGTCGGCCAGTTGGTTCGGGTCCAGGTTCGTGCTGAAGATGAGCAACTGGTCGAACGGCACCTCGATCTTGGTCCCGTTGATCGTGCTCAGGTAGTCGTACTTCTTCTCCAGCGGCACGATCCACCGGTTTAACAGGTCCATCGCCCGCACCTGCTGGCGGCCGAAGTCGTCGATCATGAAGATGCCGCCGTTGGCCTTCATCTGGAGCGGGGCCTCGTAGTACTTGCCGATCTCGTTGTACTTCAAGTCGAGCATCGGCAGGATCAGTTCCCCGCCGACGACGATGGTCGGCCGGTGGACCTTGATGAACCGGCGGTCGTAGTCCCCGCCACGCTTCAGCACCGTGTCGATGCCGTCGGCCTCCGGGTCGATGTCGTCCTTGGCGGCGGTGTGCTGGATGGGGTCGTACAGCTTGACGATCTGGCCGTTCACCTCGATCGCGTGCGGGATGTAGATCGTGTCCCCCAGCAGCCGCGTGATCCGCTCGGCGACGGACGTCTTGCCGTTGCCGGGGAAGCCGAAGAAGAAGATGCTCGACGCCGAGTTGATGGCCGGGCCGATGTCGTTGAACACGTCCTCGGAGATGACCAGGTCGGCGAACGCCTTCTGGATGCTCCGCCGGGTGACGGTGATCTTCTTGACGGTCTGGGCCAGGACGCTCTCGACGTAGTCGGCGAACGGCACGGGGAGCGGGCCGGTGTAGCTCGTCTTGCTCATCGCCTCTTCGAGGGCGGCGGTCCCCTTGGGCGGCTTGATCTCGTACACGAAGCTCGCGTCGCCGCTCGCGCCCTTCTGGCCGACGATGTCGATGAGCGACATTTTCCGCATCGACTGGAGCACGCTCGACAGGCAGGCGAACGGCACGCACAGGTAGCTGGCGATGTCCCCGCCGGTGATCTGGCCGCGGTTGAAAATGGTGCGAACGATCATGTCGTACACGAACGGCAGGCCGACGCCGAACTCGTCCGCGTTCGACGGCACCCGCGGGGAGTACGAACTGGCGGCGTTCGGGGCGGCCTCCTCGTCCGACGGCGGCGGGTCGCCGAGCAGGGTCACGCCGTCGAGGCTGCCGAACCGCTGGGCGTCCTCCAGCAGCACCTCGTAGTGGACCTTGTGCAACCGCAGGTGGTCGATGGCCTCCTGGTCCTGTTTGGCCTCGGCCTCGGCCAGGCCGTCGAGCACGGCCGGGGCGACGACGTACTTGACCCCGTCGATGTACATGTGGTGTAAGTACTCGCCCGGGCGGACGTAACAGTCCAGCGTGTGCTGCGGCATGGACAGCATTTGCTGGTAAAATTCCGGCGCGATGATCACCCGCATACAGACGCGACTCCCCGGGGAACGGACCCGGGGCCGGCCGGCCGGCCCCGTGAGTTTGTAGAACAGTTTCGGCGGGTGTGTCGGAAACTCCGACGCCCGCCCCGGACGGACCCGATGCCCGAACGAATTGTAACGTACTCGGGCCTGCTCATCGCGGCCGGTGCCCTCGTCGTCGGGGTGCCGCTGTTCCTGCGGATGCCGCCCTGGTGCGACCTTACCCTGTACGACCTCGCCGCGCAAAACCTCCTCCGCGGCGGCGTCCACTACCGCGACGTGTTCGACACCAACCTGCCCGGCTTCGTCTGGGCGCTGGCGGCCGTTCAAGCGGTCCTCGGCCGGAGCATCGAAGCGGTCCGGGCCGTGGACCTGGTCGTCGTCGCGGCGATCGCCGTTTTGCTCGACCGGTTCGCCGCGTGGGGCGGGGCAACGCGCGGCGCGCGGGCCTGGCTGCTCGCCGGGATCGCCCTCTTTTACCCGTACACCAGCGAGTTCAACCACGCCCAGCGCGACATCTGGATGCTCCTGCCGGCGCTGGCCGCGGTGGCGTGGCGCTACCGCGCGGCCGACTTCCCCTTCCGCGCGGCCCTGGGCCAGGGGGTGCTCTGGGGCGTCGCCATCTGGGTCAAGCCGCACGTCCTGCCGGTCGTCATCGCCGTCTGGGCGTGTACCCTGCCGGTCGTCGCGGCCAAGGGCTGGCGGGTCGCGGGCCGGGACGCCGGGGGGTTGATTCTCGGCGGCGGCGTGACCGGGGCGACCGGCGTCGCGGTCTTGTTCGGCACCGGAACGTGGCCGCACTTCGTCGAGGTCTTCACCTTCTGGAACACGACCTACGTCGTGGCGATGGGCCGGGAGTTCGAGACCCGGCTGGCGACGCACCTGCTCTACTTCCCGCCCTGGGGGTACTTGCAGTTCATGACCATCCCGCTCGCCTGCGGCAACGTCGTCGTCGGGCTGGTCGCCGGCTGCCGCGGCCCCGTCAGCCCGACGCGGTACGCCCGGCTCCTCCTCTCGACGCTCTACTTGAGTTGGACGGCCCAGGCGGTGCTCATCCAGCGCGGCTTTCACTACGCCCACGTCGATGAAATCCTGATGCTCCTCGCCCTAGGGGCGGCGCACCGGCTGTACCTCGGCGCGGTCGCGGTGGCGGTGCTGACGGTCACGAGCCTGCTGATCCTCGACGGCCGCGTGCCGATGCAGAACCCGAACCCGGCGCTCATCTGGCCGTCCGACCCGCACGTCCTGTTCGTCCGGCACCCACTCTTCGACGCCGAGCGCCTGGCCTTGTGGCCCCACTGCTTCCACACCGGGTTGAGCGACGAGGCGTACTACCAGCGGCAAAACGACCTGGCCGAGGTCCGGGAATTCTTTCCCGCCAACGACTGGGTCCAACTCGCCGAACTCGCCGCCGAGTTGAAGCGGCGCGGGGTGCGGGACGGCGAAGTGCTCGCCTGGGACGACGCCCCGCACGCGGTTTACCGGCTGGCCGGGGTCCGGCCCGGGTTCCGCTTCATGCACGTCCACGCCATGATGAATCTCGGCCCGGCCCAAGCCCAGCGCATCCGGGCCGAGAAGGACGCCGCGACCACGGTCCGGTACGCCATCGGCGACCTGAAGCCGCTCGGCTTCACCGACCCCACGGAGGTCGGCGACCGCGCCGCGTTCGGCCCCGACCTGCTCCCGCCGAGCCTCAGCGACAAGGTGCGGAATGCCTACCCGTACACCCTGCCGGCCGTCTTCCGCACGCGGCAGAACACCGGCAGATACGTCCTGTTCGCAGTGCGGCCGGAGTAGGACGCTACTTGCCGACGTACTTGCCGACGGTGTCGAGGAACTCGGCGTTCGATTCGGTGTCCTTGAGCTTGCGGATGAGTTGCTCCATCGAGTCCGAGTCCTTGCCCTTCATCGACAGCAGGCTGCGGCGCAACAGGGTGACGCGCTCCAGCATCTCCTCGCCGAGGATGCGCTCTTCTTTGCGCGTGCCGGACTGGGCCAGGTCGATGGCCGGGTAGACGCGCTTGTCCGCCAGCTTGCGGTCGAGCACGAGTTCCATGTTCCCGGTGCCCTTGAACTCCTGGAAGATGACGTCGTCCATGCGCGAGTTGGTCTCGATCAGGGCTGTGCCGAGGATGGTCAGCGTGCCGCCCTCGTCGAAGGCGCGGGCCGCGCCGAAGAGCCGCTTGGGGATGTCGAGCGCCCGGCTGTCCAGGCCGCCGGACCCCGTCTTGCCGCTCGAACTGCCCTTGTTGTACGCGCGGGCCAACCGGGTCAGCGAGTCCAAGAGAATCAACACGTCCTTGCCCTGCTCGACCATCCGCTTGGCCCGGTCGAGGACGACTTCGGACGTGCGCATGTGGACGACTGCCTCCTGGTCGTTCGAGCTGGCGATGACCTCGCACTTGCCGCCCCGGGCCGTCGCCTCGGGCTTGATGACCATCCGCTTGAACTCGGTCACCTCCTCTGGCCGCTCGTCCACGAGCAACACGACGAGGTGGACGTCGGGGTGGTTCAGCATCATGGCCTGGGCGATGTGCGACAAGAGGACCGTCTTGCCGGTCCGCGGCGGGGCGACGATCAGGCCGCGCTGGCCCTTGCCGATGGGCGTGAACAGGTCCATGACGCGGGTCGTCAGCGGGGTTTCGCCCGTCTCCAGTATCAGCCGCTGGGTGGGGTCCACGGCGGTGAGTTCTTCCCACGCCCGCGGCTTGAAGTCGCGGGCGTCAATGCCCTCGATCAGTTCGACGGTGGCGAGGCGCGGCCCCGGTGCGCCCTTGCGGGCCATCTCGGTCGTGCCGGCGATGTGCAGGCCCTGCTTGAGCTTGTGCTTCTGGACGAGGGGCTGGCCGACGTACGGGTCGCCGGGCTTGGGGGCGTAACTCTTGGCCGGGTCGCGGAGGAACCCGAAGCCCTTGGGGTGCATTTCCAACACGCCCTGCGCCAGGGCCGGTTGTGCGGCAGTCATGCGGTGTTCGACTTTCCGAAGTTCGACGACGGGCGATCCGTCCGGGTCGGCCCCGCCGTGCCGCCGCGCCGTCGCGGGGGGGAAGAGTCGGGCCACCGGAGGTGCCGACCACGACGTGTGGCCGGCCGAAAAAAAGAGAAGCGTCAGCGGTCACGCAAATTGTAGCCGGGCGCGGCGGGAAAACCAAGAGTGCAGAAGGCAGAGTGCAAAGTGCAGAATGAAAACTCGACCGGAATCTTCACGACGGGTTTCGATTCTGCACTTTGCACTCTGGATTTTACTTGATGAACAGCATCTCGCGGTACGTCGGGATCGGCCACAGGTCGTCGGCGACGATGGTTTCGAGCTTGTCGCCCAGCGTCCGGAGTTCGACCATCTTCGGCACGACGGTGTCGCGCATCGCCTTGGCGTGGGCGTAGGCGTCGCCCTCGGCGTGGTGGCCGAGCACCTTTTCGAGGGCCGCCGTCGCCCCCTGGAAGCCGGTGATGACCCCGGTCAGTTCCTTGAGGGCTTCGAGCTGCGCGCCGTTGTCGATCCCGGCGGCCTTCGTCGTCGTCACGGCCGTGGCGACCTCGGTCTGGTACCGCAGGCCGGCCGGGAGGATCATCGTCTTGGCCATCATGACCATCATGTTGGCCTCGATGGTGATCGTCTTGACGTAGCTCTCCGAGAAGATCACGTACCGGCTTTGCAGTTCCTTCTCGGTGAACACCTTGTACTTCGTGAACAGGTCGATCGAGTCCTTGCGGATGATCATCGGGATCGCGTCCACCGTCGTCTTCAGGTTCGGCAGGCCGCGGCGCTCGGCCTCTTGCTGCCACTCCTCGGTGTACCCATCGCCGTTGTACACGACCTTCTTCGACTCCTTGAGGATGCCGGGGAGCAGGTCTTGCACGGCCTTGTGCAAGTCCTTGCCGGCCGCGACCGCCTTCTCCAACGTCGTCGCCATGAAGTCCAGCGACTCGGCGACGATCGTGTTCAGCACCACGTTCGGCCCCGAGATCGAGAACGACGA
Source organism: Fimbriiglobus sp. (assembly GCA_043745465.1). Taxonomy (GTDB): domain Bacteria; phylum Planctomycetota; class Planctomycetia; order Gemmatales; family Gemmataceae; genus Fimbriiglobus. The sequence continues at coordinate 5,661 of JAYTSV010000101.1, forward strand.
GCCGACGGCCCGGAACTCGAACTTGTTGCCCGTGAACGCGAACGGCGAGGTGCGGTTGCGGTCGCCGGCGTCGCGCGGCAGCTTCGGCAGCACGGTGACGCCGATCTCCATCTGACCGCCCTGCTTGGTGCTCTTCAACGCCCCCGCTTCGAGCTGGTCCATCACGTCCTGGAGTTGGTCGCCCAGGAAGATCGAGATGATCGCCGGCGGGGCCTCGTTGGCCCCCAACCGGTGGTCGTTGCCGGCGCTGGCGACCGTGACCCGCAGCAGTTCGGGGTACTTGGCCACGGCCCGGATCACGCCGACGAAGAACAGCAGGAACTGGGCGTTGTCGTGCGGCGTGTCGCCGGGGTTCAGCAGGTTCTCGCCGGTGTCGGTGGACATCGACCAGTTGTTGTGCTTGCCGGAGCCGTTGATCCCGGCGAACGGCTTCTCGTGCAGCAGGCAGACGAGTCCGTAAGCCTCGGCGGTGCGGCGCATCACGTCCATCGCCAACTGGTTGTGGTCGGTGGCGAGGTTGCTGTCCTCGAAGATCGGGGCGAGTTCGTACTGGCTCGGGGC
>JAYTSV010000102.1:0-6144 GCA_043745465.1 Fimbriiglobus sp.
GCCTTCCTTGCGGCGAACCACTTCGCCCTCGTACGACACGCCCTTGCCCTTGTACGGCTCCGGCTTCTTGCTCGCCCGCACCTCGGCCGCGAACTGGCCGACCTTCTGCTTGTCCGCCCCGGTCACGACGATCGTCGTCGGGTCCGGCACGGCGACCGTCACCCCTTCGGGCGGGTCGAGCAGCACGCGGTTGGCGAACCCGACGGTGAGTTCCACCGCCTTGCCCTTCATCGACGCCTGGTAGCCGACGCCCGTAATCTTGAGCCGCTTCGTGTACCCGTCCGACACGCCGACCACCATGTTGTTCACGAGCGCCCGGGTCAGCCCGTGCAGCGCGCGGTTCTGGCGGTCGTCGTCCGGCCGCGTCACGGTGACGACGCCGCCGTCGAGCTTGACGGTCATGTTCGGGTGGTGCGTGAACTCGAGCTTGCCCTTCGGCCCGTCCACTTTGATGTGCGCGCCCGTGATGGCGAACTTCACCGTCGCCGGGATCGGGATCGGGGCCTTACCAATTCTCGACATTGTCCGTCCTCCAGGGCTTCACGCAGCACGGTTCCCACCGGCTCCGGTCGTAGCCCGACCTGTTCGAGTCAAAACCACTGCGGGCCGGGGGTCACCAGACCGTGGCGAGGATTTCGCCGCCGACTTTGGCCTGCTTGGCCTGGCGGTCGCTCATCACGCCGCGCGAGGTGGTCAGGATGGCGATGCCGAGGCCGTCCAGCACGCGGCGGACTTCCTTGTACCCCTGGTACACCCGGCGGCCGGGCTTCGAGTACCGGGAGATGTTGCGGATGACCTTCTCGCCGTCCGGCCCGTACTTCAGGAAGACCTGCAGCGTGACGTGGGCTTGGCCGAGGTCGGTCGTCTCGACGAACTCAGTGCCGGCGTCGCTCGTCGTGTACTTGCCGACGCGGTAGCCGAGGATGAAGCCCTCGTCCGCGAGGACCTTGGCGATGGCGATCTTGACCTTCGTCGCCGACATCTCGACGTTCGGCTTCTCGACGTTGCTCGCGTTGCGGATGCGGGTCAGCATGTCCGCGATGGGGTCGGTCATCATGGGGCAAAAGTCTCCAGGTCGAGCCGGTACGGTGTGCGGGCCTGCCCCTCAAATCAGGGGGGGCGGGGGAATGCGGAGCGGGGTTACCAGGAGGCCTTGCGCACGCCCGGGATCAGCCCGCTGCTCGCCAGGTCGCGGAAGATGATGCGGCAGACGCCGAACTTGCGGTACACGGCCCGGGGCCGGCCGGTGATCTTGCACCGCATCCGGATGCGGATCAGGTCGCGGGGCCGCAGCACCTTGCGGGGGTCGCGCTGGGCTTCCGGCTTGGCCATTTCAATTTTGTGCGCGGCGATCGACGCCAACTGCACCTTGAATCGGGCCATCTTCGCTTTGGTGGACATGCAACACTCTCCCGGAACGGCCCGACGCAACTGCGCCAGGACGCGAGGTTCAACGGTCAATTCAGTCGTCGCGTGTGTCGAAGCCAATTCTGCTGGCCGGCGGCGTTCCGATTCGGCTCGTGGATCGCTCCACGCTGAACCGGCCGTTCCGCGAGACACTCTCAACTTAACGCCTTTCACCGACCCGTCGAGGCGAGTTCGTCCAGATTCCCCGATCCCAGAACCAGTCCTGAAAACTCGCTCAAGATCGCAATCATTTATGACTTACGCAGTTGACTTGAGCTTGCGAATGTTCTCTTTGCTCGTTAGTCTTTAGCATGACTCAACCCAAGGGAGTGTGAGGGTTGGCCGTGGATTGGCGTGAGACACTGCAGACTTTACAAGACCAGTTCGCTGCGAAAGCCGCTCAATCGCGGGGCTTGCACCACCTGTTTGTGGAGGTTGGCGACGACGAGCGAGATCGGGCGGCCCCGACTGGATCACTCGCAAGTTCAGCGAGCAAGTTCATGACCCCAACGATCCCTGGCAAATCGTGTCATATTCGAGCCTAGTTGGGATTGAACCTCGCTTCCGCGAATGGGTTGCTCAAGACGAGTCATTGGCGGAGGCGCGAGTGATCCGAGACGGGAGTGGCCGTCCGCGAGCGGTTTTCGAGCCACTACGGCTACGCTCCAGCTACCTGTGCGGGGACGACCGGTCCCTCAAAGCGTTTGAGAGTTTGGCTGAGGCAACGGCCCGTGTGCTGGCCGGTGCCGACCTGGCCAATCAGCAGTACGCCGAAGACATGACCGATCTGTTTCCCGTGCCGGTCGGGGGTATCCGATACGTATTTGGTGCCGTTGCCAGCCCGCCGCCGGAATCAATTTCACAAGGCTGGCAGGCCGGAGTGTTGGTGTACCCCGACGGCGTGCTCATTGATCAACCCGTGTCTCGGAACCCTCCCAATGCCGGTCACTGGCTACTTCTGATGCACCGGCTCAGCTGGCGGCAGTCGGTCGGTTCGCCTCTCAACGGTGTTCGGTTGGCCTGGCGCGAAAATTTGACAGTACCATACGAGTGGGTGCGCAGTGCCGATTCAATCGATCAAGTGCCGGGGCCGCTGCGACAACAGGTCGCCGAGATGTCGGCTTCTTCGTACTTTTCGACGCTTGGCAACAAGGACAATCCGCCCCGACCGGCGTCCCGTGTCGCCCACTTTTCGGCCCAGTCCTTTCCGGCGAAAAATTGATCGACAATGCGGACTTCAAGGCTGAACTCTTCTCCCGTTACGGCTCAGCAATCGGCGGAGAGATGGAAGGCGCGGGTCTGGCGGCGGCGGCTGGCCGGGTCAATTGCGAGTGGGCGCTTGTCAAGGGGATCTGCGACTGGGCGGACGGCACCAAGCGTAATCCGCGACGCGAATCGGATCAAGAATTTGCCGCGGCTGCGGCGGTCAGCCTGATCCAACACGTGTTCAATCAGCCTGGAGCTTTCTAGCCGTCAACGTCAGAGAATCGGGGCGCGACTTTCTAAACCACCCTCGGAGGCGACGGTTGTTGCGCACCGCAGCCGCCGCCGGTCCGGGAGCAGTCAGTTGAGACGATGACTTGCAGGCTATCGCGGAACCCAGGCACTTCGGGCAGGTCTGCACGTCGGCGCGCGGCTGGGGCGTGTCGCCGGGCCAGCACGTCGAGGACGCGGGTCGCCTGCGCCAGGCCAGCATTCAAGGCGACGACCTCGTTGCCGCAGGCCAGGCTCGCGGCCACGCGCACCGCCCACTCCCGGTTGCTCTCCGGCAAGGCCAAGGGCGGACAGCCCGGGCACCCCCGGAACGGCGTCCCCTCCCGCCGCCTCCGAAGGCGTCGTCGAACGCCGACCCTGGCTTCCGACACGAAATCGCCGGGGGGGACGGCCCACCCGGCGACGCGGTTTTTGGTGTGAAGGCTCGGCGGCTTACTGCTCGCGGAAGGGCATGCCGAGGAGCTTCAACATCTCGCGGGCTTCTTCGTCGTTCGTGGCCGTCGTGCAGATGGTGATGTCCATGCCCTGCGTGAAGTTGACCTTGTCCGGGTCGATCTCCGCGAACGCGAGTTGCTCGTTCAGGCCCATGTTGTAGTTGCCGTTGCCGTCGAACGACTTGGGCGACACACCGCGGAAGTCCCGGATGCGGGGCAGCGTCAGGTGAATGAACCGGTCGAGGAACTCGAACATGCGGGTGCCGCGGAGGGTCACACGGCAGCCGATCTCCTGGCCCTCGCGGAGGCGGAAGGCCGACACGGACTTCTTCGCCTTGGTGATCTGCGGCCGCTGGCCGGCGATCAGGCCGAGGTGCTCGACCGCTTCGCCGATGCGGTTCTTGTCTTGGAGGGCTTTGCCGACGCCCATGTTCAGGACGATCTTGGTGATCTTCGGCAGGCTCAGCGCGTTGTCGCGGCCGGTCTTGGCCTTGAGCGCGGGGACCACGTCCTTGTTGTACTTCTCTAACATCCGGCTCATCGGTCCACTCCAACAGGTGCCGTGAAGCGTTGCCCATCCCGACGGGCGACGCGCGGCAGGGAAAAATCGCGGTCAGTGAAAGCGTCAACGGCGGGGAAAACCCCGCCGTCGTCCCGAGGCGTCGCGGTTACGCCGGCTTGGCGAACTTCGGCTTCGGCTTGCTCAGGGAGCGGATGCGGGCACCGCTCTTCTTGGCGTACAGTTCCTTGGTGCCGTCGGCCGCGTAGCGGACGCCGACCTTGGTGCGGGTGCCGGTCGAGGGGTCGATGAGCGACACGTTCGACGCGGCGACCGGCATCTCCTTCGAGAGCCGCCCGCCCTGCTGGTTGCCGCGGCTCGGCTTCATGTGTTTGTAGACGCGGTTGACGCCTTCGACGACGACCTTGTCGTCCGCCCGGACGACGCGGAGCACTTTGCCGCGCTTGCCCTTGTCGTCGCCGCAGGTCACTTCGACCAGGTCGTCTTTGCGAATAAACATCTCAACACCTTAAACTAAGCGGTGCGCCAACAACTCGAAACTGAAGACCGACAATGACCGACTAGACGACTTCGGCGGCCAGGCTGATGATCTTGTTGAACTTGGCCCGCAGCTCGCGGGGGACCGCGCCGAAGATGCGGGTGCCGCGCGGGTTGTTGTCGTTGTCGAGCAGCACGAGCGCGTTGCGGTCGAATCGGACGTAGCTGCCGTCTTCGCGGCGGGTGGCCACGCGAGTGCGGACGACGACGCCCTTGATCACGTCGCCCGGCTTGACTTCGCCGCCCGGCAGCGCCTTCTTGACGCTGGCCCGGATCAGGTCGCCCAGGTAGGCCACGCGGCGCTTGTTGCCGCCGAGAACCTGGATACACATGACTTCCTTGGCACCGGTATTGTCGGCGACATCAAGGTACGTATACATCTGAATCATGATCGCATCCCGTAAGCGGCCGTGGGAACGGCCTGGTCATTCGGCCGTTACGACTTGACGCCCGTGGCTTCGTCCACCTGGCTGCCGGCGAGGCTCTTGGCCCCTTCGATGTTCGACAGCGTGCGGCTCGGGGCGCGCTTGACGACCTTCACCAGCCGCCAGCGCTTCGTGCGGGACAGCGGCCGGGACTCCATCGCTTCGATGGTGTCGCCCAGGGCCGACTCGTTCTTCTCGTCGTGGACGTACAGGACGGTCCGCTGCTTGATGTACTTGCCGTACTTCGGGTGCTTGACGAGCGTCTGAATCTCGACGCGGCGCGTCTTGAGGTTCTTGTCCCGGGTGACGATCCCGGTGACGACGCGGCGGACGCCCCGGACTTCGGGGGTGGCGGTCGCGGCGGCAGGGGCGGCGGGCTTGGTCGTGTCGGCCATGAGTTACTTTCCCTTCCCGGTCGTCGCGGGAATCGCTGCGGCCGTCGCCGGGGTCGGGTTGGAGGCGAGCTTGATGGCCCGCACGGTTTGGATATTGGTCAGGCGCTGGTAGGTCCGCAAGGCGCGGCGCTTGCCGGGCACGGCCGCTTCGACCTTCGCACTCTCGGCGGCGATGGCGGCGTTCAATGCGGCGTCGGGCAGGGCACCGAGTTTGACGAGTTCGCGCTTCCGCTGCTCGTACTTCACGCGGGCGATGTCCTTCTTGGCCTTCTTGACTTCGCTCGACGTGTTCTTCTTGTCGGTCGAGGCGAGGAAGCGCAAGTTGAAGATCGACTTCTCGGTGTCCGAGAGGGTGAGGGCGAGCACGTCGTCGCTCATTCCGTGCAGTTCACTCGAGTTCATGGTCTCACCAGGTCGCCAGGTCTCAAACGGTCACCCGGGGCGAACGTCGCCCCGGGGTGCAAATCGTACCCGTCATCCTACCGCTAAATCGCCGGGCGTCGCGGGACGAACCGGCACTTGAACGGCATCTTGTAGGCCACGCGGGCCAAACAGCCCTTGGCCTGGGCCTCGGGAATGCCGCCGACCTCGAACAGAATCTGGCCCGGCTTGACGACCGACGCCCAGTATTCCGGCTCGCCCTTGCCCTTGCCCATCCGGGTCTCGGCGGGGATGGCGGTGATGCTCTTGTGCGGGAAGACGCGGATGTAGTACCGCCCTTCGCCCGAGACGAACCGCGTCATCGTGATGCGGCCGGACTCGATGCACTCCGCACTGAGCCAGCCGCCCTCGAGGGCTTGCAGGCCGTAGTCGCCGTAGGCGACGTAGTTGCCCCGGGTCGCGTTACCCCTTACGACGCCGCGCTGGCTTTTTCGAAACTTGACCCGCTTGGGCATCAGTGGCATCGTTGATATCTCCGCTCAAGTAGTCGC
>JAYTSV010000103.1:0-6126 GCA_043745465.1 Fimbriiglobus sp.
GCTTGCGTGGCGTAGCGACGCAGGGCTTCTTCCTGCACTTCGAGCGAGAAACCTTCGCGTTCCTGTTCCCGACTGCTGACCCGAGCCAGTGCGACAAACCGTTTCATGGCGAAGACCCCGAAGACAGTGCCTGATACAACCGACCCACGGACTGGATCATTGTAACGGCTTCTTCGGGTGAAATCACCGCCTCGTAGAACGGTTGCCAGACGCGGATCGTCTGCTCGATCAGTTCAGCCGTGATCCAGTCCGGTGTCCCGGCCGGGACGATGCCCGAACGGGCAACCTCCGCGACGGCGCAAACCTTTTTTGGGTTGCTGGGGGACATGACGGGATTCCATCTCCGAAAAAGGTCGGGTGGTCAAAGCACGCGCGGACGGCGGACCCTATCCCGACGCACGGGACTGTTCGATGGCGAGAACGGGGCTGCGAATCAGGGCGTCCGCAACAAACCGTCTCGCCGGTAACGCTGCAACTCTTCGTGGGAAATCGCCCACGACGTATGGGCACCACGCCCGCTGGCTTTCTTCTGTCCATGTATGCGGCCGTGGCGGCACCACTCACGGCAGGTAAATTCAGATCGCCTGACGATCCGGGAGAACTCTTCCACCGAATACCACTCGGGCGGGTGCTGGCGGTCGGTGAGGGCGACCAGCATGGCGTCGATCCGTTCGAGTCGTTCGTCGAGAGTCATCGCGGCCTCGCCTGTGCGTTTTCTTGGATCGTTTCTGAAAAGAAGGCGGGTTTGCAGTCCCCGCCCGTACCGACGCGACTACTTCCAGAGCGAGATGATGGTCTTCACGCTCTCCGCCTTGGGCAGCCCGTGCTTGTAGGCCAAGCCGACGACTGCGAGAAGGAGAACCCCGACCACACCCAGGGCGATGTTCAGCAGGGTGAAGACGCCTCCGACGACCGGCTTCACCACGGTCTCCCCCGCCACGGAGGCGATGTCCTTGGCACCGCTCAGGAACGGCTCCGGGTCGGCGAGGAACGCGGCGAGCGCCGCCCCGCCGGCAAGTGTCCCCTTGTTCTGCCAGAGGAAGTTCACCGCCCCGTCGCCGTGCTTGGTCACCACACCCAGCAGTTCGGGGTGTCGGCTGGCGTTCGCCAACTCGCCGTCCATGAGCATGGCCAGCCGCCGCCCGTTACGCGGATCGACCGCGGCCAACGCTTTGATTGCCTGTGCCCCGCCTTTTTCCAGCAGCGGTTCGGCGACGCCGGGGTGCCGCACCAGCACGTTCGCCGCCTCGTCGCCGTGCTGGAGGAACTGCTTCATGGCCGTCGGCCGGGACAGCACCCGCGTCGCACCCTGCTCGCCGTGGACGGCCAGCACGCGAACGGCCTTGGCCCCGTCTACGCCCGCCGCCTCGACCAGACCGAACGCCGACGGGCCGCCCTTCCGCATGGCGACGATGGCTTCGTCGCCGTACCGCGCGGCCAGTCCCTCGATCCGGGCCGTCAGTTCCGGCACGTTCCGGCCGACCTTGGCCCCGAACCGCTCCATCAGCAGTTCGGCGGCCTCCCGCGCCGCCCGGGCTTTCGCCTGAGCCTGTGCGCGGGGCGTGCTGAACAGGCACATCACTGCCACCAGCGTGGCCGTCAGAATCGTTTTCATTTCACACCTCCTTCTTTGAGTAGTCGAGCCACCGTCTCGCGCCGCATCTTGGACCGCGCCTCGTGCAAGTCTTCCAGCCGTTGGCGAAGTGCCCCCTTCTTCTCCGTCGAGAAGAATCCGGGGTCGCGCATCAGCGCGGCCTGCATCTTGTCGAGCGACTCGTCCACCATCGCCTCGATCTTGGCGGCGGGGTCGTAGCCGGCCATCCGGAACACCTGGTCCAGCAGGTAATCGAGAATAACGGCGACGACCATCCCCACGCCGAGGGTGGCGACCGTGGACGCGGCCCCCGTCCCGAGGATGCCGGCCCCGACGCCCATTTCAGCCGCTGCCGCCTTCGCGGCCTGGAGGGCCGCTGTGGCCGCGACGTCCGAGGCAATCAGCATTCCGATTTCGCGGCCGACGGTCACGCCCACGTCCAGGCGAAGTTCGGCCACTACGTCGCCAGCGAGCTTCCGGTACTCCCGGCGGAACTCCTCGTCGCTCCGCAGGTGGGCCGGCAGCAACTCGGTCGGACGGTCGGTGTCCGCGAGGTCGGCACGGAGTCGAACCAGCATCTCGCTCTCGACGGCTTCAAGGTCGTCGAGGTAGGCCCGGACCACGGCCTCCATCGCGGCCCTCAGTTCGTCGGGTGTGAAGACGTGCTGGCCGAAGGACCGCGAGAGAAAGGCGCGGTGGGACTCGCTCCCGCTGACCAGTCCCTTGACGAACTGCCACTTGCCGTTCCAGGACAGTGCCTCTTCGGCGAATTCCCCCGACCCCGAGCGGCCCCGGTCGAAGAGGTCGTTCAGCGGCTTGAGCCGCGCGTCGATAGCCTTCTCGGACTTGGCGTCGGCATCGGCGAGCCGGTGCCGCACCGCCCGCTGGTGTGGCGTGAAGTACGTCTGGTAAGCGCACCACAGCCCGATGAGTACGGCGAAAGTCGCCAGTCGTCGGGGGGTCGGCCGCAGAAGGCGACGGACCCAGTTTTTTCCCTTGGAGTGATTCATGGAACTTGGACCTCGTGTAGAGGGACAGCCTTTACGATTCGCCGCCCCGGTGTAGGAGTCGATGTTTCGGGCTACGCTCGGCAGCCCGACTTTGGGTTGCTTCGAATCGAGGCGATTTGTGCCTCGCGGGCGATACTTTCGATGCGAGATTACCTCTCCCGCCCTTCCACCTCCTTCTCTGGCGAGGCTTCGTTGGCGAGGCCGTGATCGGGCGACTGCTCGGTCGTTTCCTGGCCCTTCATGTACATCACGAAGGGGCTGCCGTTGAACAGTGCCGCCGCCATCTCGGTGCGGCCGTGCGAAGCCAGTTGCGACAACTCGCTGCCGATTTCGTTGAACATCTTGCTCAGCGACAGTCCGGGCGCGACCGTCTGGACCGCTTCCTTAATGGCCTCGATGGCCCCCTTCTGCGGCTCGCCGTCCTTGACCTGATCGAAGAACTCGCGGGTTTTGCGGGACACGGTTTCCCTCCTTTCGTTTGAAGTTCGGACTCTCACCTGCGGCCGTGACCACCACGGCCGGAACGGAAGCGGATGCCGGCCCCGCACCGGGCCGGCCTACGGGCAACGACAGCCCCTTGCGGCGGCGGTTGCCGTCGCCGCAAGGGTGTGCGGTTGTTGGCTCGTTGCGCTTCCCGACGGGTGATCCGTTGACCCGAATCCCGTCTTCCACTGTGGGAATTGTTGACCCGAAAAAGCCGCGATCCAAAAGCTCGTCACGATTTGGCGAGGTCGCATACCACCAGGCTTGAGCGGGCAACGGTTCCCCTGTCACTCGAAGTTCGGACCGACCACGATGGCCGTAAGCAACACGGCCAGGCCTGCCACGGTCACGAACAGACACGCGGTGTCGAACGCCGACTTCCACGGCCCAATGCCGCGCTCCGCCCGGAAATCGTGCTCGAAGTAGCGGACGAGCCAGGACGCTATCGGCGGGACGCCGGGCGTGAATGTGATGGCGACGCGAGGGTCGAGCGCCGCGACTTCGGACGGCTGGAGCAGCTTTCGGCCGTGCTGCTGAAAGCTCTCGTTCGTACCGGAGGAGTAACTGGTGTTGCCGCCCTGTGGCGAGGCTTGGTGTGAACTGTTGGAATTCGACCCCCAGTTCCGCACGAGAATGGTTTCATCGCCGAGCCGGTTGCTGACGTACTCCGACGTCGCATGGTCGTTCACGCCGAAGTAGACCTGCGTCACATTCGACAAGAGCGTTTGGTCCCGGCCCTCCGGCCAGCAGAGCTTGAGTTGGCCGAGGGACTGGTAGAGGAACAGCAGACGGATGCCGTAGCCGCGTAGCTTATCGACCGCGTCGTCGAGGGCTTCCATGTGTCCGAGGGACGCCGCCTCGTCGAGGACGAAATGGACCTTGGTGTGGTCCTGCAACCCGCCCTTGACGACCGCCCGTAGCATGGAACCGATCCAGAGCCGCAGGAGCGGCGACTGCGCCCGCATGTGCTCGGGCGGCAGGACGAGGTAGACCGTCGTCTTGCCGGCGAGCAAATCGGCCGGGTCAAAGCTGCTGTGCTTGGTGTTGTCCGAGATCGCAATCGTGTCGAGGAAGCGCAGGAACCGGTTCGTGGTGGTGAGCGTCGAAGACAGTTCCTTGTCCTTGAAGTGGGTGAGCTGGTGCCCGAGCCGGGCCAGCATCCCCTCCCACAGGTCGGACTCGCACATCAGCTTGATTGCCTCCTGCATCTTCACCGGGTTGGTCAGCAGCGACCGGACCGATTGCAGGGACTTGTCGCCGGCGTCGGCGAAGGCCGCGACCGTGGCGACCATCGCGGCGATCCAGACCTCCGCCGAATCGGCCCAGTGCGGCTCCTTCTCCTGGCCAGTGCGGACCACCAGCGCCTCGGCCAAGTCGCGGCAGTCGTCGAGGGCGTGGCGGGACTCCTTGTCGATGAAATCGAGGGGGTTGAACGTGTCCGTTCCGCCGGCGACGCCGAACGGGTCGATTACGACCACCCGCTGCCCCATCCGCCGCCGGGCCTGCGCCGTTGCTTTGACCAATTCGCCCTTGAAGTCCACGACTACCATCGAGTCGGGGCAGGTGAGCAGGTGCGGTATGACGATGGACACGCCCTTGCCGACGCCCGTCGGCGCGAACACCGCCGTGTGAACGGCGTTCGTCAGGCGGACGAGGTGCTTCGGTTGCTTTCGCTGGCACGCCACGAGGAACGTCTGGCACGCCTTCGTCGCCGAAAGCCGCGAGTTGAACAGCGCCCGGACGCCCGCCAGTTTGGAGGTCTTGCCGCCGATGTGGCCGAGGATGATCCCGCTGCCTTCCAGCAGGTGCGGGAGGTCGGCCGCGTCCGCCCAGCGGGCGGTGCCGTAGGCGCTGTAGCGGTAGCCCTTCTTGCAGGCCACGACGACGACGATGGCGAGAATCACCAGCCATAGGTAGGGCACGAGAAACGCCGCCATCGCGGCGACGTAGGCCGCGAGCAGCACCGTGATGACCAGGAGAATTCGGCAGATGCACATGTCGTCCTCGATTGCGGGTGGTTGGGTGATCGGGCAATGGGCGTCGCGGAGGCTCCGCGACGCCCCGTCGGAGGCGCTCAGACGATTTCCTTTTTGGCCTTGTCCTTCATCGCGGCCGAGAACGTCTTGGCCGTGTAGCCGAGGTCGCGGGCGCGTTTCATCTCCCGCGCGGCCTCGCCCAGGGCATCGATGCCCTCGTCGAGCGACAGTTCGTCGCCGGCGAGCGTGATGGTGACACCGGACGGGAGCGGGCAGACGATCCGCTTGACGCGGACCTGCGGGGCGGATTGACTCTTCTGGCGGCGGACCCGTCGGGCCAGGCCGTCGCGGGAGGTGCCGGAGAGTTTCAGGGCGAGCATTTCGGCTTGCTGTTCGGGCGCGGCGCGACTGATCTCGTAGCAGGTCGTGATGCCGACGCGGCCGGCGTCCAGGGCCTCTTGCACCTCGGGCACGCACCGCGACGGGGCGAGGTACTTGGTGATCGTGGATTCACCCAAGTGCAGGTGGGCGGCGAGTTCCTTGTTCCCCCAGCCGGCGTTCAGCCGGAGCAGTTCCTCGCAGGCCCGCCACTTCTCGCCGTCCCGGAGGTCGGCGCGGTGGACGTTCTCGGCCAACTGGATCAGGCGGATTTCCGTCTCGGACAGCGCCCGGTCGGTGATGATGACGGACAACTCTTTCAGGCCGACGAGTTGGGCGGCGCGGAAGCGGCGTTCGCCCCAAAGCAGCGTCCCGTCCGGCTTGGCCCCGACCGGCTGGAGTTGGCCGAGGGACCGCATCGAGTCCCCGAGCGACCGCAGGTCGGCGTCCGTATAATGCCTGCGTGGCTGCTTCGGGTCGGGCTTGAAGAAGGCGAGCGGTCGGGTGTCGAGATTCGCGGCCATGAGCAGTCTCCGGGCAATGAAGGATCGCCGGCCGACGGCGGGGTGCCGCGGCCTTGAGGGCGAGGGTGTCGGACTTCCGATAGGAGGATTCGTTGACGCGAAACCCGTCTTCCACCGTGAGAATTGTTGACCCGGAAAGGCCGCGATCCAAAAGCTCGTCA
>JAYTSV010000104.1:0-6091 GCA_043745465.1 Fimbriiglobus sp.
GCGAGTGCGGCCATGGCGATCGAACGGCAACTTTTGGAAGTGCTGCTGGCGGAGCCGCCGCTGGTTTCGCTGGTGATCGACAGCATCCCCGCGGAAGAACTCCAGCACACGGGCCTTCGTAGAATGCTCACGGATTTGTATGCTTTGCATCAAGACGGGCACTCCGCCGACTTGGACGGGTTGCGGGTCCGACTGATGGACCGCCCCGATTTGGCCGAGGCGGCGATGAAGTTGGAATTCGTCGGCCGCCAGATGAACGACCGCCCCGAGTGGCTCGGGAAGATCGTGAAGAAGTTCGCTTCGCAAGGAATGGATTCCGAGCAGAAGGCCGTCCAGACGCAACTGGCGGCCGGCAACATGGACGATGCCGCAGCGCTGGAATTGCTCCGCAAGCTCCAAACGCCCGCCAAAGCTTCGCCCCCCGGCAGCAACTGACCGTCGGCCGTTCCCCGGAACCGCCGCGGTTTTGAGACTCCACCTGACCCCGCCGAAATGGGAGGCGTCGTATGACCTGGAAAGCCGACGAAGCGCTGAAGGCCCTGATCGAAAAGGGCAAGCAATCCGGTTCGCTCACCTACGATGAGGTGAATCTCGCACTCCCCGAATCGGCGGAGGCCGACCGGCTACCCGATTTGCTGGAACTCCTCGAATCGCACGGCATCACCCTCATCGAAGCCGAGGACGCCGAAGAAGAAACCCCGGTGGCCAAGGTCGAAGATCGCCCGGTCGTTGAAACCGCCGCGGCCTTCGACGACAACGACGGCGACGGCCGCCACATCGACGACCCCGTCCGCATGTACCTGACCCAGATGGGTGAAATCCCGCTGCTGGACCGCAAGCAGGAAGTCTCGCTCGCCCAGCGCATCGAAGTGACGCGGCGGCGCTTCCGACGCAAAGTCCTCGAATGCGACTACGCCATGCGAAACGTCTTCGAGACGCTCAAGCGCGTCCACCTCGGCGAACTGCCCTTCGACCGCACGGTGAAGGTCTCGCAGACCGAGAACCTCGAAAAGGACAAGATCCTCCAGCGGATGCCGCACAACCTGCGCACCCTCGAACCGCTGATGGAATCGAACGTCGACGACTTCCACCGCCTCATCGAAGCCGAATTGACCGAATCGGAGCGCGAAGACATCCGCAAGCGCCTCAAGCTGCGCCGGCGGAAAACCGTGACTCTCGTCGAAGAGCTTTCGATCCGCACGCAGAAGGTCCAGCCGCTGATGCGGAAGCTGGAGCAGATCAGCTCGCGGATGGACGACCTCGAAGATCAAATTTCGATGCTGAAGGGGAACCGGAGCGCCCGAGAGGAAAAGGCGAACCTGCGGAAGGAACTCCAAGACCTCATGCTCATCACGCTCGAAGAACCGGCCGGCCTGCGCCGCCGCGTGGCGATCATGAAGCAGCGCTTCGGCGAGTACGAGCAGGCCAAGCGCGAACTCTCCGGCGGCAACCTCCGCCTCGTCGTCAGCATCGCCAAGAAGTACCGCAACCGCGGCCTGAGCTTCCTCGACCTGATCCAAGAGGGCAACACCGGCCTCATGCGGGCCGTCGACAAATACGAATACCGCCGGGGCTTCAAGTTCAGCACCTACGCCACGTGGTGGATCCGCCAAGCGATCACGCGGGCCATCGCCGACCAAGCCCGGACGATCCGCATCCCCGTCCACATGATCGAGACGATGAGCAAGCTGCGCAACGTCTCCAAGAAGCTGCTGCAGGAAATCGGCCGCGAACCGACCATCGAAGAAACGGCCAAGGCCGCGGGCATCAGCTACGAGGAGACGAAGCGCGTCCTCAAGATCAGCCGGCACCCGATCAGCCTCGACCGGCCGGTGGGCGAAGGCGAGGACAGCTACTTCGGCGACTTCATCGAAGACGACTCGGTCGAATCGCCCGTCTCCGCGGCGACCAACGAGATGCTCAAGGACAAGATCGAGAACGTGCTGAAGACGCTGACCTACCGCGAGCGCGAGATCATCAAACTCCGCTACGGACTCGGCGACGGCTACACGTATACGCTCGAAGAAGTCGGCCGCATCTTCAAGGTGACCCGCGAGCGCGTCCGCCAGATCGAAGCCAAGGCCGTGCGCAAACTGCAACACCCCGTCCGCAGCCGCCAACTCGAAGGCTTCCTCGACACGTGGGTGAAGAAGCCGGGAACGTGAGCGTAGGGACTGCAGCAGGCGGTCTCGCACTGTGTCAACTTGTCTACTCCCCACATTAGGTAGTTTGATATGGGGATACGAGCCTGGCTAACGCGTGTTTTGCAGCTTGCGAACGATCCGCAACAGGATTGTCGTGTTGGCTCTGCCAATTCACAACAACAATCGGCTGTGTTGCCGTTGCCGCTGTTACAAGGTAATCTGCCTGGGCCAGGGCTATATTCGATTGATGTAGTGGGAGAGAGCTTCTATAGGAACAACTTATTATCCATTCTCAGCCTTGCGGGCGTGCATATTGACACCGGCAAGATAGTATACAAGTATTGTGCGAATATAATATCAGATTTTGACAATATTTATGATGCGAATGCCGTAAAAGTGCTAATCGATGGCCTTCTCGTAGGCTACTTTTCTCGGGGTTTCGCAGTTTTCGTTTCTACGCAGCTCGGCAAGAATGGATACCGCGGTTTGGATGCATCATGCGAGGCTATGATAATAGGTGGACATGGACAAGATGAGGCGGGCGTGCTCATTGGGGTAAGGCTGGATATGTACGCCGATTTGCTTTCGCCACCCGAATCGTGTGAGCCAATTGAAGGTTCTGAATTTTCATTTTCCACAACAGGTGCCGATTCCGATTTAGAAGATCGCTTGGCATACATTGGCAATACAGTAAATTTCTGGTCTCCCCAAGGAAACCCTTCTGTAATCTATGTTTTCTGCCGTGGTGGTATTTGTGGAGAGGGAAAACTTGGTACTGTACCATCGCAGCATCTAATGGCTATTCGTCGTCATTTGGATGCAGGCCTCGATTATCAAGCAGTTATTAGTTCTCGCTACGGTGCGGATTGGAAAATTGACTGCCGACTATTATCTGCTGAAGAATGCAACGATCAGATTGAGCAATTTAAAGTTACTAGAAGATTGCAACTTACAGGGAAACTTGCAAAGCCTTATCGTCCTCGTAAGCCAGTGATTGTTAAGATGTATTTGCCGATATCTTCTCTTCGTAGGGGCGATACAGTTTTGATACTGGCTCTGCCTACTCTAGAAGACCTGGTCTCATCACATGAGGCTAACAAAATTAATTTCCGATGCGAACGCAATAAATTTTCATTTATACACGCAATAGAATCAGAAACATTGTACAAGCTAATACGCTTATCGAACATGCATAAAAATATTACGGTATTAGTAAAGTCGATCCGCCGTTACTATGATGACACGGGATGTTTCTCTTTTGAGGTGCAGGTCTAACACGAATTGCCCCGTCCGCATCCGCCAACTCGAATGATCGCTCGGCATCTGGCGAAGAACCTGGACAACTACTGGAGCGTAGCGATGACCAAGACCGCCAGCGACTTGTACGATGCCGTGATGGCCCTGCCCGTGCCCGAGCGCGCCGAGTTCGCGGAGTTGCTGGCCGCGTCGGTCGAGCCGCCGGCGGGGTTGCACCCGGCGTGGGGGCCGGAACTGCGGCGGCGGGCGGCCCAACTCGACTCGGGCGAGGTCCAGGGCGTGACGCGCGAGGAGTTCCGGCGGGGGATGCAGGCGATTCTCGACGAATCCGGCGTGAGTCGTGGCTAAGTTGCGTTACCACCCGGACGCGGACGACGAGGCCAAGGCGGCGCTGAGGTGGTACGACGCCCGTAGCCCCCGAAAGGCGCGGCGCTTCGACTCCTTTTTGGAGCGGACTTTCGACGAGATCGTTGGACAGCCCGACCGCTACCCCCTATTCGACCGCGAATTCCGCGAAGCGGCCGTGCCCAAATTCCCGTACAGTGTCATTGACCGGGTGCTGTCGTCGGGCGACGTGCAGGTGATCGCCGTCGCCCACGCGAGCCGCGAGCCGGGGTACTGGCGCGACCGGGCGTAAGCGTTGACCGTTCGAGAGTTCCGTGCAAAACGTCTACGCATTTCAGGCGACCTTCGTCCCCCGCAGCGGTCAGTTGCGGGCGGACCGTGAGGCGTGCTACCTGGCGCTCGCCGGCGCGGCCAAGGTCTGGGCGACGGAGGCGAAACTGGAGTCGCCGGACGGGGGCGGAACCCCGGCCGTTTCGGACCGGACCCTCGACGCCGACCGCCGGCTGTTCGTGCTCACGGCCGCCTACCCGCTGGCCCCGGGCGACCCGTGGCGGTACGTCTGCGAAACCGCCGTCGCCCTCACGCCGATCGGGCTGCAGGGGCACGTCATCGTGCGCGTCCGCCGCGCCCGGGACGACGGCTCGACGGCCCGGTTCGAGCCGTTCCGGCCCGCCGTGGTGGACCGCTTCCTCGGCCTCGCCCTCGCCCTCGCCATCGGCGGCGAACCGATCCCCGGGGACGCCGAACGGTACGACGTGCCGGGCGTGCCCCGGCTCGCGGACGAGTTGCTGCTGAACGCGGCCCGGCAACTCCCGCTCGTGGTGTTGACCCCGACCGAGTCGGGCCGGCCGCTGGTGGACCCCGACCGGGTGATGGACGAACTCCTCGGCCTGGCCCACGTCGCCGAACTCGCCACCCGCCAGGCGACTTTCGCCCTGACCGACCGCGTCGGCAAGTTCTGGTCGTGCTTCAACGGGGCAGTCCGCGTCTACTGGCCGAAAATCACCCTGGACGAGTCGTACCGCCAGCACCCGATCTTTTTCCCCGACAACTACCCGCCGGGGGCCGACACGGACGACCGGTTGCCCCTGGACGTGCTCCGCAAGGTCGTCGCGGCGGCCCTCCGCCGAACGGTCGAGGCCCCGCTGGTCACGCTACTGCGCGGCCTGGCCGACCGGCAGGCCCACGCCCAGACCGAGGCCCGGCTCGCCGAACTCGCCCGGGGCGTGGCCGAGGGCCGCGAGTTCATGGCCGAACTCGATAAAGCGTGGTCGGAAAACCGCGCGCTCGCCGAGGAGAATGGGAAGTTGCAGGCCGAGTTGACCGAGTTGACCGAGACCCACGCCGACATGAAAGAGCAGTGGGACACCGTCAGCGCCGACATCGCCCGCGCCGAGGCCGCGGCGCAGGCCGAGCGGCGCGCGGCCGGGCGCTACCGGGCGAAGTACCTGGCCGGCTTGAAGCGGGTCCGGGAGGCGGTCGCGCTGGCCCAAGAGGAGTTCGCCGGGACGCTGGTCTTCCTGCCGAGCGCGCTGAAATCGGCCGAGGAAAGCCCGTACCAGGACCCGGCCAAGGTGTTCGCGCTGTTCACCGCCCTGGACGGCGTCGCCCACGCCCGCGGCGGCCTCGGCGAAGACCTGCACGCCGTGCTCTTGCGCGCCGGGTTCGAGTACAAGCCGCACATCTCGACGACGAGCGAGGGCAAGCACGGGGACGAGTACCGCTTCCGCCACGACGGCGAGCGGAAGCTGTTCGAGAACCACGTCACCTTGGGCGGGTCGCACAACCCGCAAGAGTGCCTGTCGGTCCACTGGCGGCGCGACGCCGGGGCCGACCGCTTCGTCATCGCCTGGTGCGGCAAGCACCTGACCAACACGCGGACGTGACGGCGAACTGCGGCGGGGCCGAAGACTCAGGGCGGTCGGTTTCGACCGGGTCGAACGTCCCGTCGGGGAACGGGAGGTCACGGGCGTCGCCGGTTCGCACCTCGACGCGGTCCAGTACCCCGTCGCTCGTGCTTTGGCGTGGGCCGCTTCGGGCCGGTGGCCGGACTGGTCGGCGGCCTGCCACACGTGGCTGTCGAGCGACCGCTGGTGGGATGCGTCAAAACTTCGCACAATTTCCCCACGATTACTCTTGCAACGCGGAAGTCGCCGGGTTAGTCTGGCGTTCACACAGCCACCCGAGGCACAGCCATGCCGACCCGCACGACCCGCACAACCCCCCCCGACGATCCTCCGCGTGACGGAACTGGAACGGCGTGACACCCCGGCCTGGTGGACGGTCGCCGCGCCGGTCCCGTCCGCCGGGATGCCCGGCGTCACCGACGCCACGCACGCCGGCAG
>JAYTSV010000105.1:0-6089 GCA_043745465.1 Fimbriiglobus sp.
ACTAAGCTACGGCTGGCGTAGCTTAGCCACATTGTTGCCACAACCTCATGGCGGCCAGTCACTTCGGGCGAAATCTATGATCGGCGAGCGACCGCGTACTGGTCCAGTTTCGAGTCAATGCTGACGAGAGTGAGGCCATCGGCTAACGCCTGAGCGACTAGAAGGCGGTCGAATGGGTCTTTGTGCCCGGCGTAAAACGGCAATCCCGCCACTCGTGCCGCGTGCCGGGGTTCGACCGGCAGGACGCTGAAACCGTACCGGATGAGACAGAGGTCGAGAAAGTCTTCGTAGGGGCAATGGAGGGCGAGTTTGCCGATGCTGACCTTGATGGCGATCTCCCAGTACGACGCCGGGCTGATCAGAATTTCGTTCGCCGGGTCGAGGATCAGCGCCCGCGCGGTGGCGCTCAATTGGGGGTCGTCCAGGACGTACCACAGCAGGATGTGCGTGTCCAACAGGAACCTCAAGGTGCGTACTCCGCGAAGTCCTTGAGGTGGTCGTCGTCGTCGGCCACGATGGTCATCATGCCCTTGCCCAGCCCGGGGCCGGGGCGGGGCGTCGTCGGCCGGTGGTCGCCGACGATGCGGGCGACGACGCGGTCTCCGTCCGTCACAACGACCTCGTCGCCGGCGTTCAGTCGGCGGACGATCCCCTTGAGGTCGGCCTGGGCCTCTTGCAGCGTGATCGTTGACACGACTTACTCCTCCGGGTCTTTCTTTACGGCTTGCTCATGCCGACGAAGCTGCCGTCGTTGTCGCGGGCCAAGGCCCACAGAAACGCGCCGACTTCGGGGGACTCGAAGAAGAAGCCGACGGCGTTGATGCGGACGCGGGTGCCGCCGACCGGGTGGTTCCAGGTCGTCCGCAGGGTGCGCAGGATGTGCTTCGACAGGCGGTCGCTGCGGTCGCTACTGGACACCGTCCGCTCCTGCTCGGGGGTCAGGCCGGGGCCGCTGGTCGGCAGGCCGTCGCTCAGCAGGTAGACGGTGTCGAGGCCGGACGGGCGGAGGCGGAAGGCCAGGTCGAGCGCGTCGTACATGTTCGTGTCGCCGTCCGGGTTGACCTTCATCAGCGCCCCGCGGACCTCCGCGACGCTCGCCTCGCCGCGGTAGCCGTGCCAGCCGGGGCCGAGCAGCGGCTTGGCATCCCGGGAAAAGAGGATGACCTGGAACTGCTCCAACTCGGCCAGGCTGCGCATCACCTTGGCCAGGGTCTCGACGACCGTCGGCCACTTGTCGGGGGCGGGGGTCTTGTCGTCGATCAGCTTCATGCTGCCGGAGATGTCCACGAGGAAGACGACGCGGCGGCCGGTCAGGGCGATGCCGGCGAACCGCGAGTCGGTCTCGGCCTTGAGCTTGTCGAACTTGTCGGCGAGCTTGGCCTTCTGCCCCTGCAGGTCGATGATGGTCACGCGGGCGGTCGCCAGTTCGTCGCCGGACTTGCGCATCGCGCTGAGGTTCGCGGTCGCGGCGTCGGCGGCCAGGGCGGCGGTCTTGAGCTTGGCGTCGAGGTCGTCGAGTTGATCCTGGGCCTTCTTCACCTGCAGGGCCGAGTCGTCGCGCTCGCGGGTCTTCTCGCGCAACAGCTTCGCCAGTTCGGCGGCGGCCTGTTCGCTGGCGCTGAGCCTGGTCGCGGCGGCGGCGGCCGCCTGCTGCTTGCGGGCGAGCAGGTCGTTCAACTCGGTCGCCTTGGTCGTCGCGCGGAGCAGGTCGCTCTTGGTCGTCGCCAGGTCGGCGGCGGCGCTCGACAGGCGGTCGGCGTTGGCGTCGCGCTCGGCGGCGGTGGCGAGGTAGCGGGCCTGCAAGTCTTCGAGGTCGGCGTTGAGCTTGCGCTTGGTCTGGTCGAGGTCGGCCTTCGTGGCGATGAGTTCGGCCTGGCGGGCTTTCAAGTCGCCTTCGGTGCGGGCGAGCAGGGTCACGGCGTCGGCGTTGCGGGCCGCCTGCGACTTGGCCTCGCGGGTGCTCAGCAGCCACAGGAGGGTGACGCAGCCTAGGGCGCAGCAGAAAACGTCGAGCATCCACATGCTCACGAGGCTCGGCGGCTTGTGGCGGGTTCTCACCGGCGCGACTCCCGGGACTTCGGTACCGCGCGGCCGGCGGTCGGCTCGTCGAGGGGGACGACGGAGTCGAGGAAGCCGCGGCCGGCCTGGCCGGCGAGGCGGCGGAGCGCCAGCGCCGCAGCCGCCTCGGCAACGGCGTGCGGCGGCAGGGCTTGCACGCTCGTCGATTCCGGCGACGTGCGGTGGACCGCCCCGGCCAGCCCCGGCAGCCGGGCGGCGGCGTGCGTCAGCCAGACGGCCGTCGGCGGCAGCGGCAGTCCGGCGGACCGGACCAGTTCAAAAATCCCCTCGGCGGCCGGCCGGGCGAGCGGGGCGCAGAAGGCGTCGAACTCTTCGGGCTGGTGGACCAGGTCTTGATACCAGTGGGCCGACCGCACCGTCAGCGCGACCGGCTGGCCGGCCCGGACGCGGTCGAGGGCGGCGTCGAGTTGGTCGTACAGAGCCTGCTCGGCGTCGGCCGAGTCGCGCGGGTCGCGGCGGCAGAGGCGGACGCAGCGGTCGGCCATCGCGTCGAGCAGGCGGTCCTTCCACAGCCGGACGGAGCCGCGCGGCCAGACCCCCGAGGCGACCAGGGTCGCGGCCCCCGGTTCGACGCTCAGCACGCTCGCGGTCAGGGCGAAGTCGTCCGCGTCGATGACGACGACCGACACCGGGCCGTCCGGGTCGCGGGGCAGCGGGACGACCCACTCGGCCCTGCCGGCGTCGTCCGGCGGGGCCGCCCCGGTGAGGTGCGCGGCCCGGTGGGCGACGACGGCGAGCGCGGCGACGACCGTGCCGCGGACCGGCAGCTTCGCCTTCGCCGCCAGTTCGGCGACGGCCCGCGACTGCGCCGCACTGAGGTACGACGGCAGGGCCAGTTCGGCGGCGTCGGTCTCGGCGGCGACGGCCGGGCGGACGGCGTCGAAGACCGCCGCGAGTGCCCCTTCGGGCGTGAGTTTGACGCGGTCGGCCTGCCACAGGGTCGCCTGGCCGAGGTGCGGCAAGAACCCGGCGCACACCAGGTGCGGCGACTTGCGGCAGACGGCGACCGCCACCCCGCCGATCGACGGCGCGCGGCCGCCGAGGTGCAGCATCATCGGCAGGTCGGTCGTGCCGTGCGCGTCCAGGGCGAGCGGGCGCTGCCGGCCGGCGGCGGAACTGACGCCGTGCAGCCGCGTCGCGGTCAGGTCGAGGCCGACGAGCTTGCTCGTGTCGCCGGGCGGGCCGGGGCGGGGTTTACCGGGCGTGCCGAAGCCGAACATCCGTCATCCTCGGGGCCACGGGGGAGAACTCGGACAACCTTACCACGCGGCGTCGCCGCCGGCCGGGGCCGACAGTTCGGCCGGGTCCGGTTTGGGGTCGTACAGCCGCAGCAGGAGGTGTTCCTGGCAGTAGTCCTGGCAGTCGATGATGAGCGTCTCTTCGGCGCGTTGCACGGCGTGCAGGAGGTACATCAACACCAGGCTCAGCGCGAGCGCGATGAACGTGCAGTCGAAGGCGATGCCGAGTTGGTCGGTCGCGGCCTTGATGAACTTCGAGATGTCCGCCTCCTGCGACCCGGCCATGCTCATGCCGCCGGCCAGGCCGCGGACGGTGCCCAAAAAGCCGATCGCGGGGATGGCCCAGGCCAGGTAGTTGACGGTGCCCATGCTCGTCACCAGCCGGCTCGACTCGACCTCGGCCTGGTTCCGCACGACCTCGGCCACGTCCGGCGCGGACTTGCTCACGGCGTACTTGTTCAAGCCCAGCCGGATCATGTTGCCCAGGACGTAGGGTCCACTCCGGGCGGCGATCGCCTCGACCTTACGCGACAGTGGCCGGGCGTCCTCGGGGAGCACCCGCGCGCCCTCGTCGGTGGGCAACAGTTCGAGGAAGAACGCCTGACGTTGGCGGGCGACTTCGCGGCGGCGGGTCAGCAGAATCAGCCCCGCCCAGGCGAAGCAGACGTAGCACGCCGCCTGCTCCGGCCCCAGCAGCAGCCGGCCGACGCGGTCGGGGGTCCACTTGGCCAGGAAGTCTTCGCGGGTCTCGGCGGACGCGGTCGAGTGCCACAGCGGCACGACCACGGCGGCGACGATCGCGAGCGCGACGAGGAGCAGCACCCACTCGCGGGACGGCCGCTGGCTGGACGGGATCGACATCGATTCACCTCGGGCCGTGCGAGCAACAGCCCTCCATTGTCCCCGCCGGACGCGGCGGGTCAAGGAGTCGTCACGAAGTGGTAAGATTTTCCGGCGACCCCCGGCGAGCGGCGGCTCCTGTTAGCCCGACGCGCCAGCAAGGGACGCAAAGGTCGTTGAGGGCGCGATCGCCGAAATCCGGGTCGTGGCTGATCAGTGTGTTGATGGTGCCGCAACGCCCCCGCTCAGAGGATCGGAAACAGCCCTCAACACACTGGTCGGCCACTGCCGGATTTTGATACGGCGGGCGTGCCGAGCCACGTTGAACCTTTCCCCGACGGGAGGTGTCTGCACGGCATTCCGTAAGACAGGTGCCGAACGGGGGTGTTGACATTACGACCGAACTCAGCGATGCAGTGGGCGAAGGCGACCTTGAAACGATCCGTTCACTGCTGGACGCCGGGGCCGACATCAGGTACGTCCGGCCCCACGGCTACACCGTCATGATCGACGTGATGCACGGCCGCTCGATCGACGACGATTCACAGCTGCTTCCCGTCCTGCGACTTCTTGTCGAGCGCGGGGCAGACCTTAACGCGGTCAGCGACTACGGCGAGTCGGCGCTGAGCGTCACGTCTCGGGTGGGCCGGTTCGACGCCGTGGCCTTCTTGCTTGAGGCCGGAGCGAACCCCACTCCCCTCGAATGGACCCCGCTCCACCGGGCTGTGGCACTGGGGTCCGTTGCGGACATCAAGGCTCAGATCGATGAGGGCAATGGCCTGTCGGCCCGCGACCGCTGGGGACGCACGCCGTGGCTCCTGAGCTTGCACACGCGCGACCTCGCCAAGGCCGAACTTCTCTTGTCGGCTGGTGCCGATCTCCGGGACCGTGGCCGTTGCGGGAAGACACCGCTCATGTACGCGGCCGAGAAAGGTGACTTGGTGATGCTCCGGTGGCTACTCGAAGGTGGGGTGGATCCGAACGGGGCGGATGAGTACGGGGGAACGGCCCTGATCGACGCGGCCGGGAATGGGGCCGTGGAGTGTGTGCGGTTGCTCCTGAATGCCGGCGCGGACGTGCATCTTCGGAGTAACACCGACTCACCCATCCAGTCAGCCGGTAATCTCGAGACCGCCCGCACGCTGGTCCAGGCGGGTGCCGACCTCGCGGACGTCAATGCTGAGGTGCGGTCCGAGATGACACGGAACCCGTGCGACGGGTCCATCGACTGCACGCCGGGCGAGTACCGCGCGGCCAAGCACCGGGCCTTCGGCACCACCAACCCGCAGCCGATGAACTTCCCGTTTTGGAGAGCGATGGTCACCGGTGGATCGCCCGCTTACCACGCACGGGCCAAGTTCGATGAGGGCAGGCTCGGCGACTCGGCAGTCTGGTGCTTCGACCGGTTCGGTAAATCGTTCACCGAACTGCCCGACGGCCGGGTGATCGAAATCGCGGGCGAGCACGAAGACTTCTACGACCCCGACTTCTGCATCTACAACGACGTGATCGTTCACAGGGGTGATGGCGCGTTCGACATCTACGGCTACCCCCAGGATGTCTTTCCGCCGACCGACTTCCATACGGCCACGCTGGCCGGTCGATGGATCTATGTCGTCGGCAACCTGGGCTATCAGGGGGAACGACGGTTCGGCACGACGCAGGTGTGCCGGCTCGACACCGAAACCCTGGCCATGGAGTTGGTCGAAACGATGGGCGAGCAACCGGGCTGGATCGGCCGACACAAGGCGAAGCTCGTTGGGGGCCGGGTCGAGGTGGTCGGGGGGAAGGTGTGCGGGTGGTCGGACGGGAAGGAAAGCTACGAGGATAACACCTTCGGGTACGCCCTCGACCTGGGGACGATGAGTTGGTCAAAGGCCACGTGAGACTCGCGCATCAGGGGCCTCAACTCGCTATCCATCCTTCGAGGTA
>JAYTSV010000106.1:0-23073 GCA_043745465.1 Fimbriiglobus sp.
GCTCAACCCCGGCAACGGCTGGGTCTCCCGGCTGTGCGCCGAGCCGCGCGTCTGGCTGGCCGAGTTGGAGGCGATGCTGCAACCGGGGGTCGCGTCCGGTAAGCTCCGCGTGCTGCGCAACTGGCAGGCCGTGAGTGCGGACGTGGACCGCGACACCGTCCGGGCGGTCACCGGCCGCACCGCGGACGGCCGCAAGCAGACGCTGACGGCCAAGTACTTCCTCGACGCGACCGAACTCGGCGACCTGCTGCCGATGACCAAGACCGAGTTCGTCACCGGCTCCGAATCGTCCAAGGACACCGGCGAGCCGAGCGCGGGTCCGAAGGCGCGGCCGGACAACATCCAGTCGTTCACCTGGGTCTTCGCCCTCGACCACGTCCCCGGCGAGACGCACACCATCACGAAGCCGAACGAGTACGAGTTCTGGCGGAACTACAAGCCCGCTTACGCGGCGAACAAGCAGCTCAGTTGGGTCTACCCCAGCGGCGACAAGGACGGCAAGCCGCGCCTCGGCTTCGACCCGACGCAGGACAAGGCCGAGTACGGGGCGAACCTCTGGACGTACCGCCGGGCGCTCGACACCCGCATCTTCGAGAAGGGCCACACGCTGACCGACATCAGCCTCATCAACTGGGGCCAGAACGACCACCACCGCGGCCCGCTGATCGGCGTGAGCGACGAGGTGGCGGCCAAGAATTCGGCCGCGGCCAAGGCGCAAAGCCTGTCGCTGCTGTACTGGCTGCAGACCGAAGCCCCGCGGACCGACGGCAAGACCGGCTGGCCCGGCTTGCGGCCCCGGCCGGACGTGACCGGCACCCCGGACGGCGTGGCCAAGCGGCCGTACATCCGCGAGTCCCGTCGCATTCAGGCCGAGTTCACCGTCCTCGAACAGCACGTCAGCAAACCGGTCCGCACCAAGGAGCACACCGGGGCCGGCATCCCCCGCGCCGTCCAGTTCAAGGACACCGTCGGCGTCGGCCTGTACCTGTACATCGACATCCACGCGACCTCGGGCGGGGACAGCGGCGGCGGCACCGGCGTCTTGCCGTTCCAGGTGCCGATGGGGTCGCTCTTACCCAAGCGGGTCGATAACCTGCTCGCGGCGTGCAAGAACCTGGGCGTCACGCACATCACGAACGGCTGCTACCGCCTGCACACGGTCGAGTGGAGCATCGGCGAAGCGGCCGGTGCGCTTGCCGCCTACGCCGCCAAGGTCGGCAAGTTGCCCCGCCAAATCCGCGCCGACGCCGTCGCCCTGGCCGACTTCCAGAAGCGCCTCGTCGCCGGCGGGGCCGAAATCGAGTGGCCCGCGACCGCCACGAACTGACCCGAAACATTGACGGCGGAACCCCCACGAGGGGGGTTCGAGACGATTCCGTCAATCGTCAATTGCTGCGCTACCGCTGGGCACCGAAGATCGGCGTCTGGCCGAGGCGGCCGCCGCCGATGCCGGCGAGGTTCGGGACGATGGCGAACTGGACGCCGAAGTTCTGCACGATCGGGTTGTACGACACCCCGAACAACAGCGTCGTGTCCGCCCCGACGCGGGCGACGTTGATCTGGTTCGCCAGGGATTGCTTCAACCCGAAGTCGTAGATGCTCAGCACGTTCATGCTGTACTTCGAGTTCAACTGGTACGACAACGACACCTGCAGGGCTTTACTACCGATCGGGTCGGCGTGCCGGTAGCTGATGAAGAAGTTGGTGCCGTCCGGGCGGTTGAAGTTCAGTCCGGCGTTGAAGTATTTGACGCCGTTCTGGATCGGGTCGAACCAGCCGGCCGACGTGAACGCGACGCGGTCGCCGAAGTTCCAGGCGTAGTCGTACTCCAGCAGGCCGAAGCTCTGGCCGAAGTTGTCCCGGGCCGGGTCGGGGAAGTACGTGCCGGACAGGTCGAGGCTCATCCAATCGACGACGTGCTGGGCACCGGGGAAGCCGCGCTTCGTCTGGAGCCGTTGGTTCAGGCCGAACTGGGCGACCTGCATCGTGTCCAGGGTATCGACCTTGTTTTCGAGCAGCCGGCGGACGGCGTACTGCTGCGGATCGAACAGCGGCGACAGGCTGAGTTCCTTCGCGCTCGGAGTCGTGATGACGTTGACCTGCCGGGGCCGGGTGACGCGGTACGCCAGGTCGGTGTTGTCGTCGGTCAGGCGGTCGAGCTGCGGCAAGTCGTAGTACGGCGTGTTCGAGTACCCGCTGAAGTAGTTGCCCCGGACGGTCGCCTTGTGGTACAGCCCGTTCACGTTGAACAGTTCGCTGGCGGCCTCGCTGTACAGCTTCGAGACGGTCATCTGCGCCGTCGCCCCGCCGCCGCCGTAGAAGCGGCCGCGGCCTTCACCGGCCGGGTCGGTGACCGGGCCGAGGGACGGCGGTAAGTTGTCCCCACGGCCGGCCTGGAAGCGGGTCAGACCGCCGTTCGTATTGCTCAAGTCCTGCGTGTAGTACGTCAGGTCGGCGACGGCGTAAGGCGCGAGGCGGATCGGGCCGAGGTTGAACGGCGCGGTCAGCCGCTGGCTGAAGTCGAACCGGCCAGTGTTCACGGGGCGGTCCGTGACCACGACCGGTTGCGGGTCGATCGTGGCCGGCCGCAACTCCGCCGACCCGACGCTCGCCCGCGCCGAGTACGTGAAAATGTCGAGGAGCGACTGGCCGACGACGGCCCCGTCGGCGCGCCGCCAGTTGGTCTCGGTCGCCCACGGCCGGTCGAACCGCTGTTCGAGCAGGGCCGACCCGTACAGGTGGCCGGCCCCGGCCTGAGCGTATGCGAACGTCTCCTGGTTCGGCAACTGGTCGAACTCGCTCTTGAAGAACTGCTCCATGAAGTTCTTGTCGGACAGGTGCTCGACCTGGGCCATGACCCGCAGGTAGGTCGTACCGTTCTCGTAAACGTCCTGGTTGTGCCGCCACTGGGTGCGGCCGCGGTACTGCGGCGGGATCGGTTCGGCCCCGCGGTCGCCGCCCAGGTTGTCCGTCTGGACCTGCGGGAAGAGGACGTGGTTCTTCCGCGTGTCCTGCAAGTAGTAACTGCGGAAGAACCCGCTGTACGGCTGGTTGTACTCCTGGCTCCCGGTCCGCGAGGCGATCCCGAACAGGTCGCGGCCGGAGTAGTCGTACTCGGTCCCGGTCGCCCCGCCGCGCAGGCTCAGGTAGTCGGCGAACACGACCCACCGGTCGCCGGCCCGGCCGCGTAGGCCGACGAGTTTGAACACGTCGAACGTCGTGTAGACCTGGAACCCCTTGACCGTGTCGTTGCCGATGTTGAACCCGGACAGCGGGCCGAACGGCTCGTTGATGTCGTTGCGGGTCCGCGGCAGGTAGAAGATCGGCACGTTGAAAATCCGGGGCTTCACGTCGTACGAGGTCAGGATTTGCTCGAACCCGAAGTCCTTCTGGCCGGTCGTCAGGTCGGTGTACTCGATGCCGAAGATGTTCCGCCGGACGCGCTCCTCGCGGGTGAAGACCGACCGGGACGCCGTGTACTGGAGGCCCGGGTCGGACGGCCGGCGGCTGCCGTTCAAAGTCGTGTCGTACAGCTCGATCTCGTTCGGCCCGAGTTGGTGCAGCACCCGGCCGCGGACGTTGATCTGTTCGGCGAGGGCCGGCGTCTTGAACTGCAACAGCGCGTCGAGGGCGACCGCCTTACTGTTGTTCACGTCGTAGTAGACCTCCGGGCCGGAGTAGACCAGGTCGAGATTGCGACCGCCCACTGGATCGACGGTCGTCTGCCGGATCACGACCGCGCCGTTGAGGTACAGTTCGACTTCGGACTTGTCCGACGCCCCTTGCAGCGGGGCGTTCAGGTCGGCCGAGGCGGCCGGCTTCTTCGCGCCCTTGATCCAGGCGACGACGTTGTCCGCGGAGAACTCGACTTCCTGAAGGCCGGCCCCGCCGGACCCGAAGTAGTTGACGCTGACGATGACGCCGCCGGTGTACAGCAGCTTCTGGGTGTTCTGGTCGTCGCTGGGTAAGAGCTTCCAACTCGGCGGCTCGCTGTAGCGCGGGCCGAACTTGATGCGCTGCCGCGGGCCTTGCGGCAGGTTGATGCGGGCGTTGTCCACCGGTTGCGGGGTCGGCGCGTCCGGGTTCCGCGGGGCGATCGGCGGCTCGGCGAACGGATCGCCGCCGGGCACGGAAGGGCGCGGGACGACCGGCCGCGGCAGTTCCGGCACGTCGGGCGGCTGAGGCTTCTGGGACGCCGACACGGCCGGGCGGGGCACCGGCAGGGGCGTGCCGGCGGCCGGGTCGAACTCCGGGAACGGCCGCTCGACGGGCGCGGGCCGGGCGGGCAAACTGACGGGCAGGCCGGGCGGGTCCACGGCCGCGAGCCGACCGCTCGCCGCGACCGCCGCCAGCGCGACGGCGACCAGCCCGACCCGGATTTTCGCGGCGCGATGAGCCACGGAACCTCCCCCGCACGAAACGAACCCCCGCCCGCAGTCCCGGTAAGCCGGCGACCGTGGGCCGCGGACTATAGACGCCCCGCCCCCCCTGTCAAGCCGGGGTGTTGTGCCGCCCGACCCGCCGCGAACGCCCCCGTCCCCCGGCGTTCGCTTGCTTACCGGCGGGCGTCTGCTACGATCGAACGCGACCCCGATCCTGGAGATGGACCCGAATGCCCCGCACCGCCCGGCCCCTCGCGCTCGCCGCCGCCCTGCTCGCCCTGCTCGCCCTGCTCGCCCTGCTCGCCCTGGCCGCCCCGGCGCGGGCGGACTTCCTCGTCGTCGCCAACTTGAACCCGCGGCCGGTCACCTTCGAGATCAGCCACCCCACCGTCGAGGGGGTGGCGGTCCAGAAGTACACGCTCCAGGCGATGGAGAACCGCGTCGTGCCGACCGGCCGCGAGCCGGAGATCGCCTTCGACCTGGCGGGCAAGTTGACCCGCTACCGCCTCGACCCCTACGCCTCGTACCTGTTCGCCGAGGTCGAGCAGAAGCCGATCTTCCAGGGGATCGAACTCGTCGCCGCCCTGCCCGCCCCCGCGGACGTACCGGTCAAGCCGGCGGCCCGCCCGCCGGTCAAGGTGCCGGTCAAAGTCTTCGCCGACCAGTTCGAGTCGCGGAACCGGGCGACGTGGGAGAAGGCCCTTACCCGCCGCGTCGCGGACCTGTCCGAGGTGCTGGAGAAGCAGACGGGGTTGGCGCTGGAAGTCGTCGGGGCGGACGACTGGCAGGCCGAGCCGCAGGACGACCTGTTCGGCGCGATGCGCGAGTTCGAGCGGAAGGCCAAGCCGGGGCCGGGCGTCCTGGCGCTCGGCTTCTCCGCGTACCGCCCGACGGTCGCCCCCGGCGCGCCCAAGCCCGCCCCGGCCGACGCGCAGTGGAGCGCCGGCCGCGGGCCGTTCGGCACGCACTTCGTCTTCCGGGACGCGGCGTTGCGGGGCGAGGGGGACCGCCAGGAGGTGATGCTGCAAGAGTTCGGCCTGTGGCTCGGCGCGGCCCACACGAAAGACCCGTACTCGGCGATGCGGCTGAAGCTCGGCGACGGGGCGGCCAACCGCGCCGGCTTCTTCGTGCAGTTCGACCCGGTCAACCTCGTCATCGTCAACATCTGGGCCAAGTACCGCCGGGCCGGCAAGCTGCAAACCTGGGCCGACATCTCGCCGACCGACCGCCTGCGGCTCGAAGTGCTGTACAAGACGCTCGCGCAAATCTGCCCGGACGACCCGATCAGCGTCGAACACCTGGGGGTGTTGGAGCGGATCCGCACGAAGGGCGTCGCCGCCGCGGCCGAGGGCGTGAACGTGCCGCCGAAGCCCCGCGTCGTCGTCCCGGCCGCGCCCCTCGCCCCGCCGGCCGGTGCCAAACTGGCGACGGCGACGAAGACCGACGGCGTCCGCGCGATCGTCGCCGCCGTCCGGGAGCGCGCGAAAGTGTTGCACGCGAGGCCGGCGGCCGACCGGCTCAAGGGCGACCCGCTGACGCAAGACCTCGTCCGCACCGCCGCCGCCGCCGCGCTGACCCTCGACCCCGGGCAACAAACCCCCGCGTTCCTCACGGCCCTCGGCATCGCCCTGGACGACTCGACGACACTCCGCAACAACCCGCTCACGCGCGACCTGTGCGTGGCCGTCGAGTCCGACGCCGAGCGCAAGGAGCGGACCGCGGCACTGGGCACCCCGACGGTGCTGAGCCGGCGCGACCTGTGCCAGCACTTCGCCATCTCGGCGGCGCTGACCGAGCTGTTCGGGTCGGCGGCGGCCGAGACGGCCGGCATCTCGAAGGAGTTGATGGACATGGCCGGCACGAGCGGGTTCAGCTTCATCGACCTGACCGCCGACCTGGCCGGCGTCGCCTTCGCCGGCCGCGTCAAGAACGACCCGAAGAAGCTGGCGGAACTCGCCGAGGCGTTCGCCGTGGGCGACTACATGCCGGCGACCGCGAACTTGCGCGAGGGGCTGTCGCCGAAGCGGTTCGCCACCGACTACGGGACGATCGCCGACGCCCGGTTTACGGCCGCGCTCGACGGCATTCGCACGCGGGTCGCCGCCAGTCCGGGGTTGAAGCCGGCGAAGTAGCCCGGCGGGCCGTCACCGGTCGAGGCGGCGGTAGAAGTGACTGATGTCGCCGTGGAACACCGGCTCCCAGTCGGCCAGGCGGGCCGCGAAGTAGGCGTCGAAGGCGGTGTCGGTGCGGGTCAGGGCGAAGTCGAACCGGCCGTGCCGGGCCTGCCACGCGGCCATCTTCGCGGCCACCACCGGGGGTTCCGCGCCGCCGGTCTCGACGAACTCGACCAGCCACGCGTCGCCGAACACTTCGCACCGGTCGTCCACGAACACTTCGTACCCGGGCGTGTAATAGATCGAGAACGCGCCGTCGCTGTAGTCGTTGAACAGGTGGTTCGGCCGGCCCGGTTGCGGCTCGCTCGCGCGCATCGCCGGCAGCGCCTCGAACGGCCACTGCTTCGGGTCGAGCCGCGCCCACTGGCCCCAGGGCGAGTGCGACGCCTGCAGGACGGCCACGGCGGCGACGAGGAGGGCCGGCAGTGCGAGCGCCTTCAGCCAGTCGCTCCACGTCGATTCCCCGGGCGTCGCCGCCGCGTAGAAGTCCGGCCGGCGGCGCTCGACGGCCCGCGCCCACCGCGTCTGCGGCCACACGTCGGCGGCAGCCACGCACGCGACGACGGCGAATAGTGGGGCGTGCCGGACCCGGCCGTAAGCCTGGAGCATCCAGAACAGCGGGAGCAGCCAGCTCACCCGCCACCGCGCCGGCGGTGCCCCGGCGAGGAGCACCAGGTATCCGGCCATGAGCGCGGCGAGCGGCCAGGTAATCGGGTTCGTGAAGTCGGTCGGGGCGTGCTCGACGATGATGTCCGGCAGGTGCGGCATGTTCATGATGTCGAGCCACGCCCCCGGCAGGCGGACGCCGTAAGGGTTCACGAACGCGACCAGCCCGCACGCCAGCCCGACGGCGAGCAAGCCGACGACGGCCCGCGGTGTCGGCACGGGCGACGGCTTGCCGAGGACCGCGAAGACCGTCCACCCGGCCCCGGCCAGCCCGAGCGTCGTCAGCCCGCCCAGCACGCCGCCGTGGACGTTCGCCCAGACGAGGTAGGCCGGCACGAGGACGCCGACGACCCGCCACGACCGCCGGCCGGCGTCTACATCCACGACGACCATCATCGTGACGGCCGTGCCCAGGATCGTGGCCAGGTGCGGGCGGACGTGGAAGTGCGTCGAAGAGGCGGCCAGGACCACGCCCGTGACCATCAGCGCGGCGACGGGGTTCAGTCCCGCCCGCGTCAGGCGCAAGGTCAGCGCGGCGAACAGGGCCGCCAGGACGCCCGTCGCGGCCGCCAGTTGCGCGTCGAAGCCGTTGACGCGGTGGGCCAGTGCCATTGCCACTTCGCCAAGCCACTGGTGCGGAATCCACGGCTCGTTCTTGAACGAGAAGGTGAACGGGTCGCGGTCGAAGAAGCCGGCGGTGAGAATCTTCTCGCCGACGACGGTGTGCCAAAACGTGCCCGGGTCGCGGAAGAAGTTCATCCGTCCACCCAAGACCAGCAGCACCCAGAAGCCCAGGAAAATCAGGCCCGGTTGGAGTCGCTTCACGCCGTCACCGCCCGCATTCGCCGGGCCGCCGCCGGGACCAACCGGGCGGCCGGCAGGGCGTCGAGGATCAGAATCGCCGGGGCGACCCAGCCGAACCAGACGGAGGTCGCCCCGCTCACGTTCACCGCGAGCATCAGCAGGTTCATGGCGAAGTACGCCCACCGCAACCGGCCCGCCGCCGGGTCGCCGGCGCGGCGCAGCACGACGACGAGCAGCAGGACCAGGTCGAAGTGCCAGGCCCCGTAGGGGGACGTGAGGAACGACACGAGGAGCAGCGTCGGCACCTCCGCGGCCCAGTCCCAGGTCCGCCGCCGCGGCCACCAGTGCCACGCGAACCAGGCGAGGCCGAGCACCACCGGCACGAATTGCAGGCCGAAGTGCTGCGAGCCGAAGGCGACGCGGAGCAGCGTCCCCAGGGTCAGCGACACCCACTCGGCCGGCGGGTAGTCGCGCATCGCGGCGAAGTATTGCGCGTACACGTGCGGGTTCGTCAGCAGCGGGAGGAGAGCCGTGACCAGGCCGACGCCCACGCCGGCCGCGAGCATCGACACCCGCCGCCGGGCCAGTGCGTCGGCCAGCATCGCCACCCAGAGCAAGTACGCCAGGTGCGGTTTCGTCGAGAGGAGGACGGCCGCGACGCCGGCGAGGGCGAGCTGCCCGCGACGGGCGAAGTAGGCGAAGCCACTGGCCCCGAGGAGCAACAGCGGCCCGATTTGGCCGGCTTGAAGCACCAGGTAGACCGGCACGAACACCGCCGCAACGGTGCCGAAGCGCGGGGCCGTCTCCGGGGTCGCGTACGTCGCCCGCAGCAGCGCGACCGAGGCCAGAATGGCCCCCAACCCGAGCAGGAACCAGGCGAGTTGCCCGACCCGCGCCGGCATGGCCCCGAACGGCATCACGTAAGGCAGGGTCCAGGGCGGGTTCCACATCATGACCGCGTCGTCGGTCGGTCGCCCGGCCGCGCGCTCCAGGGGCAGCAAGAGTTCGGGCGAGTACGGGTCGGCCCCGGCGAGTTGCAACCGGCCTGCGGCCCAGTACTCGACGTAATCGTCCGGCGGCCAGACCGTCGGGTCGGTAAACAGCGACCAGCACTGCCAGACCAGCACCGCCAGCAGGCCGAGCAGACCGACGGCCGCGAGGAGGGTTCGGGGTTTCATGAGCCAACGTTAGCACGCGAAAGCCGGGGCGTCGGAAGCCGCGGCCGAGTGACCTGTTAGGAAGGAGCGATTCAAACGGTATCTGAATTGCACAAGGTCGTCGGGGCACGGCCAAATTCGGCCCCGATGTCACCGAATGTGAACGGTTCGGGCGAGCCATTCTGCCCAGCCCTCACGATTGACTTCCGGGCAAAGTCGGCCGCGTTGATTTGCTAATTTTTTCCGGACTTTCTGGCCTCACGAGTCGAAACTTGCTCTAGGTTCGCATCAAGACGCCCGTGGTATTCCTACGACCCCGTCTTGGAGGAGACACCATGATGACCTTTCTCGTTCCCCTCGCCCTGTTCAACCTGTTCGTCCTGATGGCGATGACCGTCGCCGCCGTGGCCGTTTCGCGGCAAGACGTGCTTCACCCCGCCACCGTCAACCCGTTCGCCCCCGGTATCGCCGATCCTTCGGCCGACACGATGCAAAACGACCAGGCCATGGTCCAGACCGTCATGGCCCCCGTCCACGACTGGGAAGTGGCCACGTTCGCCGACCTGACCCAGGTCGAAGACCTGCTCGACTCGCTCGAAGCCCACGGCGTGGCGACCCGCGAAGTCATCGCGGTCACCGACCACTGCTTCGCCGTCCGCTGGAAGTAACGACTGTGCCCGCTCAACCTGAAACCGCCGGCGAGGTCGCCGGCGGTTTTTTCGTCGGTGTCAGATCGCCTCGGGGCCGCGCTCGCCCGTGCGGATG
The DNA here is from genome assembly GCA_043745465.1 of Fimbriiglobus sp. Lineage (GTDB taxonomy): Bacteria > Planctomycetota > Planctomycetia > Gemmatales > Gemmataceae > Fimbriiglobus. Next base: position 9,949 of record JAYTSV010000106.1, read on the forward strand.
CGGACGCAGTCTTCGAGCGGCAGGATGAAAATTTTGCCGTCGCCGATGCGGCCGTCGCTGCCGGTCCGGGCCGCGGCGATGATGGCGTTGACGGTCGGCTCGACGAAGTCCTCGTTGACGGCGATTTGCAGTTGCACCTTGCGCAACATGTTCACCGTCAACTCGTGGCCGCGGTAGACCTCGCTCTGCCCCTTCTGCCGGCCGAAACCTTGCACATCGACGACCGTGAGCCGGAAGACTTCGACGCCGTTGAGCGCCTCCTTCACGGCTTCGAGTTTCTCGGGCTTGATGATCGCCAGGATGAGTTTCATCGGCCGTCGCCCGGCTGGATCAACTTCGGTTTGGCCCGCCGCGGCGGCTCGACCGGGGGAACCGGGTCGTCGCCGAGAACCTCGAAGTCGTCGTCCGCCGCGCTCGCCCGTTTCACCGGCTTGTCGCGCTTGCGGCGTGGGGCGTCGTCCTCGTCGTCGTCATCATCGTCTTCGATCTCGCGGCGTCGCGGTTTCATCTTGCCGCGCTTCTTTCCGGCCCCGGAGGACTGGGATTGGACCACTTTGCCGACGACGATGGCGAGGACGACCACGACCGCGATCGCGATCGCGACGATGAGAGCGCCGAGCCAGAGCGGCGTCTTGTCGTAAGTCTTCCCGGAGGCCAGGTTGGTGCGGGTGCCGTCGTCGTTGTTGACGTAGCCGATCTTGACGCCGCAGTGCGGGCACTTCTTGGGCGCGTTGGCCGACCCGCCGGTCCAGGAGATCTCCTTTTTGCACGAGCTACACGTCCCCGAGTTCATCTCGGGGACGACGACCGGGAAGCCGGCGTTGGGTGCCCCGGGTCGCCCGGGATTGTTCGGGAATCCGGGCTGCTGCGGGAAACTCGGCCCGCGCGGGAAGTTGGGGGGCTGGGCCGTGCCGACCGAAACGGTCAGCACCACCGCGAACGCGACACCGAGGAGGGAGCGGATCACGGGCGGATCTCCTGCGACGCAGGGGGAGGAACGACGTGGGACCAAGACTACCGCGCCGGCCGCGGACTTCCTAGCGGGGAATCCGCCTGCTCGCCGGGAGGTTACGCCTCGGCCAGGTCTTTCACGAGCACTTGGCTGCGGCGGCCGTTCTTCTCGTACACTTCGCGGCGGTGACGACGCCGCTGACCAACTGGCGACCCTGCCGCGGCAACTCGGCAATTCTCCGCAGCAACAATAATTCTAGCGTAACGCCTTTCAAAGTCAGCAAGCATCCGCTAGGGTAGCTGTTGCGGGGAAGATTCTGGCTGAGTTGAGCGTTTAAAACAGGAACGTCGGCCAGCCCTCGGCGAGCTATCTCGTCGCATCACCTTAACCAGTTTACTCAGGAGGTCAAACCCATGCGACTGTCTCGTTACCTTCCGTTGGCGACCGTTGTGTCGGTCGTTGTGATGTCCGCCGGTGCCGCGAACGCCGGATTCATCATCTCAACAACCGTGCCTGCGAACGTCGATGAAATTCGCGTAGCCGGTAATTCCAACGGCGGGATTACTACGGCGGTGGATGTCGGCGGGAGTAATGTCACGATTAACTCGTTCGGTGTCTTCGGGCAGCAGCTCGCCAACGGTAACTTGAAGTTCCTGATTTTCGGCCCGTCTAACAGGAGTACCCCACTTTACGACAGTGGATCGATTTCTACTGCCGTTGTCGTCGCGGCGGTCAACCAATGGTACGACGCCCCGGCCTTCTCCTTCACGCTAATCGCCAACACGTCGTACCGCATCGGCGTGATCTCTGATCAGGACTTTAACTACAACTGGGGTTTCGGCCCCCAGGTCACTGGCGGCGGTTTAACTCTCCCGAGTAACGCCAACGGCAACACGGGGTCAAGCTATGCGAACCCGGTGAATTTACGCAACGGCGGGACCATTCAGCAATCGTTCCGGGCGTTTCAGGGCGACGTGACGGCGACGCCGTTGCCCCCGACGGTGTTCCTCGCGGCCGGCATGGCGGGGCTGTTCGGTCTCCGCAGCCTGCGCCGTCGCCTGGCCTAACCCCGCCGTCACACCTCCGCCAAGTCCTTCACGAGCACCTGGCTGCGGCGGCCGTTCTTCTCGTACACTTCGCGGCGCGACGGCGGCAGGTCTTCCGGCGTGCCGAGGCGGAAGCCGCCGCGCTGGACGAAGTAGTTGATCGCCTGCGTCGAGAGGCAGAACAGCACCTTCACGCCGCGCGACCGCGCCAGGTTCTCGGCATAGGTCAGCAGCTTGCCGCCGATGCCCTGGTTCTCGTACCGGGCATCGACGTAGACCGACGCCAGTTCGGCCTTGTTCTCGCCGGGGTACATGTGCAGCGCCCCGCAGGCGACGGGGTTCTTGTCCACCTCGAAGACGTAGTACTCGCCGATCGATTTCTCGATGTCGGCCCGCGTCCGCTTGACCAACTCCTCGGCGCGAATGCCCTGCTGGATGAGGGTGAACACCGCCCGGACGTCCTTCTTCTGGGCCATGCGGATCGCCTGGTACTCGTTGGTGTAGATCAGCGTGCCGGTGCCCTCGTTCGAGAAGACCTCGCCGAGCAGCCCTTCTTGCACGCGGCCGTCGATGATGTGGACCCGCTCGACGCCTTCCTTGCCGGCGCGCACGGAGTGCGTCAGCTTCGTCAGGGTCTGCACGTCCAACTCGGCGCGGTGCTTGCGCAGGTACGCCTCGGCGTCCTCGACGGTCATCTGCCGGACGACCCCCTTCGGCCCGCGGATGCCGCCCTCGGTACACAGGTAGATCAGCTTCACGGCCCCGAGTGTCTTGGCGATCTCGACGGCGACCGCGTCCGAGTTGAGTCGGTAACTGCGGCCGCTGCCGTCGATGCCGATGGGAGGGATGACGGGGATGATGTCCCGTTCGAGCAGCGTCTGCAACAGCACGGTATCGATGCGCTCGACGCGGCCGGTGAACTGGTGATCGACGCCGCCGAGGATGCCGGCCGGGTGGGCGGTCACGGCGTTCGGACAGACGCCGCGCAGGTCGTTGGCGGCCAGCCCTTCGAGGATTTCGTGCGTCACCCGGTTGGCCGCGGTGATGGCGACTTGCAGCGTGTCGGCGTCGGTGACGCCGACGCCGAGGGTGTCCGACGGGGTCATGTTGACGAGCCGGGCGAAGCGCTCGACCTGCTTGGCGGCCCCGTGGACGAGCGCGACGCGGACGTTCAGGCTGCGCAACAGCGCGATGTCGAGGAGGAGGTTGGGGAAGTTGTCGTCCTCGACGATCGCGCCGTCGATGGCGATGACGAACAGGCGGTCCCGGAAGCGGGGCACATAACGGAGGATTTCGCGCAGGTCGGTCAGTTGCAGCATCGCCCCACCTTCGGTTGTCCGCGGGCCGAACCGGCCCGCCTCCGGCGCGCACTCTCGCTCCGTTGGGGCTTACAATAGGATGACGGCGTGCCGTCGTCGGCCTCCCCCGCCCGCATTGACCCGGAGAGTTTTTCCGATGCCCGAGAACGTCGTCATCATCGGGTCCGGCCCCGCCGCCTGGACCGCCGCCATTTACGCCGCCCGCGCTCAGTTGAACCCGCTCGTCTTCCAGGGTAACCCGTTCGACGACAAGAACAAGCAGAACGGCACGCTGCCGCTCGGCCAACTCGCGCTGACGACCGAGGTCGAGAACTTCCCCAGTTGGCCCGCCGGGGACACCCGCGCGTACCTGCAAACGGCCCTCAAGCCGGACGACGTGGACTTCCCGTACTGGGTCGCCGACAACAAGGAGCAGCCGACCGAAGGGATCAACGGCCCGGAGCTGATGGCCCTGATGCGGCAGCAGGCGAAGAACTTCGGCACCCGCGTCGAGAGCAAGGACGTGGTCAAGGTGGACCTGTCGAAGCAGCCGTTCACGCTGCACCTGCACGACGGCACCAGCGTCGAGACGCGCACCCTCATCGTCTCGACCGGGGCGCGGGCCAACTACCTCGGCCTGCCCAGCGAGGACAAGTACAAGAACCGCGGCGTGTCGGCGTGCGCCGTCTGCGACGGCTTCCTGCCGATCTTCCGCAACAAGCCGCTCGTCGTCGTCGGGGCCGGCGACAGCGCCTGCGAGGAAGCGACCTACCTGACCAAGTTCGCCAGCAAGGTGTACATGGTCGTCCGGCGGGACAAGATGCGGGCCAGCAAGATCATGGCCGACCGCGCGATGAAGCACCCCAAGATCGAAGTGAAGTGGAACACGGTCGTCGAGGAAGTGCTCGGCAACGAGAAGCACGTCACCGGCGTGCGGCTGGCCAGCACGACCGGCGGCCCCGGCGAGACCCTGGACGCGGCCGGCATGTTCTGCGCGATCGGCCACACCCCGAACGTCGGCTTCCTGGACGGCCAGCTCCAAACGAACGAAGCCGGCTACGTCGTCTGGACGACGGTCGCCCGCAGTTACACGAGCGTCGACGGCGTGTTCGCGGCCGGCGACGTGGCCGACGACTACTACCGCCAGGCGGTCAGCGCCGCCGGCACCGGGTGCATGGCCGCCCTCGACGCCGAGCGCTGGCTGGGCCACCACGGGCACGTTTAAGGCCCGCAAAAGTTTCCTGGCAAGTTTCGACAAATGTCGAAACTTCTCTTGCCAGCAGCACGGCGCCCTGATCTGATTGCCAGGGTCGTAACGGTCAGTCACTCCCGACTCGCCACCAGCGACGGCACCCCAGGTGAACGCCATGACCCCGTAAACTCTGTGCCGGTCCCTCCCCCTGCTGATCGGACTCGGGCTGTTTCTGCTGTCCCCGAGCGATGCGCTCGCCCAAGTCATGACTCGCGGCACGATTCTGGACAGCTCTTCCTACCTCGGCAACCCGGCCCCCTTCAACAAGACGATTTTGCCGCAGGGTACCTACACCCACGGCAACTCGATTGCGATGCAGATTGAAGTAACCATTTACAAAAAAGACCCGGTCACTGGCGTCTTCAATTTGATGCAGAACCCGATCCGGTACGCTTCGACTGGGCAGGCTCCGAACGGAACATTAACTTGGTCCGCAGCCGCGTATCAAAATCTCGTGACGGGTGACTATATGGTACGTACTATGTTATACGAAGGATACGTGGTAAAGCCTATGGTCTATTCGTTCACTAGCCAAGCTGATGCGTTAGTCGCAGTACCGTAGTGAAATAATCTATTGTGAGTTCTCCGACGCGTCACGGATGACGCCGTTGGTGAACTTGAATCTCGACTACAAGGCATTCTGTTAAGAGGAACTAACATGGTACGCAGTCACAGAGCGATGACGCTCATCGAACTCTTGGTCGTCATGGCTATTCTCGCCATCCTCATGGGTTTACTGCTTGTCGCGGTCCAGAAGGTCCGGATGGCTGCGGTCGGTCTGAAGGACAAGAACAACATGAAGCAAATTCTGCTAGCCTGTCATAGCGCGGCGAGTACCCAGGAGGGTCGGTTTCCGGGCAGCTACAAGGGTAACTCGATCGCAACCTCCGGTGAATGGACGGCGTTCTACCTGATCCTCCCTTATTTGGATGTCCCCCCACCGTACTGGGGCATGGACGAGTACGGGGCAATCTTCCCGACAGTCAAGACGTACTTGTCAGAGTCCGACCCGACTCTCGACTTCGCGCCACTCGTCGTGGCCCGCTGCGGCCCGAGTTCATACACGATGAATGCCCAGGGGCTGAAGAATCGCGCGAACCTCAACGCCTCCTACGCCGACGGTACATCCCAGACGATTTGCCTGGTTCAGCACTACTTTTACACAGGCCAGCGAAGCAACTACTTGAATTACAACGGCTGCCGAAGTAATCCGATTTTTGGACCTGAGTTGATGGGCGGCCGAAGTGCGACCTTCGCCGACGACACCTGGGGCGACGTGGTGTCGGTCACCTCCGGCGACCCGCCGGTGACGAGGTCGTCGGACCGCGGGCGGACGTTCCAGGTCATGCCGAAGCGGGAGGACTCCGACGGCCGCCTGCCGCAGGCGTTCCAGCCGGGCGGGCTGGTCGTGGCCATGTTCGACGGCAGTGTCCGCGTCTTCTCGCCGGCGGTCAGCGAGCACGTCTTCTGGGGCATGGTCACCCCCGCCGGGGGAGAGATCATCGCCGAGTAAGCCGCCCGAGTCGCTCGACCGGTCAGTTGGCCGGCTGGTAGACGACGACCGACTTCAGCCAGACGGTTTCGCCGACCGGTAGGCCGGACGTGTGGAACTCCAGGCAGCCGACGGTCGCGTCGCGCAGGTCGAGTTCGAAATCGGCCGTCTGCCAGTCCCCGCCGGTGGCGGGCAACTTCGCCACCTCGCGGGCTTCGACGAATTGCGGAGCCTTCTGCAACAGGCGGACGTGGCTGATGCCCGCGCTGCCGTCGATGGCGTACTCGACGCGGACGCGGGGGCGCCGACCCGCGAAGACGATGTCCGGCCCGAGGAGGATCGTCGTCGCTTCCCCGCTCGCGGTGCGGATGCCGAACGCCTTCACGCCCTTCTGCACCGCGGCGGTACTCTCCTGGACCGTCTTGGCGTTCCACGACACGAGCAGCCAGTCGGCGGGGAACGTCCCGGGGCCGGTGTGGTCGCTGACCTTCGCCACCTTGTGCCGCTGCTCGTTCTCGACGGTCGTGCTCGCCTCCCAGAACGGCTCCAACGCCTCGAACGTCGAGCGGTACAACTCCCGGCTGTCCGGGGGCACCGGGGGCAGCACCGGGGCGGCGATCCGCGGAACCGGGGGTAACGGGGCGGGGAGTGGTGCGACCGCGGCCGGCGGTCGCGGGTGCTGGATGGCGACCGCGGTCGTCTCGGACGGGCTGCTCAGTGCGTAGGCGACCACCGCCCCCAGGCCCAGGACGCCGACGAAGCCGACGACCGCCACGCCGGCGATGGCGTAGGGGAGCACAGACCGCTCGCCCCGACGGGACGCCGTTGCGGCGACCGTCGGCAGGCGTTTCGAGCTGCCGCTGACGACCTCCGTGAGCGTCTGCTGCAGTTCCAGCGAACTCCGGGTCTCGGTGCGGGACAGGGCCGCAACGACGTGCGGCGTGTTCGACAGCCACGGGCCGAGGGCGGCCATCACCTCGCCCGGCGTCTGGTACCGGTCGGCCGGACGCTTCTGCATCATCTTGGCGACGACCGTCGCCAGTTCCGGCGGGAACGTCTTGTCCAGGGCGGACAGCGACGGAGGGTCCTTGATCTGGTGCTGCATCAGCTTCTGCGTCGTGTTCCCCGCGAACGGCGGCCGGCCCGTGACCAGCGTGTAGAACGTCGCGCCCAAACTGTAAATGTCCGTCCGGATGTCCAGGTCCGGCGCGTTCATCGCCTGCTCCGGCGAGATGAAGTCCGCCGTCCCCACCACCGCCCCCTTGTCGAACGCCTCCGTCACCCGGTCCGAAGAGTCTTCGGACCGGGCCAGGCCCATGTCGAGGATTTTCAGCGTCCCGTCCTTGGCCAGGATCAGGTTCGCCGGCTTGATGTCCCGGTGGATGAACCCCTTCTGCGACGCGTGCTCCAGACCCGCCGCCGCCTGCAGCACGTACTCCACCGCCCGCCCGCAAGTCAGTGGCCCGCCGGCCGCGACGATCTGCTCGAGGTTTTGGCCCTCGACGTACTCCATGACCAGGTAGTGCGTCTCGCCGAGTCGGGCCACGTCGAAGACGCGCACGATGTTCGGGTGGTCCAACGCCGCCGCCGACCGCGCCTCCCGCAAAAACCGCTCGACGTTCACCTGGACCTGGGCCCCGACGCTGCCCGCCGCGAGAACCTTGATGGCGACCGGCCGGCGGAGGGTCTCGTGCCGGGCGAGGTAGACCGACCCCATGCCGCCCTGGCCGATCTGGTCTCGGATCACGTACGCCCCGAGGCGGAACCCCCGGTACTTGCCGGTCAACAGCACCCGCGCCTGAAACGTCGTGAGCAGGCCGTGCTTGATGAGGTGTGCGGCCGCCTTGGTCGCGTTCTCGGGCAGATCGGAGAGAGAAGCCAGCCGAGTTCGCAACTCGTCGTCGGGCCAGATGCGGCTCTTGGCGAGCAAGTCGAGGAGGCCGAGCGCGGACGCGGGGGTCGTGGCAGCCATACGTGGCCCGGGGAACGAGAGGAAGGGAGAGTTCGACCGTTTTCCCTATCGTATCTCGTTTCGCTGCACCGGGGGTTTGCACCGCGAAGAATTGGCACAGAGTGCCCCGCTCGCCCAGCCCTTCGGTCACGACCCCGGTTCACTCCACCGCTTCAAAAGTCGGTGTTCGACCCCGAGTTGATCGCAGACGCGGCCGACCACGAAATCGACCATGTCCGCGATCGACTGCGGGTTCGTGTAAAACGCCGGCATCGCCGGCAGGATCACCGCCCCGGCCTCGGCCGCCGCCGTCAGGTTGCGCAACTGGATCAGGCCGAGCGGCGTCTCCCGGGGTACGAGGACGAGCTTCCGCCGCTCCTTCAAGTGAACGTCGGCGGCCCGGTGGATCAGGTTCTCCGACATGCCGTGGGCGACGGCCGCGACCGTCCCCATGCTGCACGGGCAGACGGCCATGCCGGCCGTGAGGAACGACCCGCTGGCGATGCCCGCCTGGAAGTTGCGGAAGTGGTGGTACTTCAACCGCGACAGGTCGAGGCCGTCGGCGGCGGGTCCGAGCAGGGCGACCGGGTCGAAGTCGGTCTCGCCCAGGTGGACGGTGCGGCCGAGTTCCGTGCGGACGACTTCCGTCCCCGCGGGACTGACCACGAGGTGGACCGTGCGGCCGGCGCGGAGGCACAGTTCGACGAGCCGCACGCCGTAGGGCGAGCCGCTGGCCCCCGTGATCGCCACGACCAAGTCCCCGGCGGCCATGCTGAATCCTCGAAGTGGTGCGTGCGGACCGACACGAGAATTGATAGACTCGGCGGTGCCCTTCTGGCACTCGAAACGGGGCGACCGCGTGCGAATCCTGGCCTTCACGCTTCTGGCACTCCTGGCACCGACCCTGGTCGCGCAGCCGCCCGCGGCCGCGCCGGCCTGGCCGTTCGACGAGTTGACGCTGCTGAGCGGGGCGCGCTTCCAGGGCCTAATCCTCAAGGAAACCCCGGCCGCGACGGACTTCCAGGTCGTCGTCCGCAAGCCCGGCCGGCCGACGATGACGCTGACCACGTCGTTCGCCGCGCGGGAGATCGCGGGCGTCAAGCGGTTGGGCGAGGCCGACCGCGCGGCCTTGCAGGCGAAGCTCGCCGAACTCGACCCGCGCGGCGAGGGCGAGCGGAAGCAGATGGAGAGCCTCGACCTGACCGACGCCGGCTGGCTCGACCGGCCGACCGGCGCGCGGCGGTACGCCTCGGAGCGCTTCGTCCTGGTCTCGGGGGCGTCCGAAGAGGTGACCCGCCGGGCGGCGGTGCGGCTCGAACAGATCTACGCCGCATTCGCCCGCTTCTTCCCGCCCCGGCACGCGCCCGACCGGCCGACGACGGTCGTGCTGGCCGGCCGGGCGGAGGACTACCGCCAACTCCTCGGCCGGAGCGCGACGCAAGTCTTGAACGCCGCGATTTACGACCCGGCCGCCAACCGCATCGTCTGCGGCAGCGACCTCCGCGAGTTCGACGAGCAACTCACGGCCAGCCGCGCGAAGCACAAGCTCGGCCGCACCAGACTCGACGAGTACGAGGCCGAGGTCCGCGTCCTGTACAAGGGGTCGAAGCCGGAACTCGACCGGTACCTCGGCGTCGTCCAGCGGGAGCGGGACCGGCTCCGCGAGGCCGACCGGCAGAACCTGATCGCCTTCGACCGGGCCACCCGCCGGCTGTTCGCCATCCTCTACCACGAGGCGTTCCACTCGTACATCGCCACCAGCGTTTACCCCCCGGCGACGGCGGCCGAAGTCCGCGCCGGGCGGGGGCCGGGGGAGTTGCCGCGGTGGCTGAACGAGGGGCTGGCCCAAATCTTCGAGACGGCCGTGGTCGAGGCCGGCGAGTTGCGCGTCGGCCACGCGGACGCCGAACGGCTCGACCGGGCGCAGGCGATGTTCCGGGCCAAGCCGCCGGCCGTGGGCGAAGTCTTGCGTGCCGGCCCGGAGCAATTCCTGGCCGCGCACTCGGGCCAGAAGTCCGACGCCAGCCGGGCCTATCTCATGTCCTGGGCGGTGACCTTTCACCTGACCTTCGAGCGCCGCAACCTCGGCACCGCCGAGTTCACGAAGTACCTCGAAGCGGTGAACGCCGGGGGCGACCCGGTCGCCGCGTTCGAGGCCTGGGTCGGCCAGGACGTGCCCGCCTTCGAGGCCGAACTCCGCGACACGATCTTGCGGCTCACCCCCGACGGCACGCTCACCCCGAAGCGGCCTTAGCCCGGGACCTGCGGCGGCGCTTCCGGTTTGGGCGCGCGGCCCATCGGGTGCGTCACTTTTTCGACGACCGCGGCCGTCGTCTTGATCGTCTTCGCCACGCCTTTTTCGATCGTCTCTTCGACCGCCTGCGTCACCGCCCCGACCGGCTTGACCAGGGTCGGGATGTCCGCCATGTCCCCGGTCGAGTACTTCCGCGACGTGGCGAACTTGTACAGGAGCAGGCCGATCACGGCGGACAGGATCGCCACGACGATCATCGGCCGGTGCCGGTCCACGGCCTCGACCGCCTCGACGAACTGGTCGGTGAACCAGTACGCCAGCCAGAAGAGCAGGTTCACGCCGGGGATGGCGTACAGCATGTCGGCGAGCAGGAAGCGGCGGACGGGCATGCGCAAGATGCCGGCCATCAAAAAGACCGGGGTGCGGATGCCGGGCGTGAGCCGCGCGCCGAGCAGGATCATGATGCCGTACTTGTGGAAGTTCTCCTCGATCTTGGCCTGCTTGTCGGCCGGCAACAGCCGCCGCTGGACCCACGACGACTTGACCAGCCGACGGCCCCAGATGCGGCCGGTCAGGAAGATGACGCAGTCGCCCAGCACCACGGCGACGATGCACACGGGGAGCATGATCCACCACTTCGTCCCCGGGCCGTCCGGCGGCGCGAGGTAATAGGCCGCGCCGCCCCCGAGCGCGCCGTGCAACAGTTCGGACGGCAGGTCGTTGGCGTCGTGCCCGACCATGGCCCCGGCCGTGACGATCGGGATCTCCTCGGGGATCGGCACCCCGAACCCGGCGAGGATGAGCGTCGCCGCGACGCCGGCGTACTTCGAGATCGTCACCGGGTCGAACATCGTCGGGCATCTCCTGTCAGTCGGCGAACTGCCGGCCCCGGAGAAAGATTACGGCATCCGGGCACGCACGGTCCAGTTCCGGCCGGAATCCCGTGCGAGTCCCGTGCCGAGTTCGACTGCCCGGGCGGGCCGGGACGGCGTACCATGCTACCGGTCGGCCGACTCTCCCCTCCCGCGTGCGAAAGACCCCGCCCGATGGACGACGACAAGATTCAAGACCCGGTCCCGCCCGCGACCCCCCGCTCGTCCGGCTACGAGACCGCCGTCCTCCCCGAGGCGAACAAGTTCCTCCGCGGGCCGCAGCGGCGCGGGTACGAGTTCGGCCAGGCGGTGAGCGTCTTCCGGGAGATGATCCACGGGTTCCGCAAGCTGCACTTCGCCGGGCCGTGCGTGACCGTGTTCGGGTCGGCCCGGTTCCCCGAGAACCACCCGTACTACGCCCTGGCCCGCGAGGTCGGTTCCCGGCTGGCCCGCAAGGGGTTCACGGTCATGACCGGCGGCGGCCCGGGCATCATGGAGGCGGCCAACCGCGGGGCCAGGGACGCCGGCGGCCGCAGCATCGGCTGCAATATCGTCCTGCCGCAGGAGCAGTACGCGAACCCGTACCTCGACCAGATGATCGACTTCGAGCACTTCTTCGTCCGCAAGTTGATGCTCATCAAGTACAGCTACGCCTTCATCGTCTTGCCGGGCGGCTACGGCACGATGGACGAACTCTTCGAGGTGCTCACCCTCATTCAGACCGGCAAGCTGCAAGACTTCCCCGTCGCGCTGATGGGCCGGGACTTCTACGCCCCCGGCATCGAGATGATCCACCAGATGGTCGAGCGGCAGACGATCGACGACCGCGACCGCGACAAGCTCATCATCGACGACGACCCGAAGGTCGTCGTCGATCGGGTGACCGAAGTGGCGATGAAGCGCTTCGGCCTGCTGTACGGCGCGCAAGTGCAGAAACGCCGCTGGTGGCTGGGCGAGTGACCGGCGAGCCGGGGACGATCACATTGCATCGGCCGAAGCCACCTGGCGGTCGAAGGACTGGCGGACGAGGGCCATCACGTAGGGCAGTTCGTCGAGGGACGAGAAGCGGACTTCCACGTCGCCGTTGCCCCAGCGGCCCACGTTCGACACGTCCTTGCACAAGCCTTTCGGGTCTTGGACCTCGGAGAACGGCATGTTCAACGACAATCGCAACCGCTTCGCCTGCGGGACCACGTCCACGAAGTTGGTTTCGGCCTTGTACGCGACGTACAGTTTCAAGATTTCTTCCGTGACGCAAGGGTCAATCTTCAGTACCTCCTTGCGGAACGCCTCGAAGAGGTCGCGGACAGCCCCAGGTCGTAACTGCGGGTGATCGTCGAGCGTGTAGCTGATTGCCGCTTTCGGCTTCGACCCGAGCGTCGCTTGTGCGCCGGGCGTCACGTCGGGCCGTACCCACACCCGCAGCGCCCACTCGGCCAACCGCTCTGCCCGAGCGCGAATGGCGTCTTCATTCCACACGTCGATTTGGCCGAGGCCGGCGTTCAGCTTCAGAGGGCTGTATTTGAACCCGTGTTCAGTGCCTGTGGGGATAGCGGTCTTGTCTTCGTGGGCGGATCGGCCCTAAACTCTGTGCCATGAGCACCTCCCGCCAATCCGCCATGACCGCCTTCCCCGCCCGTCTGACCGACGCCGAGTGGGCCGTCCTCGGGCCGCTGATCCCGGCCAACCGGCCCGGCGGCCGGCCTCCCAAGCACACCCGGCGGGCGATCCTCGACGCCATCGCCTACGTCGTCCGCCAGGGGGTGACGTGGCGGGCGTTGCCGGCGGAGTTCCCGCACTGGAACACGGCCTTCTGGTACTTCCAGGAGTGGCAGAAGGACGGCACGTGGGGTCGGGTCGAGGACGCCCTGCGGAAGGCCGTGCGACTCGCCGAGGGGCGGGCGAGCGCGACCCCGTCGGCGGGGATCGTGGACAGCCAGACGGTCAAGGGGACCGAGCCGCCCGGCCCGCGGGGGTACGACGGGGGGAAAAAAGACGACGGGCGTGA
>JAYTSV010000107.1:0-22954 GCA_043745465.1 Fimbriiglobus sp.
AACCCGCGCGGTGGACGTGACCATCGGCGACTGGACCAGCTCAGTTAACGGCAAGCGGTGAATGCGCGTTGTGAAGAGACCTCACCCCCGGCCCCTCTCTGCATCCGAGAGGGGAGCAAGTGGGTTTCAGTCGAAGAGACCTCACCCCCGGCCCCTCTCCGATGCAGAGAGGGGAGCAAGAGGGATGCAGTCAACGAGTTCGACGGTCGTTCTCCCCCTCTCCGCGTCGGAGAGGGGGCCGGGGGGTGAGATTGCCTTTCCCGCGGGGCTTTGGCGCGACTTTCTTCCCCCGCTCGATACCGTCGATGAACGTCTTGCACTCGGGTAGCGCGTCTAAAAACGCCTGCCCGTAAGGCTTCGTCAAGACGCGCGGGTCGAACAGGACGACGAGGCCGCGGTCGAGCGAAGTGCGGATGAGCCGGCCGAAGCCTTGCTTCAACTTGATCGCGGCTTGGGGCACCGAGTACTCGATGAAGGGGTTGCCGCCGTCGGCTTCGATGGCTTCCATACGGGCTTCGGTAAGCGGCCGGTCGGGCACGGCGAACGGGAGCTTGGTGATGATCACGTTCGACAGGGCTTCTCCGCGGACATCGACGCCCTGCCAGAAGGAATCGACGCCGAACAGAACCCCCTTCGTTGCCGTGCGGAACTCCTCGACCATCTTGTTCGCCGGCTGGCCGTCCCCCTGGACGAACAGCGTGTAGCCGTGCTTGGCGAACCACGGCCGGAGCCGCTCGGCCGCCTTGTTCAGGAAGGCGTAACTCGTGAACAGGACGAAGGCGCGGCCGTCGGTTTTCAGGACGTACTCGGGCAGTTTCTCGAACACCGCGTCTTCAAACTTCGCCGGCTGTTGCGACGGGTCGGGCATGTCGCGGAACAGGTGCAATTCGACCTGTTCGGCGTAGTCGAACGGGCTGCCGAGTTGGTGCGTCGTCGCGTCTTTCAGGCCGAGTCGCCGCTGGAACAGGCCGAAGCCGCCGCGGCCCCCGACGCTCAGGGTCGCGCTCGTCAAGATCACCGTCGGTACTTTCGAGTAAAGCTGCTCCTGAAGTGCCGGGCCGACATCGATCGGCGCGCTGGCGATGCCGGTCTTGGGCACGCGGCCGGGTCGCGTTTCGACCCAGTAAACCTGGCCGGGGAGTTCCTGCGCGAGCCACTGCTTGACGGTCAGGCCGATCGCTTCGAGCCGGCCGGCGCGGCTGGTCAACTCGATCTTGTCCTCGTCGTTCGAGAGCCGCGCGGCCGTGCGCGTCAGGTGGCCGGCGAGCTTGCTCAACTCGTTCGAGAGGACGTCGGGGACGAGAAGCGGTTGCCGCACCCGGCCGGTGGCGCGGGGTTGGCTACCGAGCCAGGCGTGGAGGCTCCCGAAGAAGCGGTCGGAGGCGTAGCGGGTGGCTTCGAGCTGCACGAAACTCTCGGCGTCGCCGTGGACCGCGAGGATGCCCTTGTTCGACCGCGGGGCCAGGAGTTGGTTGAGCAGGTAATCGATGCCGCCCTGCCCGACCGACAGCCCGAGGAAGTCCGCCGCCACGTCTTCGAGGGTGTGGGCCTCGTCGAAGATCACGGCGTTGTAATCGGGGAGCAGTCCCGCGCCTTGCTTGCGAAGGGCGAGGTCGCTGAAGAACAGGGCGTGGTTCACGATGAGGAGTTCGGCCCCGAACGCCGCCTTGCGGGCCTTGTAGTAGAAGCACTCGCTGTAGTTCGGGCAAACGCGGCCCAGGCAATTACCGCTGTCGGACTCGGCCAGGTCCCAGACGCTCGGCAAGGCCTGGACCGGCAGGTCGGCGCGGCTGCCGTCCTTGGTCGTCCGCGACCACTTGCCGATCTGCACGAGTTGGGACGCGGCGTTGGCGTCCGTCAGGAGGCCGCCGGCCCGCTGTTGGGCGACCCGCAGGCGGCGCAGGCTCAGGTAGTTGCCGCGGCCCTTGACCAGGGCGGCGCGGAACTCGAACGGCAGCACGCTTTGCAGAAAGGGAATGTCGCGCGTGAGAATTTGTTCTTGCAGGCCGATCGTGTGCGTCGAGACGACGACCCGGAACTTGTCCCGGGTGGCTATCGCCTGGACCGCCGGCACGAGGTAGGCGAACGACTTGCCGACGCCGGTGCCGGCTTCGACGAGCAACTTCTCGCCCTTCTTCAACGCCCCGGCGACGGCCGTGGCCATCTCGACCTGTTGCGGGCGGGACTCGAACTGACCCCAGCGCCGGGAGACAACGCCTCCGGGGCCGAGCAGGCTTTCCATCATTTCCATGACGGATTGTGCCCGGCCCGGCCCCGGAGGTAAAGACCGGTTACTTTCGAGACCGGGTATGGGGTGTGGGGTGTGGGGTATCGCAAACCCTCATCCCCGTTTGTTTCCACCCGCGGGGGACGGGTCGAACACCTACGGCAGGACGCCGCGTGACGAAACGGCTGACTGGCCACTTCTGCGAGACCCGAGACCCGACACCCGATACCCGAGTTGCTCACCAGAAGCGGACGCGCCAGTAGTCTTGCGGCGTCGAGGTGCGGCCGTACCACCAGTGCCCGTCTTCCCACGTCATCGTGACCGACCGCCAGCCGAGCGGCACCTTCGGGAACGGGTAGAACGGGCCGATGAACGGGAAGGCGTTGTACGGGTACGCGGTCGGGTAGCCGACGCGGCTGACGTTGTTGTGCGGGGCGTAGGTCGGCCAGGCGTAGGGGGGCAGCGGCGGGGCGGCACCGTCGCCCATGCCCGCGCCCGGCATCCCGACCGGGGCCGGTTCGACGAGCGGGCCGCCGTTGGCCATCATCGGCGCGCCGCCCGGGGGCGTGGCGAACTGCGGCTGTTGGGCGAGCGGGCCGACGGCTTGCGCTTGTTGAACGCCCGAGCCGACGCTCATGCCGTCGCGGACCATCTTGACGCCCGCGACGACGCGGACCTCATCGACGATGGCCTTCTTCTGGGCGGCGCTACCGCACGGCCCCGTGACCGTGACGACGCCGTTGTCGGTCACGATGCTGACATCCGCGCCCTGGGCGACGTTCGTGCCCGTGAGCCGGTTGCCGATGGCTTCGGCGAGTTGTTGGTTCGCCACCGGGGCGGCGTCGGTCGCCTTGGTCGCGGTGGGCTTGGCAGCCGCCTTGGCCGGTTCCTTGGCCGAAACCGCCCCGCCCAGCAAGCTGAGCGCTGCGGCGCTGAATGCGAGAGTACGCACGTTCACAGTTTCATCCTCCCTGACTTCGATCGGGACCATCCGTGAGGCGTCTCCCCCACCGGTACACGCCATTTATCGCCCGTTCGGCCCGCCGGTACGAACGGAACAACCGCCAAACGCCGAGTCCGGTTAGGCAGAGCGCCGGCGCAACCCCGACAGCTTACGCGGAGGACGGGACCGTTGTGAACGGACTTCGCCGTGAAGCGATTTCGGGGAAAGAATTGATCCGCCTCAAGTCGCGCTCGCTTTTTGTTAGCCCGACGCGCTGGCGAGGGTCGAGCGGTCGTCGGCAATGCCGGCAGTCGCGGACGGTACGGTCCACGACACCTCACCTCCTCCACGACCGCTCGACCCTCGCTAGCGCGTCGGGCTAACAAAATTGCTACGCCCCGACGCACAGTTTCCCGGCGAGACTTTCGACGACGAGGACGAGTTGCACCTTGCGGTCGATGAGGTAATCGCCGTGGTTGCAGGACTCCAGGAGCGCGAGAACGGCGTCCGGCCCGACGCGGGTCGCCAACTGCGTGGCTCGCGGATCGGTGCCCTCGCTCCCCAGGGCGGTGCGCAGGGTCGTTTGCAGGAAGTCCATCAGCAGGCGGATCACGAGGGACGCGCGGGCACGTTGCGCGGCGGACTCCTTGCCGGCCTGGTCGATGAACTCCATCCACTTGATGGCGAAGCCGACGGGGTCGGGCTTCGCGGACGCGATCAGTTGCACGGCGACTTCGCGAAACTGCCACAACCCGTCGTCGTTGAGCGCCAGCGCCTGGCCCGGGCAGCCATTGCCGAGCCGCACCAGGCGTTCGAGCGTGGCCGGGTCTGCGACGCCGTGGTCCGCCAGCACGGCCCGCATCTCGTCGGGCGGGAGCGGGTGGAAGCGGAGGACCTGGCAGCGCGACAGGATCGTCGGCAGTTGCCGTTCGGTGCCGGTCGTGAGCAGCAGCAGGACCGACCCGGGGGCCGGTTCTTCGAGCGTCTTCAGGAAGCAGTTGGCCGACTCCTCGTTGAAATCGTCCGCGTCCTCGACGATGCCGACCGACCGCCGGCCGCGCGACGGCTTCAGCCCGAGCTTGCGGCAGAACTGGCGGACGACCTCGACGGGCAGTTCGTGCTTGTCCTCCGGGGTCCGGGCGACGGTGAAGTCGGGGTGGCTGTTCGCGGCGACCTGCTGGCAGGCCGGACAATGGCCGCACGCCGTCAGTGCCGCGGGCGGGTTTTCGCACAGCAGTGCCTTGGCGAACTCCGTGGCGAAGAGCCGCTTGCCGACGCCCGGCGGCCCGGCGAGCAAAAAGGCGTGCCCCAACCGGCCCCGCGCGTGGGCCGAGTCGAGTTGGCGGCGAACGTCGTCGTGCCCGCGAATCTTCTGCCAGGTCATGCGGCTACTCCGGGGCGTGGGCGACGGGCCAGCCGTGCGACCGCAACTTGTCGCGGACGATCGCCGCGACGCGGGCTGCAACGACCTCGACACCCGGTGTCGCGTCGATCACGACGACGGCGTCCGGGCGGGCCGCCCCCTCGGCGAGAAACCCGGCTTTCACGGCGGCATGGTAGTCTGGGCCGCGCGACTCGATGCGGTCGGGATTCCGCCCACGCCGCGCCCACGCCGTTTCGAGCGGCAGGTCGAAGACGAGCGACAGGTCGGGCATCACCCCGCCGGTAGCGAACTGGCCGACGGACCACAAGTCCGCAGGGTCCAGGCCGCCCGCGTGGCCCTGGTAAACGACGTTGGCGAGTAAGTACCGGTCCGACACGACGACCTCGCTGCGGGCCAGCGCCGGCCGGATGATTTCTTCGACGAGCTGCGCCCGGCTGGCCATGAACAGCAGGGCCTCGGCCCGCGCGTCGATGGCGTGCTCGCGGCCGAACAGCAAGATTTCGCGGAGTTTTAGCCCGAGTGCAGTCCCGCCCGGGTCGATGGCCGCCGTGACCGGGATACCGTCCGCTCGCAGTGCCGCCAGCAGCAATTGGAACTGCGTGGATTTGCCGCTGCCGTCGAGGCCGTCGAGCGCGAGGAACAGGGGCCGGGGCATCGCGTCAGCCTCCGTGTGCGGTGGCGTCGGTCAGCACGCCCTCGGCCGTGGGGACCATGTCGCCGGCGTGATAGCTCGACCGCACGAACGGCCCGGCCGTCACCTGGCGGAAGCCCATCAGCCGGGCGCGGGCGGCAATGTCGTCGAACTCCTCAGGCGGCAGGAACCGCGCCACCGGGATGTGTTTGAGAGTCGGGGCGAGGTACTGGCCGAGGGTCAGCACGTCGCACTCGATGCCGCGCAAGTCGGCCAGCACGTCGAAGAGTTCGCCGACCGTCTCGCCGATGCCGAGCATCAGGCCGGCCTTCGTGACGAGTTTCGGGGCGCGTTGCTTGACGCGGTCGAGCAGGTCGAGACTGCGGCGGTAGTCCGCGCGGCCGCGGACCTTGCGGTACAGCCGGGGCACGGTTTCGAGGTTGTGGTTGAAGACTTCCGGGGCCGCGTCGGTCACGGCGTCGATGGCCGCGACGTTGCCGCCGAAGTCGGGCGTCAGCACTTCGACCGCCGCACCAGTCAGGTCACGGACCGCCCGGATGCACTGCACGAAGTGGTCGGCCCCGCCGTCGAGCAGGTCGTCCCGCGTGACCGACGTGATGACGACGTGCTTCAACCCGAGCCGGCGGGCGGCCTCGGCGACGCGACCCGGCTCGTCGAGTTCGAGGGCTTCGGGCGTCCCCTTGGGCACGGAACAGAAGCCGCACGGGCGGGTACACAGGTTGCCCATGATCATGAACGTGGCCGCGCGGCGCGACCAACACTCCGGGCGGTTCGGGCACTTCGCGCTTTCGCACACGGTCACGAGTTTCAAGTCGTCGATCAGACTCTGCGTGAAGAAGTTGGCGTTGCCGGCGGGCAGGGTCCGCTTGAGCCACGACGGTAGGCGGCGGGCCGGGGCGGTTTCGGGCGGGGGTTCGGCGAGCAACGGTAAGGGCGAGCGCATTCAGTTCTCCGGGTCGGCCGCCCGCGCGGCGGCATCTCACCTATCCTAGTCCTCACCCCGCCGCGCCGACACGGTCGATTCCGACCGCGGGCGGGCCGGCCGTTCCGGGAGTTCCGCTTGCACCGGTCGCTGCGCTATTTACCCGAGTTCCTGGCCGTGGCCGTCACGCTCCTGAACGCCGTCAAGCCGGCCGTCGTGGACGACACGGCGTACCTGCTCTTCGCCCGGCATCTCGCCGCCGACCCGACGCACCCTTACGCATTGACACTCTTCTGGTACAGCGCCCCACAGCCGGCGATGGAGATTCTCCTGCCGCCGGTGGTGCCGATGTGGCTCGCCCTCGGCATCACGCTGTTCGGCGAAAACCTCGTCGCGCTCAAGCTCTGGCTGCTGCCGTTCCTCTGGTTATTTACCCGCTCGGTCTGGTACCTATTAGGCAACTTCGCGCCACCGGAGCGGGTGCGCGGCAGCGTACTACTCGCATTTTCCCCGGCGATCTTACCGCTGGTCAGCTTTATGATCGACATCCCCGCCGTGGCGTGCGGCCTTGCTTCGACGGCCTGCCTGGTCCACGCCCGGAGCAGTGGCCGGAGTGGCTGGCTATTGCCGGCGATGGTCCTCGGAGCGGCGGCGGCGCAGTCGAAGTACACCATGATCGTCCTCCCGGCCGTCTGGTGTTGGTACGGCCTGACGCACCGATTCTTAACGCGGTCGCTGGCCACTTGCGTCGTCGGCATCCTCCTCTTTGCGGCCTGGGAATTGTTCGTCGCGCGGCAGTGCGGCGAGAGCCACTTCTGCCACCACGTCCAGCAACAGCAAGCCGCGGAAGTCGGGCAGGTCGGGTTCTGGGACAAGCTCGAACACTGGCTCGGGGTCAAGGGCGGGCTGGTCGTGCCGATGCTCGGGTACTTCGGTGGACTCGCGGCCGGGTGGGGGCTGTACGCGGGGCCGACCGTCGGCTTCTCCCGCCGGCTGACCCACGCCGTCGCACTCCTGGCAGGGATCGGCCTCGTAGCGATCGCGGCGCTTACGTCGCATTCGCAAACCCTTTCCCACGACGCGAACGGTTCGCCGGATTTAACCCTTCCGGATGTCGTGTTCGTCGGCCTCGGCGCGGCGTCGATGGTGACGATGACGACCGTCCTGGTTAATGTCCTGGTCCGCCGGGCGGGACCGCGTCGAGGTTGGCGACGCGACCCGACGGCGTGGTTTCTGGCCGGCTGGCTGGCCATTGAGGTGGGAGGAATGTTCGGCATGACGCCCTTCCCCGCGGCCCGACGAATCGTCATGCCGACGGTCGTCGTCGGCATGATTGCCTGCGCCTGGGTCAGCCGTTCGGGTCGCATCCCGGGTCGCGCCGGGCCGCCCGCGTCGGCCGTCGCGTTCAGCTTGGCGGTCGGGTTCGGGCTGTACGCCCTGGACACCTGGGACGCGCTGGCAGAGCGGGACACGGCCCGGGCCTCGGTCGAGAGCATCCTGCCGACCCCGGGCCGACTCTGGACGCAGGGGCACTGGGGCTGGCAGTACGCGATGGACCGGGCGGGGGCAAAGTTGGTCGTACCGGGCGTGTCGCAACTGAAAAAGGGGGACTGGCTGATCCTGCCGGTCCCGCCGGATGACGGCGGCTTCTACCGACCGTACCACGGCGGGGCGCTGTTCGCCCTCGACGAAAGTCGCACGCGATACGTCCGGCGACTCGTCCGGGACGACGCGATTTCCGGCACCACCATCCCGACGCTGTACGGCGGCCGCTACCCGTTCACCGGCCGGGATCACCCGCGGCTCGTCGTCGAAATTCACCGGGTGACGGCGGACTGGGTACCCCAGCCGCCCGCGCCGGCGGCCCCTTAGCGACGGTAGGCGCGGAAGATCATCAGGCCCGCCCCCAGGCGGTGCGACCAAACTTCCTCGCCGGCGGTCGTCACCTCGACGACGCGGTTGCTGCCGTCCGCGGAGCCGTTGCCCTCGACGATCAGGGTGTTGCCGTTGGGCAGTCGTTGCATCCCGCGGGCCGTCGCGGCGGCGTGCGACCAGACGGCTTTCTTCTCCTTCACGTCGTACTCGACGACCTTCTGGTTCTCCGCGATGAGCACGCGGTTCTCGCCGGTGCTGATGATGTGCGACTGGTAGTACGGCAGGCCGGTCTTCATCTTGCGGTCGGGAATCTCCTTGCCGGCCTTGTCGAGAAAAATCAGGTGGTCCGGGCCGTTCTGCAGGAGTACCGCCGTCTCGCCGTTGGGAAGGCGCGTCGCCGACGCGATGTCGTGGTTCGGCCGGTCGAACACGACGGACAGGTCCGGCTTGTCGCGCGTCATTTCGAGCACGACGTTCTTGCACACCACGAAGAACCGCCCGTCCGGGAGCAGTTGCAGTTGGACTGGGCTGCCGTTGATCTGGCGGTTGGCCGCGCCGACGGTCGGCTTGACCTCCAGCACTTTGCCCGTCGTGTCGCGGACGGTGACGTTGTAAGCGTTCGCCTCCACCACCGCGACCGCGCCGTCCGGCAGGACCGCGGCGTCGTAGGGCGTGGACAGGTTGACGATTTTCCACCGCTCCTTCAAGTCCGGGCCGAGTTCGACGACGTACCCGCTGCCGTTCCGCGGGTCCATGACGACGAGTAGAGTTTTGCCCACGATCCGCGGCGCGTAGGCCGTCTTGTCGAGATCGATCGTCGGCGACGCCTTGGCCCACCAAGCGAGCCACTCGGTTTGCGCCTTCACGACTGCGACCTTGGTCGCCCCGAACGCGACCTTCGGGGCGTTCGCGCCGGCCAGCACGAGGAGCAGGTCTTCGGCCTGCCACAAGCGGCCGCGCGGCAAGTCGGGGAGCATGGCGAGGATCGCGCCGACGGCGTCCTTGTCCCGCGAGGTCACGGCCAGCCCC
Source organism: Fimbriiglobus sp. (assembly GCA_043745465.1). Taxonomy (GTDB): domain Bacteria; phylum Planctomycetota; class Planctomycetia; order Gemmatales; family Gemmataceae; genus Fimbriiglobus. Next base: position 9,033 of record JAYTSV010000107.1, read on the forward strand.
AGCGTCATGGCGAACTTCGCGTCAATTTCGGTCTCGACGCGGGCCGCCTCGACGACTTTCGGGTACGCCTCGGGGATGCGGACCCGCTGCGTCGAGTCGCCGCCCTCGGTCAGCGCCGTCGCGGCGTAGACGCGCTTAAGCGCGGAGCGGTCCTTGAGCGTCTCGACCAGGAAGCCATCGACCTTGCCGCCGACAGACGCGACGGCGGTCAGCGTTCGCTGAATTTCCTCGGCCGTCGCCTGGTCGTCCGCCTGGGTTAGGAAGGCGAGCAGGACTTGCGAAGTCCGCGGGTGCGGCACCTTGGCCAGTGCCCGGACGGCGGCGATGGCAATGCCTGCGTGCGGCACCTTTTCCAGCCGCTTGAGCACCTCGCCGGCGCGGTAGACGATCTCGAAATTCGCCGCGTTCACGTTGGCCGAATCGACGACAGTCGCCTTACGCAACGGGCCGACGGCCGACGGGCCGAACTTCTCGACCTCCTCCATCGCCCGGATGCGGTCGTCGAACGACTCGGCCCCGAGCCGTTGAATCGCGGCCTGGATGCGGGTCGCGTCCACATCGGTGAGAATTCGCCGGTCGAAGTACGCCAGGAGTGCGGCCGCGTCCGTCGGCGCGATCTTGGCCGCGTCGAGCGCCGCTTTGTCTGCCTTGACCGGGTCGTGTACGACGGCGGCGGTGGGCAGACCCGGGAAGAGGTTGAGTTTCTTCCGGAGCACGATTTGGCCGAACGCCGGCGGCGCGGCCGCCAGCAGAAGTGCGCACAGGTTGAGCCACCGCAGCATGGTCGGACCCCGAAAGTGACGCGTGACCTCACGGGCCTATCGTACCGCCCGCCGGGCCGTCCGGTCCACGGTCTTCCGGCAATCCCCGGCGGACGCGGTACAGCTTGAAGGCGTCGTCCGCGTACTCCAGCACCAGCCCGGCCGAGGAAACGTCGCGGTCGGCCGTGGCGACGACGTGGGTGACGCCTTCGGCAACGGCCTCGCGCAAGGTGCCGGCGCGGTCCCAGTCGCCCGACGCATAGGCCGTTTGATTCCAGACGAGTCGGCGGTGCCATTCGAGGACTTCCACGTCCTTGTACGGGATCGCCTTGAAGTCCACGAAGATCGCCGCGCGGGTGACGAGGCGGAAGCGCTGCAAGTCGGCCGGAATGACGCGACCGACGAGTCGGGGGGCCGCGGCCGGCTTGAAGTCGCTCGACAACGACCCGCTCCACCGCTGCGGTGGTTTCGGCACCTCGACCGGCAGCAGGAACACGTCGCCGGGCCGCTTGTGCGTCCGCACGTAGTCGAGCAACCCCACCTCGTTCGGTCTGGCCGCGTACCCCTGGTGCGTCAGCATGAGAATTCCCCCCGACAGCGCGCACGCGGCGATGACGACCGTGCTGACCTTCGCCGTCGCGGGGTGGTCGAGGCGCGAACCGGTCAGCGTCACTAGCCGCGTGAGAACGACTGCCGTCGCCACCGGGATCAGGATCACGGAGGCTCGCCAGGGGAACATCAGCGCGAGTGTGTCGTTGCCAGACCCGAGTTGACCGACGGTCAGGAGTAGCGAACCGACGATGAGGATTCGCACGACGGGGAAGAGCCGCGTGCCCCGCGTCAATGCGACACCCACGGCGATCGCGACGAGTTGCACTGCGGTGACGCCGTCAAACCATACCGCGGGAATGGCGTGGTGCGGGATGCGGACGTTGACGAGCAGACTCTGGACGGCGTGAGCCATCTCCGGATTCGTCGAGCGAAAAGTCGATTCGACGTAGACCACGGTTGGTAAGACCAGGACCGCGAAAAGCACACCGCAAAAGACCGCGTGGCGAGTCCGCCCCTCCCCCGCGAGTGTCGTCAAGAACCCCAGGACGATCAGCCCGGCCGACAGTGCGTAAGTCGGGTGCAGCGTCACCGCAGCGACGGCGCACGTCGCGGCGACGACGGGGCGACCGCGCAAGAACTGGTGCAGGGCGACGACGAGGAAGACGCCGAAAACCGACGGCTGGAAGACGGGGCCGAGGACGTATTGGGCGGCGAGCCAGCCCTGGACGTAACACGGATAGTCCCAGCCGAACACATGGAACGAGGCCCAGCGTAACACCGCCGCGTGCGCGAGGAACAGAAGCGCGGCGACGAGCCAGCGGGTCCGCGGGGTGAGTCGGTCTCCGGCGACGTGGGTGGCGATGCCGAGCAGGCTGACGAAGTACGCCCCCTGCAACAGCGCGTAGTAGACCGGGAAGAGTCCTTCGCCGAGGTGACGCGCGGTGACCGCCACGAGGGCGTCGAAGACCGGCGTCGGGCTGACGGTGTTGGCGAGCCAGTCGTCGCCGAGGTTGCCGTCGCCGGCCGCGGCCAGGCCGTGCAACAGGTACTGGTTCTGGTTGGAGTAGTACGGCGGGGCTTGCGTCGTGCTCAAGGCGAACAGCACCGTCCAGGCGAGGAAGGCCCCGACCGACTCTGCAAACGGTCGGGCGCGGCGACACGCGGTCGAAAACGGTTCCGTCATGCTGGCTGAGATACGGCCGGTGCCGGTCGGTGGCGACCCGGGTCAGCCGCCGCGAATTTTGCTCACCAGGGCTTCGTTGACCGGTTCGGGCAGGAACTTGCCTAGGTCGCCGCCGAACTTGGCGATCTGCCGGAGGAGCGAACTGCTGACGTGCGAGAACTCCTCGTTGGCCATCAGGAACACCGTCTCGATGCCGGGGTCGAGGTGCAGGTTCATCAGCGACATCGTGAACTCGTACTCCATGTCCGACAGCGTGCGCAGGCCGCGGACCATGATTTGCGCCCCGCACTCGCGGACGAACCGGACCGCGAGGCCGTCGAAGGTGCGGACCTCGACGTTCGGGTAATCCTTGGTGACCTGGCGGACGAGGTCGGCTCGCTCGTCGATGCCGAACAGGGTCGCCTTGTCCGGGTTGACGCCGATGGCGACGATGAGCCGGTCGAACAGCCGGCCGCCGCGCGTGATCACGTCGAGGTGGCCGCGGTGGACGGGGTCGAACGTCCCGGTGTAGACGGCGACGCGCGGGTTGAGTTTCTTCGCCATGCCCGGTCCCCGGAGTGCCGTGGAAGGAATTTCACTCGCCCCGCCCTAAGATACGATGACCGAGGCGGGGCCGCACGGGAAGGACGATGTCGCGGCCCGGCCCGAATTCTCGGAAGGACCGCCCGTGCTATTCGACAACGCCCCGACGCCGCTCGACATCAACTTCCGCCTGGCCGGCTTCCCCGTCCGGGTGACGCCGTGGTTCTGGCTGACGATGGCGCTGCTCGGCAGTCCGACCCTCGACGACCCGATTCTGGGGCCGTTGGGCCTCGTCCTCTGGGTCGTCGCCGGGTTCGTCTCGATCCTCGTCCACGAACTCGGGCACGCCGTCTCGGCCCGGTGGTTCCGCACGCCGTCGTTGATTGTCCTGACCGCGTTCGGCGGCTACGCCCAGTATTACGACCGCGCCCCGCCGTCCGGCTGGCGGAGGCTTGTCGTCTGCCTGATGGGGCCGATCGCCGGCTTCATCCTTTTAGGACTCGTCGTCGTCAGCGAACTCTCGACGGGTTGGTTGGAGTTGCACCCGGTATTCGAGACGTTCGGCTTCTACGTCGGCCTCCAGTGCCTCGTTTGGGGACTGTTCAACCTGCTTCCCGTCTGGCCGATGGACGGCGGGCAGGCGATGCGCGAGGTCTTCTACATCCTCGGGTTGAAGCGGCCGGACCCGGCGACGCACACGGTGTCGATTTTCGTCATCGGTGTCTTAATCCTGCTCGCGGGGTTGAGGCAGATCAATCCGGCACACCCGGCCGTCCAGTGGATGCCGTTCAGTCTCGGGCCGATCATGATCGTCTGGTTCGGCTTGATCGGCATCCAGAACTGGCAGATGCTGCAACAGTACAGCAAGCAGCGGACCTGGTTCAGCGACGACGGCGACGCCTGGAAGCGCTGACGCACCGCAGGCTCTCGGTATCAATGTCCTGGCACCGCCCTTCGGCCCGCGCCGGGACAGCGGCCGTAACTCTTGCCCCCCGGAGTCAGCGATGATTCGGTTCCGCGAAATGTTGGCCTCGGCCCTGTTGACGTGCGGCGGCAGCCTGTCGGCCCAGCAGACGACGGCCCCGGTGCCGCCGACCGAGTTGCGCGAGTACGTGAACCGGCCCGAACCGGACTACGCCTGGAAGAAGCTGACCACGGCCGAGACGCCGCAGGGGGTCGTCCACACGCTCGAAATCACCTCGCAGAAGTGGCAGGGGATCGTCTGGCAGCACGGCCTGCAAGTCGTCGTGCCGAAGGGGGCCAAGCCGCAGGCGACGATGGTGCTCTGGAACCAGGGCGGCAAGCCGTCGGCCGGGAGTGCGGTGCTGGCGCTGCAAATCGCCGAGCGAGTGCAAGCCCCCGTCGCTTTCCTGTACGGAGTACCCAATCAACCCCTCTTCGGCGGCAAGACCGAGGACGGGCTGATCGCCGAGACGTTCGTCAAGTACCTCGCCACCAAGGACGCCACCTGGCCGCTGCTGTTCCCGATGGCCAAGAGCGTCGTCAAGACGATGGACGCGCTCCAGGCGTTCGCCAAGGACGAGTGGAAGTTCGAGGTCACGCACTTCGTCGTCACCGGGGCGTCGAAGCGCGGCTGGACGAGTTGGCTGACCGCCGCCACCGGCGACCCCCGCGTCAAGGCGATCGCGCCGCTGGTGATCGACACGCTCAACCTGCCGGTGCAGATGACGAACCAGGTCGCCGCGTTCGGCAAGCCGAGCGAGATGATCGCCGACTACACCCGGGCCGGCCTGGTGCCGATCCCCGACTCGCCCGAAGCTCATAAACTGTGGGCAATGGTCGATCCGTGGGCGTACCGCGACGCCCTGACCCTGCCCAAGATGCTCGTCCACGGCACCAACGACCCGTACTGGCCGCTCGACGCGCTCAACACCTATTGGGGCGATCTCAAGGGTCAGAAGGGGGTCGCCTACATCCCCAACGCCGGGCACGATCTGCGCGAGACGAACGAGATGGGGGCGCGGCAACTCTTCCCCAAGCGGGCCATCGACACCCTCGCGGCCTTCTGCAAGAGCCAGGTCTTCGACAAGCCGTTGCCGACGCTGACGTGGGAGTACCAACCGGCCGGGGACTACCTCACGGCGAAGCCGGTCGGCACAGTCAAGTCGGTCAGCCGATGGACGGCCACGAGCGACAGCCGGGACTTCCGCAAGGCCCGGTGGACCGAGCATGTCGCCTTCGACAAGCAGGAGAAGAAGCGGTACGACGGGGCGGTCGAAGTCGGCCTGAAGCTGCCGGCACCGTCCGAACAGTTCACGGCAGTGTTCGGCGAGGTCGTCTTCGACTTCGACGGCCTCCCGCTACACAACTCGACGCAGATCCGCATCCTGGAACCGAAAAAGTAACCGGATGCCCTGGGACTTCGCGGCAGAACTGCGGCAGCACGGCCCCCACGCCGGGGACCGGGTGCTCTCCCTGCACGCCGCCCGGGCCTACTGCGCCCGCGTGACGCGAACCCACTCCGAGAATTTCTCCGTCGCCTCGTGGCTGTTGCCCCGCGACCTCGTGCCGCATTTCGAGGCCGTCTACGCCTACTGCCGCTGGGCGGACGACCTGGCCGACGAGACGGGCGGCGGTGTCAAGGCGCTCGCACTCCTCGACTGGTGGCGCTCCGAACTGCTCGACGTCTACTCCGACCGTCCGTGGCACCCGGTCATGGTCGCGCTGCGCGAGACGGTCACCGCGTTCGACATCCCGCCCGAGCCGTTCCTCAATCTGATCACGGCGTTCGCTCAGGACCAGGACACGAAGACTTACACTTCATTCGCCCAACTCCTCGGTTACTGTGCGAACTCGGCCGACCCGGTGGGCCGACTGGTGCTCTCCCTTTTCGAGAGTTCGACGCCGGGGCGGGTCGAACTCTCGAACCGCATTTGCACCGGATTGCAACTGGCGAACTTCTGCCAGGACGTGGCCCGCGACGCGGCCATCGGCCGGGTCTACCTGCCCGCCGAAGACCTCGCCCGCTTCGGCGTACCGGCGGCGGACCTGGAGGCCGGTCGGTTCACGCCGCAATTCCGGGAGATGATGGCCTTTCAAGTCGAACGGGTGCGCGGCTTCTTCGACGCCGGCGAGCCGCTGCTGGCCACCCTGCCCCGGCCCGCGCGACGGAACGTCGCCCTGTTCCTCGGAGGCGGGCGGGCGATCTTGTGCGGCATCGAGAGTCAAGACTTCGACGTGCTGACCCGTCGGCCGCGCGTGTCCAAACTCACGAAGGCGACGCTGTTGTTGCGGGCGCTGGCGGGGTCGGTGTTCGGGTGACTTCTTCGAGGTGCGCCTCGGCCCGCTCGCGGGAGACTCGCCGCAACAATTCCTCGGCTTCGCCGCGCGTCAGGTCTTCGGCCAGGCAAAAGTGCGGCAACTTCAACATCGCTTCGGCCTCTCCCTCGGAGCAAGCCTTGACGGACCGCAGGATCGGCCCGAGCGCCTCGGCGGTCAATCGCGGGTGGGCATCGACGACGACCCGCCAGACTTTCGGGGCCGACTCGCGGCGGAGCAAGCGGTCGAGGTCGGCCATCGCCACGATCACCGTCAGCCGGTCGCCCACGGCCAGGCGGTGACCGGTCGGGATGCCGTCGAGCGCGAACGCCGGCCGGCCACTCAACCCGACCGGGACGAAGCGGTAATCGGCCATCGCCACGGCCAACAACGCCTCGAACCCCGCCGCGACGGTGAGTTCGACGACGGCGAACGACTCGCCGCCGAGCGTGAAGAGCGTCAGCACGCGGTCGCCGTAGAGAGCCGCCGCGAAGGCGGGAGCGGCGAGGGCCGGCACGGCCAGGGCGAGCTTGATGTCGGCCGCGTCGCGGACCACCCGGGCGAAGTCCTCGTCGTTCAGCCGGACGACGACCCGCTGCCGGGGGTTCACGTCCCGGACCAGCAGCGCGATTTCGAGGTTGACGAGTTCCGCGTCGGCGCAGGCGATGACCGCCTTGGCCGTCGCGCACTTGGCCTGCCGCAGGACGGCCGGGACGACGGCGTCCCCGACGACGACCGGCGTGCCCATCCGCCGCACCGTGGGCACGTAAGGGTTGCGCTCGTCGGTCTCGACGACGACGACGCTGTGCCCGAGGCGGGTCAACTCTTCGACGCAGCGGAAGCCGAGGTTGCCCAGGCCGCAGACGACGACGTGGCCGCCGTCCGGGATGCGGCGGACCTCGAACGCCCCGCCCAGGCGGAGTCGCAACAGGTACTGCGTGACGATGGCCGTGAACCCGGCGATCAACGCGATTCCCGCAATTTTCAGCAGACTGAGGAACACCTTGGCCCACTCCGGCCGGCCCTCGCCGCGCAAGTCCGCCCCCGTGGCGATGACGCCGACCGCCTCGTACAGCCCGTCCCCCCAGGTCGTGCCGAGGCCGAAGCGGAACACCGCCGTGCTGGCGACCAGGGTCAGGCCCAGGGCCGCGAGGCCGAGTTTCACGGGCAGGTCGATGTCTGCGACGGTGCGGGCGAGGGTGCGGCCCAGGCGGCGGACCCGGCCGGCCCACAAGACCGTGTCCCCGTCCTGCGCCCCGGCCGCGGTCAACGGGGACACGTCGTCGGTCGTTCCGCAGACGATGACGCACTCGCCGACCTCCAGCCGCCGGTCGCCGGGCACATCTTGCAAGCGGCGGAGATTGCTACTCCCGTCGCGGTGCGCGAGGACCAGCCAGCGGTGTTGCCGGGCGACATCCGCGAGTGTCCGGCCGACCAGGGAGGAGCCTGCGGGCACGGGAATCTCGGCGATGAGGTGCGTACCCGCGTCGAACGGGAACGCCCCGAGAGCCTCGCCGGTCAGGGCCGACAGCGCCAGGAGCGGCGCGGTCAGCGCGGACACCGAGAGCGCCGTCATGTTTTGCACGGCCGACCCGAGCCGCGTGAGCAGGTTCTGGTTGAACATCCGGGCCACGATGCGGCACCGCGGGTTCAGGCTGCGGACGAGCAGCGCGGCGGAGATGTTGACGAGGTCTTCGCTCGTGACGATCACGACGCCGCGGGCGGTGGCGACGCCGGCCCGGTCGAGCGTCTCGCGCTTGCGGCAGTCGCCCAGAACGAACTCGACGCCCGGCGGCAGGTCGGCCCCGTTGGCCGGCTTGGTGTCGATGACGACGACCGGCACGCCGGCGACGCGGAGGAACTCGACGACCCGCCGGCCGACTTGGCCCAGCCCGCAGACGATGACCGGAGCTTCCAAGGCGACGCCCCTGACGGATTGAACGCGGGACCGACTTCGTGGATAATGCTACGACCGGCGTCGCCCGCCGGGGTATTCGCGGGGGGCGGGCATGGATTTGGACGACACCGTGTGCCTCTGCTTCCACGTCACCCGGCGGAAGCTCGTCAACTTCGTGCGACATAATCAGCCCAAGGTGGCGAGTCAATTGTCGGAGTGCGGCAGCGCCGGTACCGGGTGCGGCTGGTGCATTCCGTTCTTGAAACAAATCCACCTGCGCGGCACGGAAGCCCCCACCCCGGTGACCGCCGAGGAGTACGCCCGGCGGCGCGCCGCCTACATCCGCGACGGCGGCGGCATCCCCCCGCCGGGGGCGACGCCGCTCGACCCGGCTTGACCGGTCACTTTTTGGCGGGGATCAACTCGAACGCGATGAGGGTGTTGGCGTCCCGGCCGGCGTCGCTCTTGCCGCGGACGTACAGGATGCCGCGGCACAAAGTCGGCGGTGCCCAGCTCGGGTAACCGAGGCCCGGCACCTCCCACTTGCTCACTTCGTCGTACTTGGCGGGGTTGAGTTTGAGCAGCCGCAACTCGCCCTGCTCGCCCAGGGAAATCAGGTGCCCATCGACCTTGAGCAGCGTGCAGCGGGTCGTCCGCCGCTCCGTCCACTTCACCGCCCCGGTCGCCAATTCGACGCAGCGCAACTCGGCGTCGTTCGGGTTGCGGCCGTTGCACCCGTAGACGTACCCGTCGTGGTGGATCGGGGTACACCAGTGCGACGACAGGGCGTGATCGTCGCGGTCCTTCTTGGCGTCGCTCCAGACCGTGGTAATCTTGCCGCCGGCGTACTTCACGAGGGTCGTGCCGTTCTCGTAGCACTCCGAGAGTAGGATTTGGTTACCCACGACGACCGGGTTGGCGGCGTTCACGCTCTCCAAGATTTTCGAGCGAAACTTGTGCTGGAACAGTTCCTTACCCGCCTTCGGGTCGAAGCCGAGCAGGCCGCCGCGGGCGAAGTACAGGCCCACCGTCTGGCCGTCGATCGTCGTCACGACGGGGCTGGAGTAGCTGGCCAGTTCGTCCGACAGGGTCCACTTCTCGACGCCGGTTTTTTTGTCGAAGGCCACGACGGCGGTGCCGTTGCCCTGGACCGCGCGGAAGTCGAACGGCTTCGCCCCCTTCGGGCTGCCGCCGACGGCGACGATCAGCAGGTCGCCGGCGACGACCGGGGCCGAGCCGACGCCGAAGAAGTTCTGGTGGAAGTGGTACTTCTCCCGGGTGTCGAGCCGCCAGACTTCCTTGCCCGTCGCGGTCGCCACGCAGGCCAGGACGCCGTCCGCGCCGTGGACGTAAACGCGGTCGCCATCGACGACCGGGCAGGCGCGGGGGCCGGGATCGTACCCGTAGCTGTCCTCGTACTGAGTGGGCGTCTTGTACGTCCAGAGGAGTTCGCCGCTGACGGCGTTGCGGCAGCACAGTCGCGCCTCGTCGCCGACGCGGTCGAAGTGGTAGAGCTTGCCCGCGGCGACGCTGGGCGGGGCGTACCCCGAGCCGAGCGGGCAGTCCCAGAGCTTCTTCAAGCCGGCCTTCGGCCACGGGGCGACGATGCCAGTTTCGGGTGAGGACCCGTCGCCGACCGGGCCGAGAAAGCCCGGCCAGTCGGACCCAATGGCGGGCACGATGACCCGGTCGGCGGCCCCCGGTTTCACCGGCTCATCCGCCACCGGCGTGGGCGCGGGGTCGGCACAGCCGACGAGGGCGACGAGGGCGAAAACGACGCCGAGGGGGGCGATTCGGCGCGACATGGGAGCCGTCCGGGGTTGGGGGGAATCAAATGACATCATAGCGCTGCCGGCGGTCCATCAGGCGAACCGGGGTGACGATTTCTTCGATGTCGCCGAGTACCTGGTACTGCGAGTACCAGGCGAATGCCGACCACAGGTTGTACCCGACGGTCGTCAGCAGCAGCGGCACCCAGACGATCGCGGCGGGCGCGGCAATAGCGGCGATCGCCTTGACGACGGGGGCGAGCAGCACGATGCCGAAAATCCGGTAGACGAAACGCATCGCCGCGTGGCCCAACTCGGGGTCTTTGGCGGCGGTCGCGTACTGGTTCGAGATCAGCCCGATGGTCGAGAGTTTGGCGAACTCGAAGGCGGCCGCGACGACCAGGAAGGCGACCGCGTACCACTGGATGTACGCCGGGTAAATGACGTAGTATGGGATGTCGGACAGCACGGTCAAGTTACCCGACCCGTTGCCGATCAAGAGCGTGGCGAACAAGAAGCTGTCGGCGCGGTCGCGGTCCTGGAGCATGTCCAGGCCGACGAGCGGGGCGACGGCGACGAGGACGGCCAAGGCGTTGAACGCGAGGTGGCCCAGGGTCAGCGCGATGCCGATGACGGCCGTGCCGCGCATGTCGTGCGGTCCGGCCAGGCAGTACCCGAAGCCGACCGTCGTGGCGACCCAGTGGGCCAGGAGGAACGCCCCGCCGACGCCGGCAACGGCGACGAAGGGCGCGCCGACGACCCCGCTAACGATGAAGAAGATCGCAAAGAACGCGGCGACGACCGAGAAGACCGACCCGATGCCGACGAGCCGTAAACCGATGCGGGCATTATCGCACTCCCCGGACAGCACCTCGAAGCGGTCGTCCTTCTTGCGGTCTTCGATGTCCAGGGCGCGGAGTTGCCTGCGGATGTCGCGCTCGCGCTCCTCCTCGTCAACCACTTCGGCGGAGGCCGTGACCGGCGAGTACGGGTCGTCCGGGACGACGCGGGCTTTGACCGGCTTGGCGTGGACGACCGGCGGCGCGACCGGCCGCGCGGGCACCGGCTTGGCCGGCCGCCCGAACGGCAACGGGATAGCCATCGCACGGGGAGGTGGAGCGGGTTCCGGCTCGTCGCCGGTGTCGATCTCGAGGATCGCCTTGCACCCGGGGCAGCGGACCGTCTTGGCCCCGGCGGGGAGCCGCAACAAGGCCTGACAGTTCGGACACGGGACCGGCTCGCCCACGGGATGCTCTCGCTGTGAAAGGGGGACGCGCGTATCTTAGCGTCTGCCGGGAGAAGTCGCCGGCCCCGGGCGGGTGACTTTTTCCCGAAACCTCTTCCCCACAACCCGGGTAAAATACCCGACGACTCCGGGCACGGTCCCGGGGGAACGATCCACCAGTAGGAGAGACCATGATTCGCCGCTTCTTCCTGGCCGCCACCCTGACCGCCGGGCTGACCTTGAGTGCGCCGGCCCGCGCGGCGGAAATTGACACCCTGCTCCCGTCCGAGACCGAGTCGGTCATCTTCGTCAACGTCAAACAAATCCTCGCCTCGGACATCGTCAAGAAGTACGCCCTCGGGCAGCTCAAGCAGATGATCGAGTCCAACGAGGACGCCCAAAAGATGCTCAAGGATCTCGGCATCGACCCGATGAAGGACATCGACCGGGTCACGGCTGGCACCTGGGGTAAGGACAAGGACGACATGAACGTCGTCGCCATCGTCCGCGGCAAGTTCGACCCGACCAAGCTCATGGCCGCCGCCGAGAAGGAAGCGACGACGAACGGCGACAAGGTCGCGGTCGTCGTCGAGGGCAAGTACAAGCTCATCAAGTTCACGAACGAAAAGTCCCCCAAGCCGTTCTACGCCAGCGCCGCGGACGAGACGACCATCGTCGCCGGGACCGACAAGAAGCTCGTCGTCAACGCCCTCGCGGCGGCCGCCGAGAAGACCAAGCCGACCGTCAAGAAGGAACTCGCCCAACTGCTCCTCAAGATGGACGAGAAGGCCTCCATGTACACCTGCGGGGTCGTGGACGGCTCGAAGGTCGAACTGCCCCCGAACATGAACATCCCGGGCGTGGACGGGGCCAAGCTCGCCAAGCAACTCGAAAAGATGACCAACCTGAGCTTCACCGTCCGCATCACCGATGAGTTCACCATGGACGGCACCGCGGGCATGAAGGACGGCGACGCGGCCGACGACTTCGGCGACACCCTGAACCAACTCATCGGCACGGTCAAAGGCTTTCTGCCCCTGGTCAGCATGCAGCAGCCGAAGTTCAAGCCGCTCGCCGACGAGGTCGGCAAGTCGCTCAAGAGTAAGGTCAAGGACAAGGAAGTGACGCTGATGCTCAAAATCTCCGCCGACTCGATCGACAAGGCCGCCGGCGGCGGCGACTGACCCCCGAACGGCTGAATTTTCCGCCCGCCCGGAGCGACCCTCCGGGCGGCGTCGTTGAGTCCCACGTCCCTCAAAAACCGCACATGATCCCACACCCGGAAGACACCATCGTCGCGCTCTCGTCGGCCCCAGGCCCCGGCGGCCGCTCGGTCGTGCGCGTCAGCGGTCCGCGGACGCGCGCCGTGATCCGCACAGTCACCGCGGATGCCGACGCGGTGGCCAAACTCACGCCGACCCGGCTGACCCTCAGCGGCGTGCCGGCGACGCTACCCGCCGACCTGCACTTCCGCGCCGCCCCGCACACCTACACCGGCCAAGACCTCGCCGAATTGCACACGCCGTCGTGCCCGCCACTGGTCGAACGCTTAATCGCCGACCTGCTGGCCGCCGGGGCACGGCCCGCCGAGCGCGGGGAGTTCACCTTGCGGGCCTTTCTCGTCGGCAAGAAAGACCTGACGCAGGCCGAAGCGGTCCTCGCCGTGATCGATTCCCGCACCCCGGCCGACCTCGGCCAGGCGCTGACGCAACTCGCCGGCGGCGTCACGCAACCGCTGCACGCCCTCCGCGACGACCTTCTCGACCTCCTCGCGGATGTCGAGGCGGGGCTAGATTTCGTGGACGAGAACATCGAATTCGTCTCGGCCGTGGACGTGATGACGCGCGTGACCTGCGGCATCGCCCAACTCGTCAATCTCCGCCGCCAACTCGACGCCCGTTCCCGGTCCGGCGACGTGCTCCGCGTCGTCCTGGTCGGCGCGCCGAACGCCGGCAAGAGCAGTCTTTTCAACGCCCTCCTCGGCGAGTCGGCCGCCCTCGTCAGCCCCGTTCCCGGGACGACGCGCGACTACCTCACGGCAACACTGACTGTCGCCGGCGTGGTCGTCGAATTGATCGACACCGCCGGCCACGAGGCCGCCCGGGACGAGATCGAGGCGCAGGCCCAGCGTCTGAGCGGGGGGCAAAAACGGCACGCCGACATCGTCTTGCACTGCACCCCCGCCGACGCCGACGCCCCGACCTCCCAGCCGGCCGACTTTCCGAACGCGGCCGACGTGCTAACGCTCCGCACCAAGGCCGACCTCGCCGGCACGCCCACGGCCGAAATTGCCGTTTCCGTAATCGCCCCCGCCGGCCTCGAAGCCCTGCAATATCACTTGTCGGCAACGGTGACACGCTTGGCCCAGGCTCCACTCGCCCCGAGCCAGAGCCGCTGTCGGGCGCACGTCGAGCGGGCACTCGACGCGCTCCGCCGTGCCCACGAACACGCCCGCGAAGCCGACCCGCAAGAACTCCTCGCGCTCGCCCTGCGCGAGGCCCTCACGGAAGTCGGCGCGACGGCCGGGACCGTCTACACGAACGACCTCCTCGACCGCATTTTCTCCCGCTTCTGCATCGGCAAGTAACGCGGTCGCGGAGTCACCGAGAAAGGCCCGCGTCGATCCCTCGGAGAGCCAGGGCTACGCAGAGATTGGGGCTGGGGTAGTGATCATTGCGACGGCCTGGTGGGGGAACGCTGCCAGTCGGCGGGTCGTCGCCGCCAGGCTCGCGTC
>JAYTSV010000108.1:0-6021 GCA_043745465.1 Fimbriiglobus sp.
ACACCTTCACCGGCAACAAGAAGAAGGCGGCACACGTCCGGGGGTACATCTGTTCCAGCTACTACTACTACAACCAGACGCACGCCGAGAAGTACAACATTGGCTGCACCCGGAACTTCATCAGCCATGACCGGGTCGAAGAACTCATCAAGACGAAGGTCGGCAAGGTTTTGGAGGAGAGCAGGGAAGACAGCGGGTCGATGGAACTCCAGTTGCTCGCCCTTAATGCCGACGTGGAAGAACTGACCCTCCAAAAGATCATCAATAAGGGCGTAACCGAGTACATCCAACACCTTATCGAAGTAGTTGGTGATGCCGGTGAGGACGGGGCCATCGAACGCATCACCGCCAAAGTCCGGGGCATGGAGGGGCTGAAGGGCAAGAAGAAAGACCTACTTCAGTTGCTCGCCGCCCGGAACGACCTGTTCACCCCCGAAGCCTTCCAGAAGTATTTCGTGATGTTCGAGGAAGAGAAGACTTCTGCCGCCCGCAAGAAGGCCGATGACATGAAAGCCGAGTACGACGAGTGGTTGAATGCGAAGGTACACGCCAAAACCGACCGCGAACGGGAGCGGCTGAACGACACGTTGCGCCGCCTCGATACCGAAATCGAAAAGTGGGAAGACCTGACAGTCCCGCTTGACGACCAGCTTGCCAAAGCCCAATCCCGACTGACTGACTATCGGGATCGGCTCGCCAACACGGCGAAAGTCCTGAACGGCAACGAGAACCTGCGGAAAGCCGATTTGGTTCGCCGGATGTTCTCCAAGATCGTCCTGCACTACCGGACGGAACAGAAGGCCAAAATCCGCGACTGCATTTTCGAGCCGGAAAAGACCGAGTTCGTGAGTAATCTTGAGGACAACTCATCTTGACCAGGACGCCGAGCTTCTTCGCCTGGAGTTCGAGGTTGCCGGTGGTCGGCTGGCTCTCGGTGATGGGGTTGCCCTCCCCGACCCAGTAGGCCGTCGAGCTGCCGGTCAGTTTGGGGAAGGTGACGCGGCCGTGCGGCGGCAGGGCGATCTCCCGCGCCCCGGCCGCCGAGAAGGCTTCGAGGTTCCGCTGCAACTCGATCAGTTCGCCCAGCACCGGCGTTTGCAGGAAGCCGTCGGTCTCGCCGGCCAGGGTCATCGCCTTGCGGGTCAGCCGGCCGCGGCCGGTCCGCCGGCCGATCCAGTCGGCCTCGTCCGGGTCGAAGCGGCCGGCCTGGGCGGTCATCTTCTGCCGCAACTCGGCCTGCAACCGGCGGCCCTGCGGCTCGAACACCGGCAGCAACTCGCTCGACAGCGGCACCAGGAACGACTGCGACCCGTGGTGCGGCTGGAAGCCGTACCCGGCGTACAGGTCGCGGAGTTGCTGGTGCGTGTTGATCTCCTCCTTGGCCTGGTCGGCCCCGACGTACCCGAGGGCGAACGCCGCGGCCTTGAGCACGCTGTACCCGGCCGAGTCCTGGCCGACCGGCCCGGCCGTCACCCACGGCACCCGCCGCTCGACCCGGCCCCCCGGCGGGGCCGCCTTCTCGACCGATTTCTCGACGGCCGCGGCCGTCTGCTCCTCGATGAACCGCACGATCTCGTCGCGGCTCTGGAACTGCTCCGTCGTCGTCGTTGTCGTCATGGGACACCACTCCTGATGGGAGAACTCGAACCGTCACACACCGACTTCAAACCGCCCGGCCGAGCGCGGCCAGCACGTCGCCGACGGCCACCGTTTGACCGCCGCGGTCGTCCGGGATTTGCGATAACCAGTCGCGGAGCGCGGCGTCCCGGACCAGCCCCTTTTGCAGCGCGACCGTGAGCGCCCCGGGGTTCTCGGGGATCGGCACCGCGCTGTACTCGTGCAGGTCCCAGTCCTCGACTCGCAGCGCGACCCGGCCGGTCGGCAGGCCGACCCGGCGGGTCCGCCGCGGGGCGAAGCCGATCGACCAGCCGCGCAAAATCCCCTGCTCGTACAGCCGGAACACGTCCTCGGCGAAGCGGACGCTTTGGGCGAACCGCGTCTCGGCCACCACCCGCGACGGCTGCACGTCGAGCCACTCGCACGCCCCGATGGGCGGGAACTGCGTGCGGTTGTGCGCCCACAAGACCACCGGGTTGAGCAGGTACTCCTCGGCGTTCTTCAGCCCCGTCGGCACCACCACGTCCCCGGCGCGGTCGGCGTCGATGGTCGTGATGACGCTGCGCAGGCGCATCTGCCGGGCGTCCACGGTCAGGGTCATCGCCGCGGGGTGGGTGCCGCTGACGATGCCGTTCGGCAGGGCGGCGAGTTGGACGGGCATGGGGTGCTCCGGGGTGGGTGTCGTCGATCGGGTATCGGGTATCGGGTATCGGGTATGGCAGAGGGGATTCGGGCGAGCCGGAAGCGTCAGCGCCCGGAGTTC
This sequence comes from Fimbriiglobus sp., assembly GCA_043745465.1. Lineage (GTDB taxonomy): Bacteria > Planctomycetota > Planctomycetia > Gemmatales > Gemmataceae > Fimbriiglobus. Next base: position 2,381 of record JAYTSV010000108.1, read on the forward strand.
GTGCGCCGGATAACGAAGATACTGCGTCGGATCTGCGAAACCCGAAACCCGACACCCGACACCCGACACCCGGTTCACGGCAGAATCGGCCCGTCGAACTTGGCGTCGGGGTAGGGCTGGAGGCCCCGCGAACGGCGGATCTCGTTGTACGTCCGCAGGCCCAGTTTCGCGTCCAGCTCGTCGTCCCGGCGGCGCTCCGCCTGGTTCCGCGGCGAGCAGTCCGGGAAGGCGATCGTGATGTCCCGGCCGAAGTGCCGGCCGAGGTCGCGCGTCAACACTTGCGCGATCAGTTCGAGCTTCGGCTGGATGGTGCCCTCGCAGAACATGACCCGCGCCCCGGTCCAGATGTCCGACCCCAGGCCGGCGTTCTCGACCAGCCCGGTGATCGGGGCCGGCACGCGGAACAGCGCGAGGATTTCGTCGCGGGTCATCTTCGACGAGTTCAGGAAGTCCATCTCGGCGGGCGTGAGCGTCCACGGCGACGCCTTCAAGCCCTGTTCCAGGATCATCGGCCGGTGCCAGTTGCGGCGGCCGGAGAACTTCGCCTCGATCCGCTCCTCCAGCCGCGTCACCGTCTGATCGGTCAGCGTCTGCTCGGTTTGCAGCATCACCCCCGGTCGCGGGCCACTGAGGAAGGTCTGGTAGCGGCTCTTCAACAGTTCGAGGTTGGAATCGACGGTCACGGCGTTGGCTTGCAGCGGCGACAGGCCGTAGTGCGGGTCGAGCGGGTTCGGGTACTTCAAGTGGACGATCTCGTCCCGGCCGAAGCTCTCCGTCTGCACTCCGTTGGCGCTCACCTCGTACCGGCCGACGTACTCCTTGGCGTCGGGGATGACCTTGACCCACGGGGTCGGCACGATCCAGACCTCGGCCGGGACGCCGGTGTCCGCGTCGGACGCGACGTACCAGAAGCAGTTGCCGGTGAGTTCCAGGGAGACGACGGTGAGATACCAGAGTTCCCACGCGGTCAGCCACGGGTTCGGCGTACTCAGCAGCCGGCAGAGTGGGTGGGTGTGCGGCAGGGGCACTTGCTCGTGCTCGGCCTGGCCGGTGTTGACGAACAGGTACGGGCGTTGCCGGGCGACCTCCTGGCCGATGGCGTTGACGGCCGCGTACACCCACGACTGGTACTGGCGGAGTTGCTCCGTCGGGTCGTCGCGCCACCAGCCGGCGGCCGGGGCGTAGGCCGGGGCGAGGATCGCCCCGAGTCGCGGCGGGGCCTGGGCGTGCGAGGTCGGCCGGGTGCGGAGCGCCTTGAGCGCGCCGTCGAGGCGGGCGAGCCAGGTCATGGGGGCGTCTCCGAAGGGGTGGGGTGGGCGGCCTCGGCGAGGGCGGCTTCGAGCGGGAACAGCACTTCGAACTCGGGGGCTTCCGCGCGGCCGACCTTGCGGTAGCCCAGCGCGTGCAGCACGAACAGGACTTCCCGGAAGCTCGGGTACCGGCGGCGGTTCTCGCGCTGGTAGCGCTCGATCGCCTTGAGGAACGCGAACTCCTCCGGGGTGACGCTGCACCCGGAGAAGTTCTCCTGGTAGGCGACCGGTGGTCGGTGCGGCATGGCCGTCGCTCCCCCTTCGCGGGGCCGCGCGGCCCCGTCGGCGAGGGGTCGGAGACGCCTCACCGGTTGAAATAGTGGACTCGTGTACAGTTACGACCTGAGTTGTACACTGCCGGCGCGCGCGGTCAAGCGCGAACCCCGGAAATTGGTGCGGGTTGGTCGCGGAAACCTCACCCCCGGCCCCTCTCCGACGCGGAGAGGGGAGCCAGTGCAGAAACCTCACCCCCGGCCCCTCTCCGACGCGGAGAGGGGAGCCAGTGCGTTCGAGTCGTTGACTGGAAGGGTCGTTCTCCCCCTCTCTGCTTCAGAGAGGGGGCCGGGGGGTGAGGTCTCTTCGCCCCGGCCCCCTCTCCGACGCGGAGAGGGGAGCCAGCGGGTTTCGGTCAACGACCCCAACGCACTCGCTCCCCCTCTCTGCTTCGGAGAGGGGGCCGGGGGGTGAGGTCGCTTACTCCCCGCGCGCCGCCAATCGTGCCAGTGTCACCGCCGCGAACTCGGCGTAGCGGCGGTCGCGGATGGCGGCGCGGGCTTGCGCCATGAGGTCGAGGTAGAAGGCGAGGTTGTGCAGGCTCAGCAGCGTCGGCCCGAGCATCTCGTCGGCCGCGAAGAGGTGGTGCAGGTAGGCGCGCGAGAAGTTCGCGCAGCAGTAGCACGCGCACCCGGGCATCAGCGGGGCGGGGTCGCGGCGGTGCCGGGCGTTGCGCAGGCGGACCGGGCCGTCCCACGTGAAGGCCTGCGCGTTGCGGCCGCTGCGGGTCGGCATCACGCAGTCGAACAGGTCGATGCCGGCGGCCACGGCGATGAGCAGGTCTTCCGGCCGGCCGACGCCCATCAGGTAACGCGGCTTGTCGGCCGGCAGCATCGCGGCGCACTCGGGCAGGGCCGCGTGCATCGCCGTCGGGGCCTCGCCGACGCTGAAGCCGCCGAGCGCGTAGCCGGGGAAGTCCATCGGCACCAGCGCCGCAGCGCACTGCGCCCGGACGGCGATGTTGGTGCCGCCCTGGACGATGGCGAACAGTGCCTGCCCCGGCCGCGTGTGGTGAGTCTTGCAGCGCTCGGCCCACAGCAGCGACCGCCGCACGGCCCGTTGCAGCGTCGGCTCGTCGGCGTCCCCCGGCGGGCACTCGTCGAGGACCATGGCGATGTCGCTGCCCAGGTTCTGCTGGATGTCGATGGCCTTTTCGGGCGTCAGTTCCAGCAGTTTGCCGTCGATGTGCGAGCGGAACCTGGCCCCGGCGTCGGTGATCTTCCGCTGCGAGGCGAGGCTGAAGACTTGATACCCGCCGGAGTCGGTGAGGATGGGGCCGGGCCAGCGCATGAAGGCGTGCAGCCCGCCGAGTTCGGCGATCAGTTCGTCCCCCGGCCGCAGGGTCAGGTGGTACGTGTTGCCGAGGATGATCTTCGCGCCGCAGTCCCGCACCTGGTCGGGCGTCAGCCCCTTGACCGTCGCCTGCGTGCCGACCGGCATGAACATCGGCGTGTCGAACGCCCCGTGCGGCGTCGTCACGGTGCCGTGCCGGGCGTGGCCGTCGGTCGCGTGAAGGGTGAACATGATGGACGATTTCGGATTGCGAATTGGGGATTTCGGACTGAAGACCGCACTGCGATTCAGTCGTCAAGGGCCAGGTGCAGAGCGGCTTTCAATCCGCAATCCGAAATCCCAATTCCACAATTCCCCGACTCAGTCGCCGCGCAGCTTCAGGTTCATGCCGGTGAGCTTTTCTTTCACTTCGGTCAGGGACGTGACGCCGAAGTTCTTCGCTTCCATCAACTCGTCCTGGCTGCGCGACACCAGTTCGCCAATGGTCGTGATGTTCAGGCGGTTCATGCACTTGCGGGCGCGGACCGACAGGTTCAGCTCGCTGACCGACTTGCCCATCATCGCCTGCTCCTCGGGGGACAGGTTCGATTGCGGCCGGGTGCGGAACTCGTACTGCTGGCCCTGGTCCAGCGACTGGCCGATGCGCAGGCTCTTCTGGTTCATGATGATCTTGATCTCTTCGAGCGACGTTTCGCCGAAGTTCTTGCTCGACAGCAGTTGCTGCTCCGAGACGCGGGTCAGGTCGCCGAGCGTGCGGATGTTCAT
>JAYTSV010000109.1:0-22844 GCA_043745465.1 Fimbriiglobus sp.
GGTTGCGAAGCATATCGGCATTCGGTGTCGAATGCGGTCGCAAAATGAGTTCCCACAGTGGGTTACGTTGTTTCTGGCCTCTATTACGCAGCGAGTCTACTATACTCGCTCGCCGTGTCGCTCCGCGCCAAGGGTTAGCGCGACCTCATGGGCACCTGAGTGGTGGTCGAAACCGCACTCAGGACGCGGACGAAATTCGTGAACGGCAGTTTCAACTACGCTTCGACGGACGACGCCCGCTTGTTGCACGGCTTGGCCGCGGACGAGAAGATTCTGAAAGCCACCGCGTAATGGTCGCACGGGGACGCTCAGGAGGTCAAGGGGCTGACCGTCAAACACTACTCGAATCGGCTGAGCGTAATCCGAGCAATCTTCGATTTGTCTTGCATTCGCCGAAAGCACTGGTACTGTGACGGAACACAGAGATAACATGTCAACTTACCCCTTCTACCGCTGGCTCTTCACGATCGGCATCTTGCCTTTGGTGGTGCTGTGCGCGTCGGGGACTAAGACCAGCGCCAGTTGCGGCGATTACTTGCACATCGTTGCCGACAAACCCCAGCCGCAGAACGGCGACACCCCGAACCAACCGCGCCCGCCGTGCCACGGCCCTTCGTGTCACCAAGCCCCGGTGATGCCGACGCCGACTCCGGTGACCGTGACACCGACGGAACACCAGACTTCGGACGCCATTCTGACCGCGTCTACTTTAGCCGAAGCACTTCAAACGGCCGTCGTCCCGGACGGCGAGTATCCCGTCTGTCGCGCCCTGGCCGAGACCATTTTTCACCCCCCTCGCTGCTCGTAGCCACTCCACTGCGCCCCCGTTGACTTCGCGCCGTCCCACTTGGACAGCGCGTAACGATGCCGTATAGGCATCGTGAATAGCGGTACGCCGTGGACAAGTCTCGGTGCGGAAATCTCGTCCGTTGCCCGCGGTTTTCGCTGCCGCGGCACGATTCCTTGTTCGGCCGAACTCCGCACTCGCGGAGAGCGTCCGCGGTCCGATCGTTCGACTCGAATCCTCGGTTTCATCCTCTCTCGTCACCGCCCGGAGTCCTCTGCCATGAAACGCAGTTCTCGGTCCGCGTTCACTCTTATCGAGTTGTTGGTGGTCATCGCCATCATTGCGATTCTCATCGGCCTGCTGTTGCCGGCCGTGCAAAAGGTCCGCGAAGCGGCCGCCCGTATGAAGTGTAGCAACAACTTAAAACAGTTATCGCTCGGCCTCCACAACTATCACAGTGCGATGGGGACGTTTCCGGCCGGGTCAGCCAGCCCCATCGGCGGCACCAACCCGGTGTACCCCGTTCAGGTTTTGCTATTGCCGTATCTGGAGCAGGACAACCTGTACCGGTTGTTCGACTTCACGCAAACTTCGACCAGTGCCGTTAATGCCAACGCACGGGCGACTGTGGTGGCCATGTTCCTTTGCCCGTCGGACCCGGTCACGACGGTTCCGGCCGGGCTAGGGGCCGGGAACAACTACCGGTGGAACGCCGGCGTGAGCATCGTCAACACCTTCCCGACTGCGGTGAACGCCGCGATGCCGCCGCCGAACGGCGCGTTCTGGCAGGACACGCCGTTGAAGGTCACCGACATCGCGGACGGGTCGAGCAACACGGCCGCGTTCAGCGAACACATCAAGGGGGACTTTTCGTCGGCCATTGCCACGTTGGACGGGGACACTTTTCAGCCGGGCACGTACCCGGCTACGCCCGATGAGGCCTTAGCCCAGTGCAATGCCATCGACCCCCTCAACCTTTCCTACCAAGGAAACTCTACCGCCGGCGGCGACTGGACATCGATCGGGCACACCAGCACCCGGTACTACCACGCCTTCCCGGCCGGCAACCGCGGCTGTATGTTCCCGCCGCAGCGGATCGCAACGACCGCCAACAGCAAACACACGAGGGTAGTGAACGTGGCCTTGTGCGACGGGTCCGTCCGCACGGTGAACTATTCGATGACACTCGCCGCGTGGCGGGCGTTGGGAACCCGCAACGGCGGCGAAGTGTTTTCCGAGTAACCGCGTTCCGCAATCCGCTACTCCAACGGGAAGCTACCGATGATTCGTCGATGGATTCTTGTCCTCGGATTCGGCGCGTCGATCTCCGGCCTGCTCGGCTGTAGTTCCGCGCCGAATTCGTCCGACCCCGCACTCGGCCGCGAGACCCTCCAAAAAGCGCTGCAAGCCTGGCAGAAGGGCGATTCGCTCGACTCCTACAAGCAAACGGCCCCGACGGTCACCGTCGTCGAAAAAGCATGGGCGGACGGCACCAAATTGGTCGCCTTCGAGATCGCCGGCGAGGCCGTCCCGGACGGGTACGACGCGCAGTTCAAAGCCAAGCTCGAAGTGAAGGACGCTTCGGGGAAGCAATCGACGCAAAAAGCCGTCTACAACGTGAGCACCACGCCCGCTCTCGTGATCGTCCGCATCGCCCAGTGAACCGAACCACATCCAAGAGAACTGACATGACCAAATACCTGACACCTCTCCTCGGTCTGTTCGTCGCCTCGGCGGGGTCGTTCCGTGCGGCCGAGCCGCCGACCTCGTCGCCGCGGCCGATCCCGCTGACCCGCCCGGAGATGAAGCAACTGCTCGAAGAAATGAAGGTGCGCACCCCGCGGATTCCTTTGCCCGAGATCACCGAAGACGAGAAATCTAAACTCGGCGAGCGCGGCTTGAACTACGAAGGCCGGCTGCGGTATCACTACATGCCGGCGGGGAGTACCGGGGGATTCGGAGGCGGCGGTGCTGGCGACCGCGACCTGGCCATGACCCTCGACAATGCGTTCAAGGTCGAGCTGTTCTGGATCGTCTGCCGGGCCAACAACTGCCAGTATTGCCAGGGCCACCAGGAGAGTAAATTGCTCCGCGCCGGCTTGAAAGAGGACGACATCGCCGCCCTCGACGGCGACTGGTCGGGCTTCTCGGCGAAGGACCGCAGCGCGTTCGCCTTCGCCCGGAAAATCACCTACCAACCGCACCTCGTCGGGGAGGCGGACATTACGGGCTTGAAGGAGCACTTTACCGAAGTGCAAATCCTAGAGATGCTGATGTCGGTGGCCGGGAACAACGCAATCAACCGGTGGAAGGAAGGCTTGGGCGTCCCCCAGTCGGCAGGCGGCGGCGGGTTCGGCAATGCGAAAGGGGCCGAGCCTGCGCCCGCGCAGCACACTTACCTGACGCCGACCGCGGCCAAAAACACCGAGACCGTGACGAGAGTCGCCCCGCTTCAACTGGACGAGTCGGGCAAGCCGACGGGGCGCACGGTCAGTACGCGACCGCCGTTGGAGTCGAAAGCCGAGGTCGAGAAGGCCTTGCAGGCCGCGCGGGTGCGGACGCCGCGGTTGCCATTGGTGAGCGATAACAAGGCCCGCGACGCGATGCCCGACGACTTTGCGAAGGAAGCCGCCCTGCCCCAGTGGGCCAATCTCATGGCCAACTTCACCTCGGGCAAAGCCCGCATCGCCGGCCAACTCAACGCCGACGACAAGGGCGACCTCAAGCCGTTGTTGAAAGCTCAGGTGGCCTGGATCATCGCCCGCCAGGATCGCGCGTGGTACGCCACAGCCGACGCGAAATCCCGCTTGAAGAAACTCGGCCAGACCGACGAGCAGATCGACACCCTGGACGGCGACTGGACCGGCATCAACGAGACCGACCGGGCTCTCTTCTCACTCGCGAAGAAACTCGCCACGTCGCCGGTCGTCTTGACCGACGACGACGTGGCGCTGGCGTTGAAGCTGGCCGGTCCGAAAACCATCGTGCAACTCGTCAGCTTCATCACTGTCCGGGCCTCGTTCGGTAGGATTACCGAGGCCGCCGGACTCCAGGCGGGGAAGTGATGTCGTGCGGATTCGGGTTGGCGATTCTCGTAGTTAGAATTTGAGTTAGAATACGTCAATTCTTCGGCCGACGATATCCCTTGAGAATCCTCGCACCCGAAGACTCGAAGTTCTTGAAAAGAGCGGGTTTGTCCTCCTTATACCTTTCTCCCGAGGTTTTGTCCCATGAAACGCAGTTCTCGGTCCGCGTTCACCCTCGTCGAGTTGTTGGTGGTCATCGCCATCATTGCGATTCTCATCGGCCTGCTGTTGCCGGCCGTGCAAAAGGTCCGCGCGGCGGCGGCCCGTTTACAGTGCGGCAACAACATGAAGCAGATCGGCATCGGTTTGCACACGTACGAGTCCGCGAACGGCAAGCTCCCCCCGGGTGGTCAGGGGTTGACGGAATCGACGCCGGTGACAATCTCCTGGTACACGAACGGCCCTCAAGAAACTCCAATGCCCGACCCGTTCGTGGCCGGGTACAAGCAGGCCCATTCGGTGTTCGTCCACTTGCTGCCCTACGTCGAGCAGGACAACATCGCCCGCCAGTTCGACCTCAACGTGCCGTACAACGGCAGCCCGGGCAACATCGCCGCCAGCAAGAACGTGGTGAAGCTCTACCTGTGCCCGAGCGACAGCCTGCGGAACACCGCGGCCGACACGAACGGCTTCGGGTGCGCCGACTATGGCGCGACCTTGCACTGCAACATCAACCCCACGCCCGGTGCAAGCCCGACCATCGGCAGCGCCTTCCTCATCCCCGGGGCATTGGGCTCGCGGCGGGTCGGCATTCTCGAAATCTCGGACGGCACGAGTAATACGATTGCCGTTGCCGAGGATGTCGGCCGGAACGAGCGGATGGAATCGCTGTACCCGGACCCGGTGTTGGTGGCCGCCGGGGCCAGCCCGAGTATGCGGAAACACTGGCGGTGGGCCGAGGCGGACAACGCCTTCGGCGTCTCGTACCCGCCCAACTACCACCAGTCCGTTTCGACGCCGACGTGCTTCAAGCCCTGGACGATCATGAACTGCGGCGCGAACGACGAAATGTTCTCGTTCCACAGTGGCGGGTCGAACGTCGTGTTCGCCGACGGCCACGTCAGTTACCTGCGGGACTCGGTCTCCCCGCAAGTGCTCCGGGCGCTCGTCAGCCGCGCGGGCGGCGAGACGCTCAGCGGCAGCGACTACTAACCCTCGTACCCCCAGGAACTTTCGATGACCGCCGTCGGCAGCCCCCCCCGAACGCCGCCCCGCCGCCCCGCCAGTTCGGTCCGGTGTTACTACCGGCCGGCCGTGCTGGTCGTCGCGGGCTTACTCCTGGTCGGCACCTTTTGGTTCGCCTCGCGCTACCCGCAATTGTTGAGCAAGTCGGCGCACCTGGGCGACGCCTTGCCGAGCATGGCCTACGGAGGCGAGTTGTTCCCCGTGGATCCGGCCGCCCCGGTCTGGGAGCGGGTGCTGGCCACGATGGCGAACTGGCTGAACAGCATGAAAATCGGCATGGGCTTCGGCGTGCTGTTGGGCGCGATGTTGCACACCGTGCTGAACTATTACCCGCTCAAGCTCGGCTCGAATCTGTACTCGAACTCGGCCAAGGGCGCGCTCCTCGGGGTGCCGGCCGGCGTGTGCGCGAACTGTGCGGTCCCCGTCGCCTGCGGTGTCACCCACGGGTCCGGTCGGGTCGAGGCCGCCCTGGGGTTTTTGTTCTCCTCGCCGAACTTCAACCCGGTCGTGGTCGCGATGACGTTCACGGCATTACCCCTCGCCATCGCGGTCACGAAGTACGCCGTGCTCCTGCTCGTGATTCTCGCGGCGGTGCCGCTTCTGGTCCGCTGGTCCGAGCGCGGGGCCAAGCCGGTCCCCGATCTGGCCGACGCGGCGGCGTGCGCGATCGACCTCAAAACCCCGTGCAGCCAGTCGTTCGCGCAAGTGCTGGCCGAGCTGGGCCGGGTGTACGCGAAGCACGTTTGGGGCCTGCTCCGGCCGACCGCAGGGATCATGCTCGGGGCCAGTCTGGTCGCGTCCGTCGCGCTGGTGTTGGTGCCTTGGGGCGACCTGCTCGCCGACACGTCGCCGGGGGCACTTGCGGTCGTCAGTCTGCTGGCCACCGCGATGCCCGTGCCGATCGCGCTCGACGTGATGTTCGCGGGCAACCTGCACGCGCAGGGGGTGGCGAACGGGTACGTGGCACTGTTCGCCATGAACCTCGGGACGTACAGCCTGATCCCGAGCATTTACCTTTGGCGGGAGGTGTCGCGGCGGCTCGCGGTCGCCCTGTTCGGGATGTTCTGGGCCATCAGCTTCGTTTGCGGCTTGGTGTTTTAACGCGCCGGGAGAGTTGACGAGATGCGGGCGAGGTACGCAATACTTTTGGCGATTGGTGCCGGCGTGGCGGGCCTACTCGGGTGCGACCGATGCGTCGTTCCGAACGCTGCCGTCGCCGGGCCGGCCCGGGTCTCGTTCGCGGACGCGACCTCGGCGGCGGGGATCCGCTTTCGGCACGCCAGCGGCGCGGCCGGGGCCAAGTTGTTGCCGGAAACGATGGGCGCGGGCGTCGTCGTACTCGACTACGACAACGACGGCCGGCCCGACCTGTACTTCGTCAACAGTTGCCCGTGGCCGGGGGCCGCCACGGAGGCGAAGCCGACCGGGACGCTGTACCGCAACCTGGGCGACGGGACGTTCGAGGACACGACGGCCGCGGCCGGACTGGCCGTCGTGCTGTTCGGGCTGGGCGGGTGCGCGGGCGACTTCGACAACGACGGCTTCCCCGACCTGTTCGTCACGGCCGTCGGCGGCAACCGACTCTTCCGCAACGTGGGCGGGGTTCGCTTCGAGGACGTGACCCAACGGGCGGGACTGGGCGACTCGACCTGGCCGGCCGTCGCGGACGGGACCGAGTTCGGCCGCTGGAATCGGCCGGTGACGTTCCCGTCGTCCGCGACCTGGCTCGACTTCGACGGCGACGGCCTCCTCGACCTGTTCGTCTGCCAGTACGTGAGCTGGTCGCCCGCCCTCGACTCCGGGATTCACGCCCAACTCCCGGGCGGCAACCGCGCTTACGTACCGCCGACGCAATTCCCCGGCACCCACTGCAAACTGTACCGCAACCTCGGCGACGGCCGGTTCGCCGACGTGTCCGCCGCGTCCGGCATCGAAGTGAGCGAGCCGACCGGGGTGGACGGGCGGACCGTGCCGATCGGCAAATCCCTCGGCGTCGTCGCGTGCGACCCCGACGGCGACGGTTGGCCGGACCTCGCCGTTGCCAACGACACGGTGCGGAACTTCTTCTTCCACAACGTGCCCGACGGCCGCGGCGGGCGCAAGTTTGAAGAGATCGGCCTGACCGCGAACGTGGCCTACGCCGAAGGCCGGCCGCGCGGCGGCATGGGCATCGACGCCGCGGAACTCGAACCCGGCAAAACGACGCTCCTCGTCGCCAACTTTAGCAACGAATCGAACACGCTGCTCTCGGTGCGGAAGACCAAGCCGCTGTTATTCGAGGACAACGCGATGGCCTGGGGGCTGGCCGCGCCGAGCCGCGGGCCGATGAAGTTCGGGGCGCTGTTCTTCGACTTCGACCTCGACGGCCGCACCGACCTCCTGACGGCCAACGGCCACCTCGAACCCGACATCGCACTGGCCCGACCCCTGCAACAGCAGGCGGAGGCGGCCCAGCTGTTCCGCCACGTCGGCACGCCCGACGGGCCGCGCTTCGAGACCGTGACGGACGCGGGCGACCTGTTGAAGCCGCTCGTCGGCCGGGGGGCGGCGTACCTCGACTTCAACGGCGACGGCGCGCCGGACGTCGTCCTCTCGACGAACGGCGGCGCGGCCAAACTCTTCCGCAACGAGAACGCCACCGCCCACCACTGGCTGCGGTTGAAACTCGTCGGCGACGGCGTGCGGTCGAACCGAGACGCCATCGGGGCCGCCGTGGAGGTGACGACCGCCACGGTCACCCGGCGCTTCTACGTCAGCGGTGCCCGCGGCTACCTCAGCCAGAGCGAGTTGGTGCTGACGGTTGGCTTGGGCGAAGAGTCAACGGTTAACGTCGTCACCGTTCGCTGGCCGGGGCAAAACGCCGGCGTGCAAACGTGGACGGACTTGGCGATCGACCGCGAGCACCGATTGGTGCAATTTCCCCCGTAATCGATTCATTCCTCCGAGGTGTCCAATGTCCATCGATCCCACTCCCGTAATCGTCGTCAAGCGGAGCCGGCCGGCACCGAAGCCTTACGTCTCTGCGATTCGCCCGTGGCTTCGGCCGCTCTTGTGGGCGACGTTCGCCGGTTTCGGGGTGCTCGGCGCGACCGGCATCTACCTGTCGGGCGTGAGCCTGATGAACTATCTGAGGCCCGGCAGCGCCTACACGACGCCGTTCACGTTCTGGATGTTCCTGGCCCACGGGGCGGTCGGTCTGGTCGGTACGCTGCCGTTCCTGGTGTTCGGGTTCGCGCACTACTTTACGTCGCGGAACCGCAACAACCGCAAGGCCGTGCGGCTCGGGCTGGCCGTATTCGGCCTCGGCATTCTGGTGATCCTGACGGGCGGCGCGCTGTTCCAGTTCGAGGGCCTGCCGCAGCTGCCGACCGGGACACTCACGCGGTCGGTCGTCTACTGGCTGCACGTCTTGATCCCGGTCGTCTGCGTCGCGGCGTACGTCGGCCACCGCAAGGCGGGGCCGCCCATCAAGTGGAACTACGGCAAGGCCTGGGGCGGGGTCGTCGCCGCGACCATGCTCGGCATGGTCTGGTTCCACAACTACGACCCCCGCGCGGCGGGCCGGCTGGAGTCGAAGGACGGCTTACAATACTTCGAGCCGTCGAACGCGCGCACGGCCGACGGCAAGTTCATCGACGCCAAGGTCTTGATGAACGACGCGTACTGCACGAAGTGCCACGCCGACACCGCCACCGACCACCTGCACAGCGCCCACAAGTTCAGCTCGTTCAACAACCCGGCCTACCTGTTCAGCGTCAAGGAGACGCGCGAGATGGGCATGAAGCGCGACGGCAACGTTAAGTCCTCGCGCTGGTGCGCCGGCTGCCACGACCCCGTGCCGTTCTTCAGCGGCCAGTTCGACGACGCGAAGCTCGACTTCGAAAACCAGGAGACCGGCCACGCCGGCATCACCTGCGTCGTCTGCCACAGCATCACCGAGGTCCACGGCCCCCAGGGCAACGCGGCGTTCACGATCGAAGAGCAACAGCAGTACCCGTTCACGTACAGCGAGAACCCGATTCTGCAGTGGATCAACGGGCAAATGGTCAAGGCCAAGCCGGACTTCCACAAGAAGACGATGCTCAAGCCGGTCCACAAGACCGCCGAGTTCTGCTCGACGTGCCACAAGGTCGCGCTACCGGTCGAACTGAACCACTACAAGGACTTCCTGCGCGGCCAGAACCACTACGACTCGTTCGTCCTGTCCGGCATGGGCAACGGCAGCCGGAGCTTTTACTTCCCCGAGAAGGCCAAGGACAACTGCGCGAGTTGTCACATGCCGCTGAAGCCGAGTACCGACTTCGGGGCGAAAGACTTCGACGGGACCGGCGGCCGCAAGGTCCACCACCACAGCTTCCCGGGGGCCAACACCGGGCTGTTCGAGCTGTTGAAGAACGAGCCGAAGTACGCTTCGATGGCGGCGGGCCTCGACAAAACTACCCAACTCAACACCGACTTCTTGAAGGACAAGAAGCTCCGCATCGACCTCTTCGGCGTGAAGAATTTCCGGTCGGACGGCACCGTCGATGACGAGTCGCTGACGGTACTCCGGCCGAAGTTGCCCGAGTTGCAACCCGGCCAAACGTACCTGCTCGAAACCGTGATCCGCACCCTGAACATCGGACACCACTTCTCCCAGGGGACCGTCGATTCCAACGAAATCTGGGCGGACTTCACTGCCAAGTGCGACGGCAAGGTGATCGGCCGCAGCGGGGCGACACAGAACCCGGACGACTCGGGGGCCGTGGACGAGTGGTCGCACTTCATCAACGTCCACATGCTCGACAAGGACGGCCGGCGGATCGACCGCCGCAACCCCCAGGACATCTACACCCCGCTCTACGACCACCAGATTCCGCCCGGCGCGGCTAATGTGGTCCACTACAAGCTGGCGGTGCCCCCGGACGCCAAGGGGCCGGTCGAGTTGACCGTCCGCCTCCGGTACCGCAAGTTCGACCAGGCGTACATGGAGTACGTCCACAAGCCGCTCAACCGGCCCGTCCTCAAGTTGCCGATCGTAGACATTTGCAGCGACACGGTTACGCTGCCGGTATCTGCCTCGACGCCGGTCAAGGAGCAAACGTCGCCGATCGCGCCGGCCTGGCAGCGGTGGAACGACTACGGAATCGCCTGCTACCTCGAAGGGGGCGTGGGGAACAAGAAGGGCAACCTCCGGCAGGCCGAGGTGGCTTTCAAGAAGTTGCTCACACTCGACGCGAAGGACGCCGTCTGGCACGCCCACGCCAACCTGGCCCGCGTCTACATCGACCTGGGCAAGTTGAAGGACGCCGCCGACGAGGTGACGGCTTCGGGGCAGTGCGACCCGCCCGCGCCGTGGTGGCTGCAGGCGTGGCTGTCCGGGTTGGCCCTGACCGAGAACGCCAGCACGAAAGCCGACTGGGAGGCCGCGGCCGCGCAGTTCGCCAAGATCGTCGATCCGGCCAACCAGCCGCGCGAGCGGAACATGAACTTCACCAAGGACTACGTCGTCCTCGGCCGGCTCGCGCAGTCGCACTTCCGCCGCGCCCAACTCGAACCGCAAGGTTCCGCCGGGCAGACGCAGTACCTGCTCAAGGCGGTCGCGGCGTACCAGCAAGTCCTCGGAGTGGACCCGGAAGACCTGTTCGCGCACTACGGCCTGAACCAGTGCTTCAGCCTGCTCGGGGCGACCGCACCGCAGTACGACGGCCCCGTCGAGGGGACGCTCGCCGAGGTGCAGCACCTCGCCGCGGCGGTGGTCGCGGGCACGGCTGCGCAGAAATCGGCCGCGGCGGGCAAACTGGGGTCCGCCGCGACCAAACTCGGCCGCCGACCGCCGGACGCGGCGGCCCCGAGGTTGAAGCTGTTGCAGGACGCCCGATTGAAACTGCAACAGGCTTACGCGACCGAACCCGATCCGGCCGCGAAGGAGGCCGTGGCGATGGCCTTGTCGTCGGTCCACCGCGAGTTGCACGCCCTGTTCAAGCCGGACGAACTCGCCCGATCGGCGACGACGCAGAAGTACCGCGAAAGCCACCCGGCTGCGAACGCGGCCGCCGAGGCGATCGTCATCTACCCGACCGACCGACCGGGCGCGCCCGGGCTGACTCGACCGCCCGCACCGGCCCCGTGATCGTCGCACCAACCGCGGGAGCGTTGCTCGTCGTCGTCACTTGGCGTCGAGCATCTTGCCCAGGTCGTAGACGCGGGCGTCGAGCTTCGACGCCGGTTCGGAGCCGACTTTGAGGTGCCACTTGCGGGCGGCCGGCTCGAAGACCATCGATTGCAGGGTGAACTTGCCCTGGTTCACCACGTCGAGGCGGTCGAACACCTCGGCCACGCCCATCTTGTCGGCCTGCGCGTGCAGCGGGTCGAGGGCGTCGAATCGCCAGCACTTCGTCGGCTTGCCGAGCGCGTCACTGCGGAAGTGGTTCGTGCAGCAGACGACATCGTTGGTCGCCCGGCGGACGACGATCGTCTTCGGCGTGATCTCGAAGACCGCCCCGCCCTTGGCGTCGCAGATCGTCAGGCAGGCCGTCGTCGTGCGGGTCGTGCGGCGCAACAGCGCCTCGGCTTCGGCGACCGTTTTGCACTCCTCCAACACTTGGCGGAACGCGAACAGCATCGGCACGCCGTCCCACTGGAAGACCGGCTTGTCGGCGGCTTGCGGGATGTGAATCTCGTTGACCGTGCAACTCAAACCGGTGTCGTTCATGCCCGAGATGCAGCCGAGAATGGGCGGCACGGTGACGATGGCGAACGACCGCTTGCCGGCCGGGTGGGCCACGACGAGCAGCGTGTGCTCGCGCATGCCGCGGGTCGGCAGCCAGTCGAAGTTGCGGCCGAAGACCGGCCCGCCCGTTGTGCTCCGGCCCGGCTCGACGACGACCGTCGAGCACCCCATCGTCGTTGACAGGTCGTAAACGGTGTTGGCGAACATCGCCAGGTCGATCGGCCGCTTCGACGCGGCGACGACCGCCTCGACTTCGGCGCGGTGGTCGGCCGACATCCCGGCTTGCAGCCGCAGGGCGAGCAAGCGGACGAGCGGTTCCGTCGCGCCGATCCCGGCGTCGGCGACGAAGTTCTTGTGGAAGGCGTTCAGACCCGGCGCGGCCTTGACCGCCAGTACGCCGAACTGCTCGCCCATCTCCGCCGGCGTGCCCCGCAGCGTGAGGACGGACAGCCCCTGGTCGTGGCGTAAGTCGCCGCGGCCGTGCTTACCGGCGGGGAAGGTCGAGAGCTTCTCGCCCTCGTTCGTCGGGGCCGTGCTCTTCTTCGGCACCCGCGGCGGTTGATCCGAAGCGACCAGTGAACCGCACGTCAGTAGAACGGACAGGGCGAAGGCGCGGAGCATACCGGGACTCACTCTTCGTAGGCGGCCGTCGTCCGGCCCAGGGCCACGTCGAACTCGCTGAGCAGCGGCACCATGATCGCCGAGATCGTGAAGCCGAAGGCGACCGCCAGCGCCGCGAACGGGACGAGCGGGTCGGCCGACTCGTCCGTCCCCGGCCGGGCGATGATGACGTTGGTCACGCAGTAGAACATGGCGAGCGGGCAAAGGACACTCCCAAGTGTCAACGCCGCCGACGGCCGGTCCCCGGACAGCACCCAGATCAGCCCGCCGATGCCCAGCACGAGGAAGGCGATGAAGCTCAGCCACTGGTTCGCAAAGCTGCCGCCGTTGATAACGATCAGGTAAATGCAAATTAGCGTGCCGACCGACAGGAAGAACACCGTGCCCAGGGTGTTGACGACGGCCAGCCGGCTGTTGACGACCCGCAACGCGACGTGCAGCCCCAGGGCCATCACGAACGCGAACAGCACGACCAGGCCGACCAGCACGGACACGAGCGGGCCGAGATTCGCCAGGAAGCGGTCGGTCGAAGTCGCCCCGGGCGGGGTCCGCGTGTACAACCCCTCGAAGGCGAAATAGACGGCGAGGATGAGCGGCGGGAGCAGGTATTCTTTCGTGTTGTACAGCACGCCGAACAGCTTGCCGAAGACGAACTCGTAGGGCGACACGTCGGTCACGAGTAGCACGTCGAGCGTCCCCCCGTCGCGCTCGCTCGTGACCGACGTGACCGCCTGTGCGGCGACGAGGAGCAGGCTCAGCACGGCCGCGGGGACCAGCCCGTAAGCGGCGGCGAACGGCGGCCGGCCGGCCGGCGAATAGATCAGCGACACACTGTAGTAGACGATGAATGCCAGCACGACGAAGTAGGCGAACTTGACCAGCAGCGGTCGCCGACCGTAGGCGAAGGTGCGGATTTCACGCCAGACGATGGGGTTCTCCCAGACCGCGCGGACCTGCCCCGGTGCAGCGTGGGCCTTCGCACGGAAGTCCTTCAACTGCTCGCTCGTCAGGTCGGCCTCGGGGTCGGCGGCGGATTTTTCCCTTTGCATGATCGGCTCGCCGCTGGGGTTCCACGCCCGCAACTTCCAGGTGCCGAAAGCGTTGAGCAGCGTGAAAAAGCCGAGCATGGTGAGCGCGTAGCCGTATGCCGGGGCCAGGCCGCCGAAGCCGTCCGGCGGCGGGTCGAGGACCGCCCGCATCGCCGTGAACGGGTCGAGGCAGGCGTGAACGTAGTCCCACGACACGCCCGAATCAGCGCCGAGGAGCACCGGCCCGACGGCGGGGATCGCTTGGGCCAGGCTCAGGTACAGGGCGAGGAACAGCACCGACAGGGCGAGGGCTTGGAAGGTCCGCTCGCGCCACAGGGCGACGACCCCGCCGAGCGACCCGGAAGCGAACGCGGTCGTGGACATCACCGCCGCGGCCTGCCAGACCTGCGACGGGTCGATGCCGCCGAGCAGCAAGAGCATCGCCAGTACCGGCAGCGTGACGGTGAGCAACACGCCGATCGGCAGCAGGCTCCCGAACAGCTTGCCCAGCACGATCTCGGAGTCGCGCATGTCCGTGATGAGCAGCAGAAGGAACGTCCGGCGGTCCTTCTCCTGGGACACCGAACTGGCGGCCGAGAGGGCGGCGAAGAAGATGAGCAGGACGAGTTCGACGAAGACGATGATCTGGAAGAGGAGCAGGCCGAAGCGGGCCGTCTCGCCGAGGGTGGCGTCGCGGGTGAACCCGACCGTCGCCTGCCAGGCGGTCGCGCCGAGGACGCCGATCAGGCCGAGGACGCCCGCGCGGGCGGCGTAATGGCTCGCGCGGCGGGGGACCGTCGTCAACTCGCGGGCGAAAATCGGTCCCAGCACGCCAGCACCCCAACCCCAGAGGAACCCTTACAATGGCCCGGATCAACTTACCGATCCGACCGCCGACGACGAGAACGCCGCCCGCATGAACACCATTGTGCTCGCCTTGCAAGGCTGCCCCGTCGGGCCGCTCGGCTGCTACGGCAACGAGTGGATCGCCACGCCCAACCTGGACCGGTTCGCCGCGCGAGCCGTCGTCTTCGACCGGCACTTCTCGGACGCCCCGGACCTCGCGTCGGCCGGCCGCGCGTGGCGCACCGGTCGCCGGCAGATCCCCGGCATCGCCCCGCCGAATGACCCGCCGGCCGATCTGGTGCGCCGCTTGAAGGCGTCCGGCGTCCGCACGATCCTCGTCCGGCACGGCCGCGCGGTCAACGACAGTCCATTAGAGTTCTACGCCGACTGGGACTTTAAGTTCGACGCGCGGCCGGCCTCCGGCGACCGCTCTCCCCAAGACGCACTGATCCGCACGCTGGAGGAGGTCCGGCGGGCGACGACCGACGGCACGCCGTGGCTGCTCTGGGTCGAGATCGACCGGTTCGTACCGCCGTGGGATGTGCCGCGCGACGTGTTTGAAGCCTATCTTGAAGGTCTTTTCGAGGACGAAGCCCCTTACGACCCGACCGAGCACGACAACAGCGTCGAGGCCGAGCGGCCGGTCGCCCCCGAGGACGCCATCGAACCGTGGGCCGACCCGGCGACGGGATGGTTCGATGCGGACGACCTGCCGTCGTGGGAGTTGTTGCACACGAGTTTCGCCGCCGCCGTGACGACCTTCGACGCCGACTTCGCCCGCCTCTGGACGACGTTCGAGGGCTACGGTTGGGACACCAACGCCACCGTCGTAGTTACCGCCGACCGGGGCACGCCGCTGGGCCAGCACGGCGTCATCGGCTGTCACCGCCCGTGGATGCACGAAGAACTCGTCCATCTGCCGCTCCTCGTCCGCCTGGCCGGCGGTGCCCACGGCGGACGACGGGTTGCTGCGTTGACGCAACCGCCGGACCTGATGCCGACGATCCTCGCCTGGCACGGCGTCGAAGCGGGTGGCGCGACCGACGGCGTGAGCCTGGTGCCGCTGTGCGACGGCCGGGCATTCCCCGACCGACTCGGCTTCGGCGGACTCACCGCGAACGGCGGGGGCGAGTGGTATTTGAGGACGGAGACGCGGCACTTGATTGTGCCGGGGACCGCGGCCGGCGACGACGACGAGCCGCGGCCGGTGATGATGTTCTCGAAGCCCGACGACCGCTGGGAGGTCAACGACGTGCGGGCGCACTTCCTCGACGAGGCCGACGTGCTGGAGGCTCAGTTGCGAGCGCTCCTGCCCGGCGTTACTTCCCCAGAGATTCCGGCTTCTCGATCAGCGGGCGAATGACCGAGGCGTCGAAGACCCCGATCAGGTTCGGCGTCGTCGATGCGGTGGCGAAGACCTTGCCGCCGTCCGCTTTGCTGCCAAGGACGAGGGCCACGGTCGGCGCGCCGTCGGACTCCAGTGTGAACTCGAACGCATCGGGGTTGGCGTCGATCGAGACGCCGTGTTCCGCCTTCGGCTCGCCGACGTAACTCTCGACGCGCGGCTTCGCCAGCGCGGCGACGAGTTGCTCGATTTTGGCCGCATCGACGACGACACCGGCCGGGGCAGTCGCCGTCCAACCGGTCGGACCGCGCTCCAGTTGATACGTCGTAACGGCTCCCTTGCCGGCCCGCCAGCCGCGAATCTTGAGCCGCTTGACCTTCGCCGGGTCGAGCACGTAAAGCGTTCGGTCGCGGAAGTCTAGCGTGGCGAGGGCGTCGAAGGCGGCGTGCGGGGCTTGCACGACGAACGGCCGGCCGGCTTGCCGGACGACGACCGCACGGCCGTCGTCGGCGTCGGTGCCGAACTCGTACACGCGGTCCTTGTTGACGGCGTCCTGGACCGCGAGCGTCACGCGCAACCGCGGGGCGGCGGGGTCGAGGCCGAGCTTCTTCAAGTCGTCGGGCGTCGGGGCTTCGTTGACCACGCGGCCGGTGAGAGCCGCGAGCTGCGCGACGAGACCGGCGAAGCGTTCGGCGTCGGCCGGGCGACCCTTCAGACCGTCGGGCTTGGCGAAGACCCAGGTGCCGGCGGCGTCCTTCTCGAAGTCGAACGCCTCGGCCCCGCGGTTGAACGTCACGCGGCTCACCGCGGCCGGCGTGAACGAGCGGAACTTGGGGTCGATCAGGTCGCCCCGCGACTTGGACACGGTGGCGACGAGGGCCTCGGGCACCTTCACGTCGGCCGACTTGCCGTCGGTGACGCGGCGGACGTAGACGATGTCGCCCTCGGTCTTGCCGAAGGTCAGTTCGAGCGGCGTCCCGGCGGGGATCGGCTCGGCCGGGTACTGGCCGGCTTCGAGCTTGACGGCCGGCGGTTTGACGGCGTCCAGGCCACCGGTCCAGGCGCGGACCGTTGCCTTCTTGTCGGCGTCCGCGAACACGGGGTCGAAAGGGGCGGACAGCACTTCGCGGACGATCCGCGGCTTCGACAGCGCGACGAGCATTTTTTCGACTTCGGCGGTCTTGGCCGCGACCGGGGCCGGGCCGCCGTAAATGACCCACTGCGGCGTCGGCTCGCCGGGCAGGCTCACCTTGCGGAGTCGCGTGAGGGTCGCGCCGACGGTCAAGTCGATGGCGTCGATTTTGCTGCGCGCCGATTCGGCGAGGAGGTCTTTGTTGCGCAGCTCGCCGGGGTTGCGGATCGTCGCCTTGACCGCTTCGAGGCGGTCGAAGGTGACCATCATCACGCCACTGTCGCCGTCGATCTTGGCGTACACCTTGGCCGGGGCGACCGGCTTGCCGTCGGCCTCGACCGGCTTGCCGAGGGTGATCGCCTCGACGCCGGCCTTGCCGGTCAACTCGACGCGGACGGCGTTCGGGTCGCCGGGCTTGAGGCCGTACTGGGCCAGGTCGCCGGGGCTTTCGAGGTAGTCTTCGACGGACGCGACTTGCATCGCGGTCAGGGCCATGAGCAGCGGCCGGACGCCGGTCAGTGCGGCGGTCGGCGGCTGGACGGCGCTGTCGCCGACCTCTTCGGCCTCGCCGAAGTTGGCGGGGCTGGTGAACCCCCAGCCGGCGCTCGGCGGGCGGGCCAACGCAAACTCTTGCGGGCCGGAAGTGAGTTTCAAGCCGGTCACTTCGAGCGAAGCGTCGCGCAGGTCGCTGCCGAGCGGCTTGCGGACGCGGAAGTCGGCTAGCCACTTGGCCAGCTTCGACGCTTCGCCCTCCTGCCGGGACGCTGCCTCGCGCCACAAGGATGCGAGGTCGCTCCGCAATACAGCGAGGGTGCGCGACGGGTTGCCGGAGGTCGTTAGGAAAGTCACCGGCCGGGTGCCCAGGGTCGAGAAGCCGAAGTTCAGCCCGGACGCCTTGTCGCCCTTCTTGAGGGTGACGCGGTAGGTCGGCTTGTCGAGGCCGTGCAGGGTCAGGTTGTCGCTGAGGTCGCCGTAAGCCGTCGGCTTGAGGCGGACCAAGTCGCGGACGACCGACTCGACCAGGAACGAATCGACCTTGGCGGCGAACGGCTCCTTCAGCTCCCACTTGGCCTCGCCGGTGCGGGCAAAGACGAGCTTTTCTTCGCCGGTGCCGACCGGGGCGGCCCGGGTCAATTCGACGGCGTCGATCTCCTTCTCCTTGAAGGCGCGCAGCTCGGGCAGGAGTGTGTCCGTGCCCAGGCCGTCCTTCCCGGGGTCGGTCAGGACGAGGACGAGCAGGCCGACGACGAGCGCGAGGACGAGGCCGAAGAAGATCGCGGTGAGGCGGAAGTTCATGTGCGGTGTTCCGAAGGCCGTGGGTTCGCAGTTATTTCCGCCGGACGATCCAGACGCCCACGCCCAGCGCGGCCGTCAGGAGCGAGGCCATGAACACGGGCAGGACGCCGACGCGCAGCAGGTCGAGCTTGCGCTCCGGGGTGTAAAAGCCGTAAGTCTTGGCGGCGATGTTGGCCACCGCGGGCTGCTCGCGGAGCCAGTTAATGGTCACCGAAAAGAGCGATGCTGAGAAGTCCGCGTGCCGGGTGTCGCCGGGCGTGTCGTCCACGAAGGTCGCCCCGCTGCCGATGACGGCGAGCTTGCCCTTGTCGCCCTCGGTGACGATGGCCGCGACGGTCCGCTCGCCACCGCCTTCGACCTCCTTGGCGATCTGCAGTTCGCGGTCGCGGACCATTTGCTGCAAGATGCGGCCCGGGTTGACGGGGTATTCGCTCTCGACCCAGGTCGGCCGGTCCGGTCGGGTGACCATCAACACCTCGGCCCGGTTGGTCGGCTTGGCGGTCGGGTTGACGAGCACCTCGCGGGCGTCCGGCAGGATGAAGACCCGCCGCTTGCGGCCGCCGAACTCGCGGGCCAGTGGGTTTTCGGGGTCGGCGATGTCGGAGAAGATGGCCAGAGTGTCCAGGTAACTGGAGCGCTCCACCGGCTGGTTCAAAATGTACTTGCGGCCGAGGGTGATGCCGTAGTCCGTCAACACCCCGTCGAGGCCGGTGTCGGCGACGCCGCGGCGGTCGGCGGTCGGCGTCGGGCCGGACAACAGGATCAGCTTGCCGCCCTTGCCGGACGCCGTGGGAGCCTTCAAGTACGCCTTGACGGCCGCAGCTTCGGCCGGGCTGAACGCCCCGGTCGGGTCGGCGATGACCAGGATCGTCGCGTCCGGGGGGACGACCGGGTTGGCGAGGTCGAAGCGCAACGGCCGCATCTCGATGTAGCTCTTTTCCAGCGTGGTCCGCAGGGTGTTGGCCGAGCGGCGCGGGCCGACGGGCGGCGGGGAGCCGGGTTCGGGCGGCAGCACGTCGATTTCGCCGTGGCCGACGGTGAAGTAAATCGTCGGCTTCGACTTCTTGTCCGAGAGGAACAGCAGCTCGCGCATGAGCTTCGATTCGCCGACGAACTCTTGCCGCGGCGGCCCGCCCTGGGCGCGGCCGTCGGGCACGGTGATCAGCCCGTTAGTCTTGATGTACGAGTGCTGCTCCTCGTCGCGGCCGGCGGTGACGAGCAAACCGTCGTCGGCGAAATCGGCCTGCGGGTACTTACTGCGGAGTTCGGCGATGCGGTCCTTGTTGAGCGTGCGAGAAAGGTACTTCACCGCGAAAAACTGCGGGTTGCGGTCCCGGCAGGCGTCGAGCAGGCGGTGAACGTCCGCGCCCAGCGCGTCCTCGTCGGTGATCGTCGTGTAGACCGCGATCGGGGTGTCGAGGGTGGCCAGGTAGTCGCCGGTCGGCTCGCTCAGGGCGAACGAGTTCAACCCGGTCGCCGTCGTGTCGAGTTTGTTCTGCACCTTGAGCGTCACGAAAATGTTGACGACGAGCAGCAGCACGAGCAGCAAAAAGGTCGAGAGGCCGAGGTTCATGCCGAAGATCAGCCGGCGGACGAGCGGGTTGTCGCGCTCGTCGGCCCGGGCCGGTTGCGCGGACAAGAACGCCAGCCCCGCGCCGCCAATGAAGACGAGTAGGGCGAGCACGAACCGGTACGCCCCCGGCGGCGGGGACTTGGTGTCCAGCCACTCGGCGAGGTAACGGTACCACTCGACGGAGAAGGCGAAACCGATAACGGTCAGCGTCAAGCCGGTCAGGCCTCCGAAGAGGACGAGCGCCTTGCGGGCGTCGGCCTCGCGCTGGGCCGCCGTCGGTTTGGGCAGGGAGACGAGGGTGACGATCCCGGCCGTGCCGAGGACGGCGGCCAAGGTCAGCGTGCCGAAGCCGCCGAGCAAGTAGGCCGAGGTGCCGAAGTTGAGCAGGCCGTCGGCCCGCTCCCCGGTCAGCTTGGCGAACTCGTCCGCGGCGTCGGCCGGCTTCGCGGCGGACGACTGGAAGGTCCGCGCGAACAGGGTGACGCTCCCGGCGAACGAGGCCAGGGCGAGCGCGAGGAGCACGAAGGCCACGGGCCGGCGGTTCCCCACCAGGAACGCGGTGACCGGGGCGGAGGGGGTCGGTTGACTCGGGTGCGAACTCATGAAATCCGATCCTCAAAAGACGCGGCCGGGCGGCTCAGCTCCACTTGCGGACTTCCAGGACTTTCGTCGTCAGGAAGAGGAAGAACGCCGCCACCGACAGTTGGAACACGACCGTCTGCACCGGCAGTTGCCCGGCCAGCGCCTGACCCCACAGTTGCAGCACGTCGAACTTCGACATCACGACCCGTAGGCCTTTGGGAATGCCTTCGAGCTGGCTCAGGACCGTCAACACGATCAGGAACATGACCGACCCGGTCAGCACGGCGCTGACGATTTGGTTCTTGGTCAGGCTCGAAAAGAACATGCCGATGGCCGTGAACGCCGCGGCACAACTACCCAGGGCGAGGTAGTACGTGAGGACCGGCCGGTAGTCGAACGGCGTGCCCCCCTCGACGCGCAGGGCGATCAGATAAAGCCCCCCGGGTAGCCAACAGGTCATGAAGAACAGCCAGCACGCGGCGAACTTGCTCATGACCACCGTGCCGTCGCCGACCGGGGCGGTGAGCAGCACTTCGAGAGTCCCGGTCCGCTCCTCTTCCGCGAATAGTCGCATCGTCAGGGCGGGGACGATCAGCACGATCAAGAAGGCGCTCATAATCATGAACGAGGGATACGACTGAACAATCGGCTCCGCGACTGGCTGGCCACTGCCGATGCCGCGGTGGTCGAGCAGGAACCACAGGTAGCCGACCCCGAGGACCGAGACCATGCCGAACAGTACAAGGTACGCGATCGGCGAGTAGAAGTACGACGCCAGTTCGCGGCGGGTCAGGACGATGAACTGGTTGTCCGTCAAGATCGCCGCCGAGACGACGAGGTAGACCAGGCCGAGCGTGCCGAGAATCAGGCCGTAGGGGATCAGGTACGGTTGCGGGGCCAGGGTGATGACCTTCGTGAATGTGCCGGTCAGGAACACGCCGAGGAGCGCGACCCCGGCGACCACCGCGACACTCCGGAACCAGACCGGCAGCGACCGGACCAGCCCCAGCGACACGACCCCGCCCGACAGCAAGATCGAGACGACGCGGGCGGCCAGCTTCCACTTGTCGTAGCCCTGGGCGGCGTTGCGGACGGCCGAAGGGCCATCGTACAGGACCGACGGGACGACGGTGCGGCCGAGGGCGACGGCCAGGGCGACCGCCCCGAGAACGCCCAACCCCACCGCCACGCGGTAACCGAGGCCGACGGAGTTTTCGACGTTGCTCAGGTACGCGCACAGGTAGCCGAGGCCGAGCAGCGGAAGCAGTAGGCACGGCCCGAGAAGCGCGACCGGGAAGACGATGCCAAAGGCAGTGGACCCGACGAGCAATGCCGCGCCGACGCCCAGGAGCAGCATCTGAATCGCGTTCTGGATGCGCGGGTCGGTCTCGTGCCGGGTGAACGGGATCAGGAAGAGCAGCGCCGCCGCGCCGAAAGCGAAGCCCCACGGGAGCAGGTTGTCGCCGACCTTACCAGCCTCCCCACCGGGCAAAACACCAACGAGCACGCCGACGGCGAGCAAGAACAGGCCGAACCCGCCGTACATGCGGCGGATTTCAACGTCCGAGTCGCGGAGGGCGTGGATCAACAACAGGGCGAGGCCGACCGTGCCGGCGAGGTAGCCGTAGCCCGCCCCGAGGGGGCCGCGCTCGTACCGCTCGGCGGCGATCACCGACGCCGTGCCGATGGTCAGCAGGAACAGGCCGATCATGCCGGCGATGCGGGAGAAGTGCGGGACCACGTCCTGAGTTTCGGACGGCGACAACTCGCCGGGCGGGATCGGGTTCGGCGCGTTCGACATGGCGGCTTCTGTCTCAAGAGTGCGGGCGGGGCGGTCCGCCGAACCGGGACCGGTGTTCAGATTACGGGGCGGCCGGCGGGTCAATCGCGGCCGTAAACGACGCGGCTGAAAATGTCCTCGACCTTGACGCGGCGGACCTCGACGCGGCGGACGCCCCAGTGGTGTTCGACGAGCTTCTTGATGATCGGCTCGCGCAAGTCCTGGCCGTCCAGGGTGCTCACTTCGTACTCGCCGACGTTGTCGCCGACGGCCTTGACGCCCACGGCTTCGACGCCGGAATAGCCCTTGAAGAAGCCTTCGACGGCGTCGTGCGGGCCGCGGACCTCGAAGATGAACTTCGGTGCCCGCTTGCTCAGGTTCGACAGCTTGTCGTCGAAGCGGATTTTGCCGCGGTCGATGATGATGACGCGGTCGCAGACCTTTTCCACGTCCGGCAGGTGGTGGCTGCTGAACAGCACCGTGTGTTGGCCGCCGAGTTCGCGGATGGCCCCGAGGGTCTCGTCCTGCTGGATCGGGTCGAGGCCGGTCAGCGGCTCGTCGAGGATCAGCACCTTGGGGTCGGCGAGGAGGGCGTCGGCCAGGCCGACGCGCTGGCGGTAACCCTTCGACAGCGTGTTCAAAAGCCGCCGGCGGACGCCCTTGACCCGGCAGCGTTCGATGCAGTAGTCGATGCGGGCCGTGCGGGTGGTGCGCTCGATCTTCTTGAGCTTGGCGCGGTACGTGAGGTATTCTTCGACGCGCATCTCGGGGTACAGCGGCACGCTTTCCTGCAGGTAGCCGAGGTTGTTGCGGACGCCCATCGACTCGTACATCACGTCGTGCCCGGCCACACTGGCGCGGCCGCTGGACG
>JAYTSV010000110.1:0-64457 GCA_043745465.1 Fimbriiglobus sp.
CGGCCGCGGAGAGCTTTTGTTCGGCGATCATCATGACGGCCGCGAGCTTGAACTCCGCCGTGTAGACCTTGCGCGGACCAGCCATCGGTGTGTCTCCTCGGCTCAGAGTTGACACCGCTCTCCGACTGTCCACGATTCGTGGGGAACTCCACCTAGCTTATATGGGGATCGTGGTCCGGAGTTTGCTTGGCTCCGCGCCGTGTTCTAGGGTGTTGAGGTGTCGCCCACCGCCACACCGGCGGATCACCGTGTGTTTCGCGTGGAGACCGACGCCGATGAAACAGGAAATGACTCCGCCCGATGTGTGGCAGCTTCCGTCCGCGCTCCTCCGGGCCGTACTGAGGCGGATGCCGGGCATGGTGGCCGTGTGGGCGGGGTTCGGAGTGGTGAGTGGGGTGCTGACTGCCCCGAGTGTGGGGCCGATCGCGGTCGCGGCTGGGGTGACAGCGGGGCTGATTGTCCTCGTCCCGTTCGGCGCGGTTCTGGCGCTCGCCGGCGGCCGGTGGCGGGACTCTCTGGTCGGCGGCGTGTTCGGCCTGGTGCTCGCGCCGCTCGCCGCGGGTCTCGGGGTCGCGTCCGGCACCTCGCTTGTGCCGGTGGCGCTGGTCTTCGGCGGGATCGTGGGGGCGACGGTGGTGACCGTCTTCTACCGCCTCCCGCGGCTCATTCTGGCAGCGGCGTCAGGCGACCGCGTTGAACAGCCCGTAGCGGTGTAGCTTCTTGTAAAGTGTCTCGCGGCTGATGCCGAGGTCGGAAGCCGTGCGGGCGCGGTTGTTCTTGTTCTTCCGCAGCACGTCCCGGATCAGCGTCGCCTCCGCGTCGGCCTTCCGGCCGGCCAAGGTTCCCTGTTCGGCCTGCGGCCGAAGGGCGCGCATCTCGGCGGTCGCGTTCATCGCGGTCATTTCCCTCGTATCGTCGGTCGGGGCTGGCGCGATGGAGTAGGTGTTCAACCCGGTTCGGATCGTATCGGGGAAGTCGTCGAGTTGGATCTCCCCACCGGTCCGCAGGGCGACGGCCCGCTCGATGGCGTTGCGCAGTTCGCGGATGTTCCCGGGCCAGCGGTAGGCCGTGAGCACGGCCATCGCGTCGGGAGCGATGCCGGTGATTTTGCGTCCTGTCCGCTCGCCGAACTTCCGGACGAAATTGGCGACGAGGGAAGGGAATACGTCCGCCTGCTCGCGCAGCGGCGGGACCGGAAAGGTGACGACGTTCAGGCGGAAAAACAGGTCGAACCGGAACCGGCCGGCCTCGCACTCGCGGTCGAGCGGTTTGTTGGACGCTGTGATCAGCCGGGCCGTCATCGAGAGCGAGGTATTCGTCCCGACCGGCTCGAACACGCGCTCCTCGACCACCCGCAGCAGCTTGGCCTGGATTTCGATGGGGAGGGAATCGACCTCGTCAAGGAAGAGGGTGCCGCCGGCCGCCTGGGCGAACTTGCCGGTCCGGTCCCGGTCGGCCCCGGTAAAGGCGCCGCGCACGTGGCCGAACATCTCGCTCTCGATCAGTGTGGTCGAGAGGGCGGCGCAGTTGACGACGAGGAACGGCCGGTCGCGGCGCGGGGACAGATCGTGGATCACGCGGGCAAGCCGCGTCTTTCCCGTCCCGGTTTCGCCCTGGATCAGAACGTTTGTGTCCATCGGTGCCACGCGGCGAATCTGGTCTATCACCCGGCCCATTGGCGCGGACGTGGCGTAGAGGAACTCCCCGTCTTCAGTGCACTGAGCGATGACTTTCGGCGCGCTGGGAACCTGCGAGACCTGAAGCCGGGCGCGGATCGTCAGCACGTCGATCAGAAGGGTGAGGCGGCGGAGGTCGAGGGGCCGCTCCAGATACTCGGCGGCCCCGGCCCGGAGGAGGGCGAGACCGTGCTCGGGCAGGCCGCTTTCGCCGATGGCGATCAGTTTAACCGGCTGCGGCAGCGCGGCCGTCGAAGCGACGAGGGCCTTCGCCCGAGCGGCAGTCGCCGCGTCCGTGACGTGGAACAGAATGAGGGCGACGCCCCGAACCAGTGCCCGTTCGCTTGCGGCGTCGGGCGGGGTGACGGTCAGCCCGAGTGGGAAGCCGCTCAGCGCCTCCCGGACGGTGCTAGCCATTGACCCGTCAACCTGTTCCGGCGTGACCAGGACAACAACGCGGTCCTGCGGAACACCTGGCAAACGTGTGGGTGAAAACACCGGAGCCTCCAGGGTGTTCTTTTCTTCCTCTCCGCAACCTCTGTCATGCAGAGGACAAATCCGTTGCCGGATTCGGGGCGCGAGAACAGGAGGAAAACTGCAAGCGAAAGATGCCAGAGGGCGGCGGGCTTCCTTTGTCGGCTTGCACGAACCGCTCCGCGAAATTCGTGGCGCAGAGTATTTTTGACACCTCTTTTGTAACTATTACCAGCGACGGAGGGAAAGTCAAGCGTTTATGGCCATCGAGTCGGCCTTATTTTTCTTTTCGTATTAGGCCGTGTGGACAGTCCAGTCCGGCAAGCGTCGAAACCCCTGGATTTCAAGGTGCTTGGGCACAAGGGGTGACTCAAGCGGTATTCGCCGCAAGACGTAGCTTGTGAAGGGCTTGAGTTGTGTCTGTCCAAACGGTCTAGCGACGGCCGCGGAACCGGTCGTTGCGGTCGAAACGGATCCGCCCGACGAGTACGAACTCGAGCGCGACCGGGGAGACCGGAGGCGGGGGCACCCTCGGTCCGGCGTGAGTCGCAGGCACCGTTGCCCCGGCGCGAGCACAGCCGTTCGCCGCACACACAGACGGATCGCTCGCGCCGCGGTTCGCGCCGCCTTGCCGAACGACCCAGCTCAGCACCGGCCGCTGAGTGACCTACATATCTCATAAAGCCTACCTGCGGCCGCCGTCCGCTGCAGCGCCTGGTTCTTGGGGCGCTCGCCGGGGGGCGAGCCGCACGCGGCGGGAACTTGAGGCGTGCTCTCCTCGCCGCCCGGCGTTCCTGCCCGTCTACGCTTCTGGTGCCGGAGCGTCCAGCTCCGCCCGGTGGTTCGATCGGGCCGGGGAGCGTTTTCGGCCTTACGTTCGGCGACTACCCGATGCTGCACGCCGGCGTCGCGTGTACCCCGTTGGGACGGCTGATTCCGATTGCCGACTCCCCACGTCGGGCGGCTCGTCACCCCTTCCCCACGCCGGAGCCTGCCGGGACGGACCGCCGACCCGTCTCGCCCTCCGACCGGCGTTGCCCTTCGCCGACTCGCCGGCGCTGGCGGCTGCGGCGTCGGTGCTGGTCATGCCGTACATCGACGCCCCGGTGACGCGGGCGATGCAGCCGTTGAAGCTCAAGGAGTACCTCGCGTCGGGCAAGCCGGCGGTGGTGCGCGACCTGCCCTCGACGCGATTGTGGGCCGACGCCGCCGACCTAGCCGCGACGCCGGAGGAGTTCATCGCCGCCGTCAACGCCCGCCTCACGACGGGGCTTCCAGCGGCGCAGCTCGTAGCGCGGGGTCGCTTGCGGGATGAAGGTTGAGACGCGAAGGCCGCTCAGTTCGAGCGGTGGATCGACGGCGAGTGACGCGAAAGGCGACCTCACCCCCCGGCCCCCTCTCCGAAACGGAGAGGGGGAGCAAGACCGTCGAAGCGGTTGACTCGAACCCACTTGCTCCCCTCTCTGCTTCGGAGAGGGGCCGGGGGTGAGGTCTCCGCAGCCCGCCGGGGTGGTCGCGTCCGCCGCCGGCACCGGGCCGGTCACTCGCGGTGAAGTTCCAGCAGCAGGCCCCCGCCTACCGGGTCGAAACCCGTCGGGAAGTCCGCCCCCGGCTGAGCCGGAGGGAAGCAGATCCTCAGCCGATCGCCGCGCAACTCGTAGATGCTGCGGTACTCCATGTCCAACCGCCCCGCCGACCGCCGCGTGAGCGGGATACCTAGGAACGTCACCGGGCGGTTGACGCCCGGCGCGTCGGCACTGAACAGGACGATTCGCGACGGGGACGCGGACGGTTGCAGCCGGTAGTAGCACCGCCTGTCGATGCCCCCGAAATCGACGATGTCCCTGTCGAACGTCGCGCGGCGGCCCCCCTCGCCGACCCACGTCCCCTGGAGGCGAGACTTGTCCCCATTCCCCGCCAGGGCTGTCAGGGCTATCAAGGCTGCCACGACAAGGCCGAACGCCACCACCACGGCGAGCCAGCGGTAGCGGCGCTTCATGACTCGAACTCCTGGCGATGAGACGGTTGCAGCCTAACGACGCCCCGACCGGCCGTCAACCGTCACGCTCGCCGCCGTGGCGTAGCCGCGCAACTTCGCCAGGTTGACGGGGTCCATCGGGTTGCCGTCGGCGTCCTCCTTGGGCGTTTCGAGGATCATCGGCACCTTGGCTAGCCGCGGGTCGGTGACCAAACAGCGGAAGGCCACTTCGCCGATGTGGCCGAGGCCGAGGCCGGCGTGGCGGTCGACGCGGCTGTCCAGCGGCTTGACGCTGTCGTTGACGTGGACCACCTTCAACCGCTTCAAGCCGACGACGGCGTCGAACTCGGCCATCGTCGCGGCGTAGGTCTCGGGGGTGCGCAGGTCGTAGCCGGCGGCGAAGACGTGGCAGGTGTCGAGGCAGACCCCCAGCCGCTCCGGTTCGGCGACGCCGTTGAGGATCGTCGCCAGGTGCTCGAAGCGGTAGCCGAGGGTCGTGCCCTGGCCGGCCGTCGCCTCGACCAGCACGCGGACGGCGTAGCCGGGGCAGCGGGCGTGGGCGAGGTCGATGCCCTCGATGACCCGCGTCAGCCCGTATTCTTCCCCGGACCCGACGTGCGCGCCGGGGTGCATGACGAGGTACGCCAGGCCGAGCGCCTCGGCTCGCTCGATCTCGACGGCGAAGGCGTCCACCGACTTGGCGAAGAGCGCGTCGTCCTTGGCGGCCAGATTGATGAGGTACGAGTCGTGGGCCGTGACGAACTTGGCCTTGGCCCGCTTGACGGCGGCGCGGAAGTCGCGCACGTCTTCCGGGGCGAGTGGCTTGGCGGCCCACTGCGCGGCGCTTTTGGTGAAGAGTTGAAAAGTCGAGCAGCCGAGTTCGAGGCACGTTTCGGCGGCCTTCGACAGGCTCCCGGCGATCGAGAAGTGGGCACCGAACAGGGGCATGGGGGTGACCTGCGTGAGGGACGGCACGCCGGAAGTGTAAGCCCCGGGCGGGCCGGCACAAGGGCGGTCACTAGCGGCCGGCCCCGCCCCGGTCGCCCGACCGGTCGCGGTCCCGCTTCGCCGCCTCGGCCTCTTCGACGCGCTCCTCGCCGGTCGGTTCCGTGTCGAGGGGCGAACTGTCCGCGCCGCCGGCCGCCAGGTCGGTGCCGCGCGGCTGCGGGCCGTAGGGCGTGGCCGGAAGGTCGTTGCCCGCGCCGTCGTCCTTCGGATCCTGGTCGATGGTGTACGGCACGGCACGGTCCTCGTGGGGTTCGCGGTCAAGTGGTGCGCGATTCCACCGCAAAGATTGTGCCGCCGTGTGGCAAGCCGGCCCGGTCACTTCTTCGACTGCTGCAAGAACTCGGCCAGTGTCGGAGCACGGTCTGGCGCGTTCTTGACGAGGGTGAAGAGCAGTCCGTATTCGCGGACGTAGATTTGGTGCTCACCGCGCGTCGCCTGCGGCAACGCCTCTTGTTGACTGTTGAACTCGTCGAGCATGAGGAGTAACCAGCCACTGATGGTGTTTTCGCCTTCGACTGCTTGCAGAAGGGGGGGAGATTTGAGAACGTTGCTACCGGCTTGCGGGTAACGAACAATTTGCTGGGACTGAGCGAAATTCCACTCCTTCATCGACCGCTCTAGCACGCCGATGACAGTCCGGTCTGCGTCCGTGGCCTTCACGGCGAACTTCACCTTCCGTTGCAAGAGATCGCGCAGAGATTGTGAGTGAGGTTTGGCAACTACATCGTAATCGAAAAATACCTCGACTTCCCTCACAGTATGAAATCGTGCGAGGTTAGCATGCTCAGGCGATTGATTTGCCAGTGCCACAGCTTTCATCAGTCGCTCTTGGACGGCCAGCTCAGCTCGTGCCGCCGTGAAAGCGGTAGTCGCTTTCAAGTATTCGTCCTGGGTCTGCACGCCAGATTTCTTAAGCTGTTCCGCTTTTTGAAAGAATTCCGTTTGCGTTGCCACATTCACTTTCGCCTGGTCGAGCTTCGCTTGATTGTTCGTCATCTCAATGGCTACCTTCAGCCGGGCTTGGGCGAGGGCCGCTTGAGCCTCCATCAGCCGCGCTTCGGCAACACGCACGTCCGGATGGTTCGCAACGGATTGCTCGACGGTGATATTCACCCTGAGCGCCGACTCCGATTTCAGCTCCGTGACTGTTTCAGGCTTTGCCGGCTTCGCCGGCGGGGCCGGGGGTTGCAATAGTACGCTCATTAAGATTGTCAATACGGAATACGTCATCGTCGTCTCCTGAAAAATGGTCAGTTCTTTAACGCCATCAACAGCCAGCTATCGCTCGCGGCGATGGCCCGGCCGTCGGGGCCGGCGGCGGCGAGGTGCAGGCGGTAGCAGCGGGCCGCCTGCTTCACGTCGGTGCGGGACTTCAAGAAGGCGTCCCCGGCGCGGCGGTAATACGCCGCGACCTCGGCCGAATCGGTCGCCAACTCGGCCTTCAACTCCAACTGCTCGGCCGTCCACTCCACGGGGGGCGGCACTTCACTCGGCAGCGGTCGCGGCTCCGGGGCCGACTCGACGTGTACCGGCGGCGACGCGGTCGCCACCGCTTCCGGGATTACGACCGAACTCCGGCCGGCAAAGAAACTCGCCGCGACCAGTGCCGTCAGCCCGACCGTGGTCGTCGCCCGGCGGGACCAGACGCGGCGGCGGACCGGGCGGCGGCTAGCCGCGAGAATCGTCGCACGCAGTGCCGCGTCGTGGTGCGGCCGGGGGGTTAACAGGGGGAGCAGGTCGTCATCGGTCGGCATGGTCGCTCCGTTCGTAAGCCGCGCGGAAGGCGTCGCGCGCCCGGGTCAGCAGGGATTCGACGGCCTTCTCGGTCTCGCCCCAGTCGGCGGCGATCTCTCGAACCGTCCGCCCGTCGAGGTACTTGGCCCGCAAGACGGCCTCGTACCGTTCCGGCAGCGCCGCCAGTGCCTCGGCCACCGCCGAGGCGTCGTGCCGTTGCGGGCAAGCGGCGTTCTCGGGCAACGGCCGGTGCCGGGCACCGTGCCGGCGGCGCGCCCGCAGTTGGTTGCGGACGACGTTCCGGGCGACGCCGCACACCCAGCCGGCGAAATCGCCCCGGGTGGGGTCGAACTGGCGGACCTTGCGGGCGGCGGTGAGCCAGGTTTCTTGCAGGCAATCGTCCGCCAGGTCTTTGACGCCGCCGCACCGCCAGCGGACGTAAGCCTCGACCGGGGCGTAAGTCCGGGCGACCCAGTCGGCCCAGGCGTCGGCGTCCCCGGCCAAGGCGGCCCGGCGGTCGTTCGCCTCACGCCGGGCCGTCGATTCGTCGGGCATGACGGGGATTGTCCGGGCCGGTTGGGAATCCTTCGCGGGAAATCCGCGACGGTTCCGCGGGCAGAACAGGCTTGTATGCCGGGAGCGGCTTCCCTACGTTAGAAGTATCGAACTCTGCGGGGCCGCCATGCCACCCGACGATTCCGCCCGGCGACCGACGCGCTCGGTGCTGTTCATCTGCACCGGGAACACCTGCCGGAGTCCGCTGGCCGAAGGGCTGGCGAAGCGGTTGCTCGCCGAGCGGTTGGGTTGCGAGCCGGGCGAATTGCCGGTTCGCGGCTGGCTGGTGCGGTCGGCCGGAATCGCGGCGACACCGGGCGACGCCCCGTCCCCGCAAGCCGTCGCCGTCGCGGCCGAGTTCGGTTTCGACGCGAGCGGTCACCGCAGCCGGCCCGTGAACCCGGAACTGCTCGCCGAGGCGACCGACGTGATCGCCGTGACCCGCGGCCACGCCGCGATGCTGGCGGCGTACTACGGCGGGATCGGCCCGGTCCCGGTGCTGTTGGGCGGGCCGGACGGCGACCTGCCCGACCCGATCGGCGGGGACGAGGCCGAGTACCGGCGGTGTGCGGCGGCGATTGAGGTTCACCTGACCCGGTATCTTGCGGAGTGGTTGGGACCATGAAAGTTGCGCTGGGGAATGACCACCGGGGCGTCGCGGCCAAGTTGCGGCTGGCGAACATGCTCGTCGGCCTCGGTTACCAAGTCGAAGACTTCGGCGCGCCGACCTCTGCGAGTGTCGATTACCCCGACTACGCGATCCCGGTCGCCGAGGCCGTGGCCAGCCACGCCGCCGACTGCGGGATTCTCATCTGCGCGACCGGTCACGGCATGTGCATCGCCGCGAACAAGATTCACGGCGTCCGCGCGGCCAACATCCGCGACATCGTGGACGCCGAGATGAGCCGCCAGCACAACGACGCCAACGTAATGTGCATGTCCGCCGACCTTTTGGGCGAAGAAGCGATGGAGCGCATGGTGCGCACCTGGCTGGAAACCAAGTTCGACGGCGGCCGGCACGCCCGCCGGCTCGAAAAGATCGCACAGTACGAGGCCGAACACGAGAAGTAAACCGCCCACGGCCGAGACCCCTGACCCGCCCCTGATCGCATCACGTCCGCTGCGGCGCGGATTCTCCGGCCTCGAATCAGACCGGCCCACTCCCGACGATACTTTTGGCACAGCGATTGCAATAATGTTTCGCAACGGTCCT
The DNA here is from genome assembly GCA_043745465.1 of Fimbriiglobus sp. GTDB lineage: Bacteria > Planctomycetota > Planctomycetia > Gemmatales > Gemmataceae > Fimbriiglobus. Next base: position 8,639 of record JAYTSV010000110.1, read on the forward strand.
GGGAATGTCTCGAAAGAGATTGCTCCTCGATAGGTATCATGGATGACCGATTGCCCGGACCTCCGGCAGTCGATTCGCCCATCATTCTCGGGCGGGACTCGGTTTCAACTCCCACACCTGGAAGTACCCCGCCATGACAGCGTCACTCGATACGGAAAGCGATCGGTTCATGATTTCGCTCGACGACTCCCGCGCCATTGCTGCCACTTTGGCCGGTCTGGCCGACCCAATCCGGCTGCAAATCCTGCAGTTGCTCCTGCCCGGACCGCTGTGCGTCGGCGACCTCGCCCGGCACTTGAAGCTCCCGATGGTGAACACCTCGCACCACTTGAAAGTGATGCGCCGGGCGGCGATCCTGGACCACGTCAAGCAGGGCCGCATGGTGATGTACTCCGTGAGCCCGAAGGTCTACACGTCTGGCACCCCCGAGTTCCCGAACGGTCTCTTGAAGGTCGGCTTCTGGGAACTCCGCCTGGGCAGCCCCGCCGCCGCGACCAACGACAAGGCCGGCCACGCCGCCAACTCGCCCCGGTCCGGCAAAGCCACGTCCGCGGCGTCTTAAGTGGCCGTGCGTCGGACCGCCGGTCGGGCTATTATGAGCGCATGACGCCTTCCGAAAGTCCCGCCGGCTCGGTCGCCTTTTGGAGCGTCCGACGCCAAATTCTTTTCCTCGCGGCCCCGGCTCTCCTCCAGCAGGGCCTCCTGCTCACGATCCAATTGTACGACCAGTACCTCGCCGGACAGTTCTCCCAGCACCACCAGGCCGCGCTGACGACTGCCAATTATCTGTACTGGTTCACGACGAGCTATGCCGTCGTGGTGAACGCCGGGGCGACGGCACTCGTCGGCCGGTTCGTCGGTGCCCGCGACTGGCACCTCGCCAACCGCACGACGGCCCAGGCGCTCGTGCTCGCGCTCGTCTTCGGCCTGCTCGGCACGGCACTCGCCTTCGCCGGGCTGCCGGGGCTGATTCGCCTGCTCGCCCTCGAAGGGGACAGCGCCGACATCGCGCTGCACTACCTGTACCCGCTCGCCGGGCTGTTGCCGTTCTACATGGTCGAAGTCGGGGGCATCGCTTGCCTCGTCGGGGCGGGCGACACGCGGACCGGCTTGAAAGCGCTTGCCACCGTCACGCTCATCAACATCCCGCTCGCCTGGGGCCTGTCGCGCGGGGCGTGGGGCCTGCCCGACCTTGGCTTCCTCGGCATCGCCTGGGGCACCGGTCTGGCGCACATCGTCGGCTGCGGGCTGGTCCTGGCGACCCTTCTCCGCGGCCGGTACGGTTTGCGGCTCCGGGTCGCCGACCTGGCCCCGGACCGCCTGCTCGTCGCCCGGCTGCTCCGCGTCAGTGTGCCGGCGGCCATCGACTCGCTGTCGGTCGGCGTGTTCCAGTTCATCTTCCTCGGGTTCGTCAACCGGATCGGCGAGACGGCCGCGTCGGCCCACGGGATCGCTCTACGGCTCGAAGGCCTCGGCTACCTGTCCGGGGCGGCCTTCGCCACAGCCACGGCCGGCATCGTCGGCCGCGCCCTCGGCGAGCGCCGCCCCGATCTGGCGGCCAAGGCCGGGTGGACGGCGTTCGGCATGGGCGGACTGCTCATGACCGGCATGGGCGTGCTCTTCTTCGTCTTCGCCCGGCCGATGTTCGAGTTGTTCAACCAGCGCGCCGACCAGCAGTCGGTCATCGAAATCGGCGTGCCCGTTTTACGGCTGATCGCCTTCGCCATGCCGGGGTTGGCCGGGTCGATTATCCTGACGCAAGCCCTGCGCGGGGCGGGGGACACCCGCGTCCCGGTGCTGTTCACCTGGATCGGCTTCCTCGGCGTCCGGCTGCCGCTGGCGTTCTTGCTGACCGACCCGCGGGGCGGGTTCGAGTGGGGGCTGATCGGCGCGTGGACGGCGATGTTCGTGGACATCTACGTCCGCGGCCTGTTCTTCCTCGCCCGCTTCGCCGGCGGCCGCTGGAAGCGCGTCAAAGTTTAAACTGCGCCGTGTTACGACGCCGTGGCCGGCTCCGCGACCTCGGTCTTGATGCGGGTCGGCACGCTCCGCAGGCCGGTCGCGCCGGCGTTCGTCGCCGTCGTTTCCGCGCCGGCGTTGCCCGACTCGTGGTACTCGGCGTCGCCGTTCACGGCCCACAGGTCGTACACGGCGCGGTTCGCCTTGATGTTCTCGACGCAGAGCATCGCCGTCATCATGGCATGGTCCTGGTTATTGTACTTGTGCATCCCGTTCCGCCCGACCAGGTGCAGGTTCGGGAAGCGCGTGGTCAACTCGTCGCGGATCGTGTTCACGTGCGTGGCGTACTCGTCGTCGTACACCGGGTACGCCTTCGGTTGGCGGACGACGCACCCGTCGATCACGTCCTCGGCCTTGGCCAGCCCGATCTTCTCCAACTCGGTCTTGGCCAGGGCGACGAGGTCGGCGTCGGTTGACGCCCACAGGCCGTCGCCCTCGAAGCAGAAGTATTCGAGGCCGTAGCAGTTCAGCGTCGGGTCGGGGATCATCTCCGGGGACCACGACTTGAAGTTCTGCACGCGGCCGACTTTGACCGACGGGTCGTGGATGTAAATCCAGTTGTCCGTGAACTGCTGGCGGTCCTTGAGGATCAGCGCCACCGTCAGGAACTCGCGGTACCGCAATTTGTTCGCCGCGTCCCGGGTCGCTTCGCTGGCCTGGGGCGACAGGCCGTTGACGAGTTGCTTCATCGGGGCCGTACTGATGACGTGCTTGGCCACGACCTGCTCGAAGCTGCCGTCCGGGCCGACGTGGTTGACGACCCAGCAGTCGTTGGCGTCGTCCCGGTGCAGGCCGACGACCTTGCGGCCCATCTGCAGGTGCCCGCCGAGGGCCTGCATCTTCTTGGCGCACGCCTCCCAGAGCATCCCCGGCCCGAGCCGCGGGTAGCGGAAGGTGCTAATCAGCGTCTTGATCACGCCGGCCTTGCCCGCCTTCGGCTTGGGCTTCCAAAGGGCGTTGAGGATCGCGGTCTTGAGCGACAGCCCCTTGATGCGTTGCGCGGCCCAGTCGGCGGAGATCTCCTTGCAGCTCATCCCCCAGACTTTTTCGGTGTAGGTCTTGAAAAAAATGTTGAACAGCCGCTTGCCGAACTGGTTGCTGACCCAATCCTGGAACGACTTCGGGTTTTTCGTCGGGAAGGCTTGCGCCCAGGCGTAGGACAGGACGCAGCGGGCCGACTCGAAGATGCCGAGCTTGGTCAACGCCTCGCCGGCCTTGAGCGGGTACTCGAAGAAGGCGTTGTTGTAAAAGATGCGCGACGACCGCGGCCGGTCGAGCATGTCGTCGGGCAGGATTTCGGTCCAGAAGTCTTCGACTTCCTTCGACTTGGAGAAGAAGCGGTGCCCGCCGATGTCGAAGTTGAAGCCCTTGTACTTGGCCGTCCGCGAGATGCCGCCGACGTACTCAGGGTCGGCTTCGAGGACGACCACCGGCACGTTGGCCTTCGACAGTTGGTAGGCGGCGGTGAGGCCCGCGGGGCCGGCACCGATGACGAGGACGGTGGTTTGTTGCGGCATGGCGAGGGTGATCGCGGGCGAACCGCGGGGGTGCGGCGAACGCGCGCTTGCTCCAGCGTGTGGGGGGGGACCGTCTCACCCGAACCGTAGGTCACGAACTCTTGCGCCGCCAGAAAAATGCCGTCACCGGCCGCGGCGGCGCGACGCCCGTAAATCGTAAACGTAAACGCGGCCGTTGGTCGCCGCGTACCCGGGGAACTCTTGCCGCAGCACGAGCAGATCGACGCCGGGTTCGGCGGCGAGCGCCTCGAAGTCCGCGAGGGTCGGCACCTGCGGGGGCGGGCCGTCGCCGCGGAACACTTCCCAGGCCACGTCGTCGGGGGCGAGTGCCAATTCAAACGGCAGGACCAGCCGGCCGCGGCGGAAGCACTCCCCGGCCCCGGCTTCGCTGAACGTGATCCCGCTGACCTGAGTCCGCATCAAGTAACTGTCGCCGTCGAGGTCGAACCAGACCCACTTCGGCCGCACCCCGGACATGTAAACCGAAGGCCGCGCCGCCGGCGGAGCCGACGGGCGGGGCGGCCGTCCCCCGAGGTACGCTTCGACGAATCGCACGTCCGGCCAGTCGGCCAGGAACGTCTCTTTCGCCCACCGGCTTCGGCTGACTTCCCAGAACCCCCACTGCACGACCCAGGCCGCCGCGACCAAGGTGACGACCGCGAGACCGGACCCGACGCTCGGCCGGCGGGCGAGCGCGGCCAACGCCAGGACGCTCGCCACGCGCGGCAGCGCCCCGACTTGCTCCAGCGTCACTTTGGCGCGGATTTCCCATTCCAGCGACAGGTCCCAGAACGCGGTGCGGTTCGCGTGGGCCACCTGGGCGAGGTGCAGTACGTCCGGGACGACGAGTGCCGCGGCCGCGCCCGCGAGTACGGCCGTCCGCACCGGCCGGCCGGCGAGCCGGAAGGCGGCGTACCCCGCGGCCGAACCGACGACGACGGCGAACAGCGCCAGTCGCCCCTCGACCACGGGGAAGCCCGCCGCGACGACACCGAGCGCGACGCACCCGGCCCGCGTCAACGCCCCACCCCCCGGCCAGAGCCGCGCGACGACGGTGAGTACGAGCGGCCCGCGGAGCACTTCTAACGGCCAGACCCAACGGTACGGCTGGCCCTGAAAGAGCAGCCGCGCCTCGCACTCCGCCGCATACGTCGTGAGCAGGACGCCGACACAGGCGATCAACAAGGCCGCGCCGACCAGGGTCGCGCCCGGCTTGCCGTAGCCGTACCGGACGAACACCAGCGCTGACACCGCCGCCACGCCTAGCCGCAGCCAGTCCGTCGCGGCCCAGTTGACCGGGTGGTGGAACGGCATCGCCGCGATGACCTGCCCTCGCCATACCTCACTCATCGGCCCGAACACGTTCACGGGAAGGCCGGGGACCGCCAGCAGTCCGAGGCCGAACGCCGTCGCGACGCCGACGAGCCACCAGCCGTACCGCCCGGCCCGCGCGACGGCAATCGCGCCGCCCATGAGGGCGACGGGCGCGGCGATCAGGGGGTGAACGACCAGCGCGACGGCCGCCAACGCGAGGAAGCCCAGCCACCGCCCGGCGAGCAGGCGCTCCAGCGCGAACAGGCCCAGTGCCGCAGCCAGGGGCCGGGCCGTCAGGAACTGCTCGTTGACGAGGAACGTCCCGCCGTCCGCGCACAGCACCGGGCAGCAGGCGCACCACAGTACCCCCAGCGGCAGCGTCGGCACCGGCCCGAGCAGTCGGCGCAGGAAGGCAACAAAGGCCGCGATCAGAACGGCCGTCGAGGCGACGGAGCCGAGGAAAAAAGTCCAGTCGATACCGACTACTGCGTAGACGGCGGCCAGGAGTTGGGGGAAGAGCGTGTACTTCGACTGTGAGCCGTAGGCGAAAAACAGGTCGTTCTGGAAGCGGCCGTCGTAGGCGTTGATCGTCTGGGCCGCGTACAGGCAGGCGTCCTGCTTGATGCCGACGTAGGGCATCCAAATCGCATTGCCGAACACCGCCAGCGCCCAGAGTAGGACTGGTCGGCGGGCGAGGTCGCGCAAAAATTCCACCACGGCGGTTTCCGCGGGCGGCGACGGCATGGGCGATCTCGGGGCGTGCGAAAGCCCAACCATAGACCACGAAACGACGCATCCGGGCGCGTCGGCCCGGATGCGTTACGGGAAGTGTCGCGGCGGTTACTTCTTTTCGGCCGACTTCGCCTCGGCGGCTTTTGCGTCGTCGGCCTTCTTGAAGGTGTCGTCGGCCGACGGGCGGATCATCTCGAAGTACCGCTTTACGGTCTGGCGGTGGCCCAGCGGGATCGGCTCACTTTCCAGCACCGCTTCGGACTCCTTCTTGCCCTTGGCGAACTTCTCGCGGTACGCCCGGCCGGCTTGCTGGCGGGCTTCGGGTGTGGTCAGCGTTTCCACGTCCGAGTCGCCGGTGTCGCCCGGGGCACCGGTCAGTTGCAGTTCGTTCCGCTTGCCGTTGAGCTTGGTCCGCTCGCCCTCCGTGTTGCCGCTGATGCCGCGGCCCCAGTTGCTGCTCGGCGAGTTGGACTTCTGCGGGGACTTTTTGCGCTCGCCGCCGTTGTTCTGGCAGTCGCACTTGCCGTCCTTGAGGTCGTCCTCGTCGTTCTGGAGCAGGTTCGCGGCCTTCTTGCGGCGGATGGCGTTGTTGATGTTCTTGGCGACCTTCTTGCCGGCCTGGGCGACCTTGCCCTTGCCGTTGCCCCCGGTCAGCGCGTCCGCGAGTTCGCCGACGGCGTCCGACAGGCTGCCCTGGCCCGCGTCGGCCATCTTCTTCTGCTGCTCCTTGAGCTTCTGTTCGAGGTCCTTCGACTCCTTCGGGGTCAGCTTCAGCTCGTCGAGCTTCTCGAACTCCTTGGCCGCCTTGTCCCAGTCGCCCTTCATGAGCGCCTTGCCGGCCGCTTCAAACGGCTGCGACGACGCGAGAGCCGTGCCGAGCGCGCCGAGTTGGCCGTCCAGGGCGGCGATGTTGAGCTGGTCGAGCATCTGCGTGTTCTGGGCGGACATCTCCGCGAGCTTGGCCAGCACTTCACGCTCGTTGACGTTCGGCTGCGCCAGTTCTTCGAGCTTCTTGTCCTTCTTCTCGATCAAGTCCTTGAGGGCCTTCTTGTCGTCCTCGGCTTTCTGGTCCTCGACATCGTTCAGGGATTCGGCCAGGTCCTTGCGGCGCTCGGCCCACTTGGTCGCCTGCTCGTCGATGACCGTCGCAATGTGGTCGGGCGTCGGGGCCGGGCCGGCTTCGACTTCTTTGAGCGCAAGCGGCCAGACGACCAGGGCCACCGCCGCAGCCATGCCGGCGACGGCGACCGGCCACGCCCTCGGGGCGGTTAGCGGCACGACCCGCTTCGACTCGACGGCCCGCAACTGCTCCATCGCCTCGGCGTACTGCAAGCCCTGCAATTCGCTCGGGGTCGCTTCGTTGGCGAACGCCAGCGCGGTAACGGTCCGGTCCTTGAACGTGTAGTGCGCGTCGATGGCGGCGGCGGCCCCGTGCGCGCTTTTGCGCCAGGCCATCCCGGCGAGCAGGCCGGCGAGCGGCCCCACGGCCAGCACGCCGACGGCGAGCGCGGCGGGGAGTTCGGTCGCCAGCCCGAGCCGCACGACCCCGAGGGCCACGCCGGCAACGGCCGACGCGGCGACGCCGATCAGCACGCACTTCAGCAGGAACACCGACTGTTGCCGACGCCGCACCGGCGTCAACACCACCGTCAAGGCTTCACGCATGTCCGACCTCCCAGGGGAAACCGCGAACTCGTTGAGTGTAAGTTCTCAACGCCGCCCGAACAAGTTCATTCCAAACATCCGCACCGAAGTCAATCGATTCACCGCGGCAGAGCATAGCGCGACATCACCATTTTCATCGGCGGCTTGGCCCGGCCCAGGACCAGGTCGAAGTCGATGCGGCGGAGGGCCACGTCGGCCAGGAACAGCACCATCGCCGCGATCAACAGGTACGGCCAGAGCGGGAGCGGCTGCGAGGCGGTGCGGTCGTCGGGAGCGAACACGTCCTCGGGGGCCGGCTTGAAGACGCCGCCGGAGACGCGGGCCAACTCCTGCAAGAAAGCTTCGTTCGTCGGCCGTAGGCGCAACTCTTCGTCGTAGTTCACCACCAGCCCGCGGGACTGCTGGACCGCGTCGAGGCCTTTCGCCGTCTGCACCATTTGCACCTGGTACGCGCCCGGCTTGTCGAGCGGGAAGTCGGCGGTGTACCGGCCGGGGGCGGTCTGCGTCATCGTCACCTCGCGCCGGCCGTCTTGCGGTTCCAACACGGTCACCTGGACCGTCGCCTGGTTGACGTACTTGCCGTCGAGTTGGACCGTGTCGAAGGTCAGGTAGCCCCGGCCGTCCTTCTGCTCGACGGTGGCGAACACCCCCTTGGCGTCCGACTTGCGCATGGCGTGCCGGACGACCTGCGCCCAGAACTTGCTGTACCCCGGCCAGGTGATCCACTCGGCGGCCCACCGGCTCTTGGCGTCCGACGTGAAGGCCACCGACATGCCCAGCCCGTACCGCCACCACGACAGCAGCGGGTCGCCCTTCTCGGTGATCAGGATCACCTCGCTCGTCGGCTTCGGCCTCGTCGTGACGTAGCCCAACAGCGGCGGGGCGTCTTCGGGGCGGACGCCGTCGAGGACTTGGGTCGAGCGCAAGATGGTCGGCGTGAACGGCTGCTCGTTGATGGCCGACTTGCTGGCGGTGACCGTCTCCTTGGCGAAGATTTGCGGGATGTTCGTCGGGTCGGTCGAGTGGTAGTACCGGCCGTTGCCGATGCGGGCGATGTTTTCGAGCACCTTGAAGTCGCAGTCGTCCCCGACGGCCACGGCCGTGCAGGTCATCTTGGCCTGGGCCATGTTCTGCGCGATCCCCTCGAAGTCGGCCGGCTCGGAGACGCCGTCGGTCAGCAGGATGACGTGCTTGAGCTTCGCCGCAACTTGCTGGAGGGCCTCGTAGGCGGCCTCCATCGGCGGACCCATCGTCGTGCCGCCGCCGGCCTCGATGGCGCTGATCTTGTCGAGGATGCCGGCCTTGTTGGACGCCGGCTGAATCTCGGCGATCCAGAAGAAGTCGCCCTCGAAGGCGATGACGCCGACCTTGTCGCGCGGCCCCAAGAGTTCCACGGCGGCCTTCGCGGCGTCCTTCGCCATTTCCATCTTGGTGCCGCCCATCGACCCCGACTTGTCGATCACCAGCACCATTGCCAGGCTCGGCTTCTCCTTCTCCTTCTCGAAGTCCGACCTGACCGGGAGAATCTCTTCGATCGTCGTCCGGTAGTAGCCGCCGAGGCCGAACGATTGGTCGCCACCGAGCATGATGAGGCCGCCGCCGAGGTCTTGCACGTAGGCCCGGATGACGTTCATTTGCCGGCTCGTCATGGCCGTGGCGGGGACGTTCGACAGCGCGATCAGCTCGTAATTTTGCAGGTCGGTGAGGTTGTCCGGGATGCCGGACGGCGGGCGGATATCGACCTTGATGCCCTCCTGTTCGAGGGCGTAGGCGAGTTCCTTGGCCTGTTTCGGGTCGCTGTCGGCGAGCAGGACGCGCGGCTTGCCGTTCGTGAAAACGATGGCCTTGGCCACGTTGTTGTCGAGCAGTTTGTCCCGGAAGCCCTTCAGCCGCACGGTGTACTCGGCCGTCCGCTCGCCGGTAACTTGCTGGCGGAAGATCTCCTTGTTCTCGCCCTTCTTGAGCTTCACCTTGCGGGTGGTCAGCTTGAACTGCCCGAGGTAGAGTTCGACCTCGCCCTCGTTGTCGTCCACGTTGGAATCGACCGTCACCTCGACGTAAAACGGCTCGCCGTCGCGGACCTGCGTCGGCACCCCGACGTTCGACACCTGGACCTCGGGTTCGGTCCGCGTCATCAGGGGCACGGTCGAGACCGGCACGCGGCCGCGCAGGGCGGTGCGGATGGCGTCGCCGGCGGTGGCGTTGCCGTCGCTGATGACGACGATTTTGGGCACGGAACTCGGTGGAATAGCCGCGGCCGCGACCTCCAACGCCGCGGCGATGTTCGTCCCCTTGGGGTCGCCGGCGAACGGCGACGCGGCGTCCGGCGTGACCGGCCCCGGGTCCGCGCCGAAGCGGACGACGGCGACCTTGTTGGTCCCCTTCGCCGCGAACGCCTTCGCCAGGAAGTCCGCGGCGACCGGCTTGGCCTCGTCGGCGACGCTCAGGCTGTCGTCCACGGCGAAGACGACGAACTGCTCCTTCGACGGCCGCAGGTACGTCAAGCCGCACAGTGCCGCCACGAGTAGCGCGACGACGAGGCTGCGGACGACGAGCGAAGTCACGCGCTGCCAGCGGCTGAAGTCGGTCAGGCCGCGCACGAAGTACCACCCGAGTACCGGCAGTGCCAGCAGCCCGAGCAAGTACCACGGCTGAGTCAGTTCCCAAGGCATGAAGCGAACCCCTTCGGCGGACCCGGACGGAAAACCGATTCACCACAGAGTGAACAGAGCCAACAGAGCAGAAACACCCGAGAAGCCGAGAGATTCAATATCGCCCGCGTCAATCGCGTTCGGTTTCGACTCGCGGAACATGACTGCTGCCGTCTCGGTCTGCTCTGTTCTCTCTGTGTTCTCTGTGGTGAAATCTTCGCTTTAACTGATCCAGCGGCGCTGGTACAGGTACCACTCCAGGCCGGCGAGCGCGAACGCCGCGGCCACCAGGTACCACCAGACTGGGCGGCCGCCGTAGCCGCCGACCAGGCCGGCGTCGGCCGGGTTCGTCACCGCGGCGGGGAGGTCCGCGGGGCGAAGGTCACTCGCCGTCTTGCTCATCAGGTTCACGGCGAACGTCTCGACGACGGTGCCGGCCGGGCCGGTCACCGTCCAGAGGCCGACGCGGTCGAACGGTCCCAGGGTCGTCTTACCGGTCGTCGCCGGGAGCTTGCGGACGCTGCCGTCCGGGCCGCGCAACTCGCACTCCCCCGGCGGCAGTGTCAAGGCGGTGACACTGCCGGTGGCGAGGGATTCGCGCAACTCGCCGGCCCCGCCGACGAACAGCCCGAGGGTGTTCGTCACCAGGATCGGGAAGGCCGTGCGGAAGGGCAGTTCGCCCTTGTCGAGGTCGCCGGTGAGCACGACCACTTTGCCCTCCGGCCGGTCGAACAGCGTCATCAGCGGTTCCCCGCCGATGCTCGTGAGCAGCACCTGCGGCTTGACCTCGCCGGGCAGGAACGTGAGCGTGCGGGCGTCCGGGAAGGTGACGTTGTCGAGGCGCACGTGCGCCAGGATCGACGACTCTTTGTCCTGCTTGACGACCATCGCCAGGGGGATCGTCGCCCCGAGGGTGTACAGGTTGCAGTCCTTGCCCGGCTCGACGATCAGCACGTTCCCCGGTGGGAGGACGGCCGGGGTCTCGACGTGGTAGACCTTGATCGTCGCGGCCGGCGTGTCCTTCGGCAGTTCGCGCGAAGTCGTGAGCGTCACGAGCGGGTTCGCGGCCAGCACCATTTGCAGGAACAGGTTGTTCTTCGGGGCGTGCAGGTGGACCGGAATCTTCTCGCGCTTCGGCAGGAAGGCGGTCGCCGAATTGTCGGCGGCCAGGGCGTCGGCGTAGGGGGTTTCCTTACCGTCCTTGATCGCGCTGAGTTCGGCCACGAGTGCCCCGCCGTCGGCCGTCGTACTCTCGATGACCTTGGCGAAGACCTCGTTCGGCTTGAGGGTCAGCGGGATCACGTCGAGCGTCTTGCCGTTGAGCGTGAGGACCAGGCGGATGTCGTTCGCCGGCTCGTCGGCGAAGTTTTGCACCTCCAAGAGCGTCTCGTAGCCGACGGGATCGACCGGGCTGCGGCGGACCTGCAAGCGGGTGATGCCGACGTTGGCCGTCCGCTCGCCGACGCGGATCACGGTGAGGTTCAGCCGCTTCTCGGCCGGCTTCTTCTCCTCGTCGGCGAGGAGTTTGGGCAGTTGGTCGCCGCACCCGTCGGTCACGACGACGACGCGGGTTTCGGTGTCGCTGCCGTCGGCCAACCGGCGGGCCAGGGCGATCGCTTCAGTCAGGGTCGCCGGGCCGTCGGCCGGCACGACGGCGTCGAGGCTCTCGCGCAAGGTGCGGGCGTGGCCGGTCAGCCCGCAAGCGACGCGCGGCGGCACGCCGGCTTCGACGATCGCCATCTCGTCGCGGAAGCGCAAGCCCTTGATGACCTCGTGGGCCTTCTCCCGTGCGACCGCGAAGCGGTCGGGCGCGACATCGGTCGCCAGCATCCCGGCGGACGTGTCGAGGACCAGCACGACCCGCCGGCGGTTCAGGCTCTCGCCCGAGAAGAACGGCTCGGTCAGGGCACTGATCATGAACCCCAACAGCACCAACTGCACGAGCAGCGAGACGAGGTGCCGCAGGCGCTGCCAGAGCGACCGCGGCTTCTTCTCGTCGAAGATTTGCCGCCAGAACAGCACGGTGCTCACCGGCACGCGGCGCAGGCGGAACTTCAGGACGTAGAAGACCACCAGCGGCACCGCCAACAGCAGCCAGAGTAGGGCACACGGGTGGGTCAGATTCATGGGGCCTCGTTGAAAGTCACTTGACCGCGCCGGCGGCCCGCATCATGCGCAGGATCAGGTCGTCGAAGGTGACCTCGGTGCTGGTCCGGGTGCAGCCGAGGCCGTAGCGGTTGCAGTACGCCTGCACCTTTTCCTGGAACTCGTTGAACAGTTGCCGGTAGGTCCGCAGGTTCTTCTCGGTGACCGTCACCTTGCGGGCCGACCCCGACTCCACGTCCCACATCTCCACGTCGCCGAGCATTCCCTCGGGCTCCTTCTCGTACCGGTCGAACACCTGGATGACGTGCGGCTCGTACTTGCGGTGCCGGAGCAAGTCGAAGCCGCGCTCGAACCCCTTGGGGTCGTACAGGTCGCTCACGACCACCACCAGGCCCGGCCGTTGGGCGCGGTGCAAGAAGCCGGTGACGACGCGTTCGAGGTCGGTATCGACGCCGCGCGGCTCGACGCCTTCGAGGAACTTTAACAGGGCCAGGATGCGGCCCTTGCCGCGGGTCAACGGGAAGTCGGCGACGATGTCGTCGGCGAACGCCGTCACGCCGATGCGGTCGAGGTCGGCCAGCGCGATGTACGCCAGCGCGGCGGCCACCTGGCGGGCGAAGTCGAACTTCGGCGGTGCCCCGAAGGCCATGCTCTGCGAGCAGTCGAGCAGGAAGTAGACGTGCAGGTCTTCTTCCTCCTGGAAGCGTTTCAGGAGCAGTTCGTTGTGCCGGGCGAACAGGTTCCAGTCGATGGCCCGGAAGTCGTCGCCGGGGTAGTACTGGCGGTGGTCGGCGAACTCGATGCCGCTGCCCATCTGCATCGTCCGCCGCTGCGCCAACAGCGAGCCGCGGAAGACGCGCTTCGAGATCAGCGACAGGTATTCGAGCTTCTTCAAGAACTCGGAGTCGAACAGCATCTTGTTTCTCGGGGGTGCGTTGGCTTCGTCGGGTGTCGGGTGTCGGGTGTCGCGGAATCGAATGCATGCTTTCGCCGGTCTGCGACACCCCACACCCGATACCCGACACCCGATTCGCGGCTACGCCGCCAGTAGCGCCGGCTCCTTCACCGTGGTCAGGATGTTGGCGATCACGTCGTCGGTCGGGATGCCGTCGGCCTGGCCCTCGAAGTTGAGGATCATACGGTGCCGGAGGGCCAGCGGGGCGACCTTGCGGATGTCCTCGCGGGCGACGTGGAAGCGGCCGTCGAGGATTGCGCTGAGCTTCGCCGCCAGGATGATCGCCTGCGCCCCGCGTGGGCTGCTGCCGTAGCGGACGAACTTCTTCGTCGAGGTCGTGGCGAGTTCGTGATCGGGGTGCGTCGCCATGACCACGGCGATGGCGTAGCGCCGCACCTCCGGGGCGATCGGGATTTGCCGCACGAGTTGCGCCAGCGCCAGGATGCGGTCGCCGTCGAAGAGGGACGTGGCGAACGCCGTCGTCTTTTCGGTGGTCCGGTCGAGGATGGTTTCCAGGTCGGCGAACGACGGGAACTTGACGAGCAGTTTGAAGAAGAAGCGGTCGAGTTGGGCCTCGGGCAGCGGGTAGGTGCCCTCCATTTCGAGCGGGTTCTGCGTGGCCAGCACGAAGAACGGCTTCGGCAGGTCGTAGGTCGTGCCGCCGACGGTGACGTGCTTCTCCTGCATCGCCTCCAGCAGCGCCGACTGCGTCTTGGGTGTCGCGCGGTTGATCTCGTCGGCGAGGATCACGTTGCCGAAGAGCGGGCCGCGCTGGAACTCGAACCGCCGGCCGCCGCCGTCGGTCGAGTCGAGGACGACGTTGGTGCCGACGAGGTCGGCCGGCATCAGGTCGGGGGTGAACTGCACGCGGCTGAACTTGAGCTTGAGCGAGTCGGCGATGGTCCGCACGAGAAGGGTCTTGCCGAGGCCGGGGACGCCTTCGAGGAGCACGTGCCCGCCGGCGATCAGGGCGGTCAGCGTGCCCTCGACGATGTCGTCCTGGCCGACGATGACCTTGCCGATTTCCTCCCGCAGCCGGCGGAAGTCGGTGCGGAAGGCGTCGAGTTGTTCTTCGATCGGTCCGGCGCTCATGCGGTGAGTCCTCGGCGTGGAGTTATCGGGTTGCGTCGGCTTTTCTGGTTGCGACGGTCTCGCGGTTGCATTACCGTGACTGACGGTACCGGCGGGCGGAACCGAAGTCAAACAGCACTTGAGAAACTTTGTCCGCGGCTTTCAAGCACCGGCCCGTGTGAAATGCTGGCCGGCGGCCGACGTTACATGAAAGACGCCGGCCCCCCGAAGCCGTTGCAAAAATACGACGCACCCGGAGTGAGACAGATGCGCCACGGACGACTTTGGCTCTTCGCCCCCCTGCTCGTGGTCGGCGCGTTCGCCCTCGTTTCCGTCGGCCAGCCGCCGAAGCCCGCGAAGCCGGCCGCGCCGCCCCCGGCGGCCGAAGAACCGGACGACACGGACGCCGAAGAGGCCAAGGACAAGGCCGTCGCCGAGCGGTTCCGCAAGGTTCTCGAAGGCAACCCGCGCCGCGGCACCGCCCTCGACAAGCTGTACGGCTACCACGTCGAGCGGGGCACGCTGGACAAGCTCGTCGGCGAGTACGCGGCCCGCTCCAAGGCCGACCCGAAGGACGGCACGGCGTGGATGATCGTCGGCCTGATCCAGGCCCAGCGGGGCCAGGACGGGGCGGCCGTCGCCGCGCTCGCCAAGGCGGAGGAAACGCTGACCGCGAGTGCCCTGCCGTCGTTCTACCTGGGCCAGGTGCTCGTCCTCGTCGGCCGGCCGGAAGACGCCGCGAGCGCCTTCGAGCGGGCAGTCCTGCGCAAGCCGAACCGCAACGACCTGCTCGACATCTACGGCTCCCTCGGCCGCGTCTACCAGCGGGCGCAGAAGACCGACAAGGCCCTCGACGTGTGGACCCGGCTCGAAGCCCAGTACCCGGACGACGCCCGCGTCCAGGAGCAAATCGCCACCGCCCTGGCCGACGAGGGGCAGTACGACCAGGCACTGCCGCGGCTCGAAAAGCTCGCCAAGCTGACCGACGACAAGTACCGCCAGACGACGTTCCGCATGGACGCCGCGGACATCAAGGTGAAGCTCAAGAAGTCCACCGAGGCCCTCGCCGACTTCGAGAAACTGCTCGCCGAACTGAACCCCGAGAGCTGGCTGTACCGCGACATCCGCCGCCGCATCGAAGACGTGTTCCTGCGCAACGACGACCTCGCCGGTCTGGCCAAGTACTACGAGAAGTGGCTGGCCGCCAACCCGACCGACGTGGACGCGGCCGCCCGCCTGGCGAAGAACCTCGTCGCCCAGGGCCGCGGCCCGGACGCCCGCAAGTGGCTCGAAAAAGGCCTCGAAATCGCCCCGTCGAACAAAAGCCTGCGGCAGGCGCTCATCGACCAACTCGCCAGCGAAGGGGACTTCGCCGGCGCGGCCGCGCAGTACGAGGCGATGGCCAAGGCCGACCCGGGCAACCCGGACGTACTCCGCGAGTGGGGCAAGCTCCTCGCCCGCGACACGGCCAAGCCCGAGGCGGAGCGCAAAGCGGCCGCGGCGGCCGTCTGGCGGAAGATTCTCGACAAGAAGCCGACCGACCCGGTGGTCACCTCGCAGGTCGCCGACCTGCACCGCCTCGGCGGCCTGACGGACGAGGCCGTCGCCCTGTACAAGAAGGCGATCGAACTCGCCCCGAAGGACCCGCAGTACCGCGAGTACCTGGGCGAGTACTACCACAACTTGAAGAAGCCGGGGGACGCGTTGGCCACCTGGCGGCCCAGCGCCGAGGGCGAGAACCGCAGCGGCAAGAACCTCGCGCGGCTCGCCGAGGTGTTCGCCGGGTTCGGCTACCGCAAGGAGGCCATCGACGCGATGACCCAGGCGATCTCGCTCGAAAAGGACGACTTCAACCTGCTCACGACCTACGCCGACCTGCTCCACCAGGAGGGCCGCAACGAGGACGCGCTGGCCCAGATCGACCTGGCGGCCAAGTTCACCAGCAACCCCGACGAGGTCGAGCAAATCCTGTCGGCCCGCATCAAGATTTACCAGGCCCTCGATCAGCTCGCCGACCGGATCGACGAGTTGCAGAAAGACCTCGCGGCCGGGAAGAACGCGACCGGCGAGCGGTTCATCGTGTTGTCCCGGTTCTACGAGGCGAACAAGCAGCCGGACAAGGCGGTCGAGGCGGTCGTCAAGGCGACGCAGATCGCCCCGCGGTCGGTCCCGGCGCTGACCGCCGCGGCCCGCATCCACGAGGCCGGCGGCAACCTCGAAGCGGCCGTGGACGCGAACAAGAAGCTCGCCCTGATCGACCGCCGCTTCCGGACGGACTACCTGACGCAGGTCATGAAACTCGAACAGCGCCTCGGCCGCCGGGACGCCGCGCTGGCCGCCGGCAAGGAACTGCTCGCGTCCGCCCCCGGCAACCCGGACGTGTACAAGACGTACTCGGACCTCTGCTTCCAACTCGGCGAAATGGAAGAGGGCCTGGAAGCCCTGCGCCGCTCGGTCCGCGCCAACCCCAGCGAGCCGGGCGGTCTGAACACGCTGGCCAACGCACTGTCCGAGCGCGGCCGGCAGGGCGAGGCGATCGAACTCCTGTGGCGGGCGTTCGAGAAGACCAACGACCTCGAAGGCAAGCTCGGCGTCATCGACCGCCTGGCCAACCTGTACCTCGAAGCCAACCAGTTCGACAAGCTCCTCGAACGCCTCGAGCGCGAGCGGCGGGAGGCCGACAAGACCCGCGAGTACACCCTGTGCATCGCCCAGGCGTACCAGTCGGCCGGCGACCTCGGCACCGCCCGGCAGCAACTCGAACGCCTGCTCACGGAGAACACCCGGGACGCTAACCTGCTCGGCCAACTGTCGCAGTTGAGCGAACAGGAGGGCGACCTGCCGTCAGCGCTCAAGTACCAGCGGCAGCTCGCCGCGTCCGCGACGCAGAACTTCGACGCGCAAGTCCGGCTGGCCCAACTGCTGTTGAAGTCCGGCGAGGGCGAAGAGGCCGCGACCGTCTGGGTCAAGTCGGTCGCCGAGAACAACGAGCCGCACCGCAACCTCCAGGCCATCGACCAGCTCGCCGCGACCGACCGACTGGACACGGCCCTGGCCATCCTCGCGCGGATGCTGGCGAACCGGCCCGGCCAGTGGGAACTGATGTACCGCCAGGGCGCGCTGCTCGTGGCCAAGGGCAAGCCGGAGGAGGCCGCCGCGCGGTTCACCGCCCTGCTCGCGCTCAAGCTCCCCGACGACGAACTCGGCGAAGTGCTACTCAACCAGATCAAGGGCAAATCGGCGAAGAAGAAGGCAGACGGGGCCAAGGGCCCGCCGCCCCCGCCGCAACTGATGCGGGTCAACAAGGGGGTGTACGAACCGGGCGTCCCGCCGCTGACCCGCCGCACGCAGAACCTGTACGCGATCCGCCAGGCCGTCGGCATGGAGAACCGCAACTACTACCGGGGCCAACCGGCGAGCTTTTACGCGCCGCAGGACTTCGGCGAGGCCCGCATGGCCGCGCTCGGCTGGCTGTACGAGATGGGCCGCGAGAAGAACGCGACCGACGCCTTCGTGAAGCCGTACAAGGCCGCGCTGACCGCCCCCAAGCCCGACCCCCGCGTGCTCTGGGATTACTACTACCTGCAGACGATCCGGCAGGACAACCGCGACCTGCCCGAGGTCGCGGGGCGACTCGCCGACGGGTCGGACGACCCGGCCGCGGTCCTCGCCTTCTTGACCCACGCCGCCGACCGCACCGGCACGCCGGTCCTGGGCATGCGATACCGCCGGCCCCGCGCCGTGCCCACCGAGGCCGACCTGACCGACAAGACCCCGCCGCTGCCCCCGGAGCGCCTGGAGGGGATGATCGCCGCGTTCAAGAAGTTGAAGAAACTCCGCGCCGACTGGGCCACGCCGGAACTCGCGTCCGCCGTCGGTACCGAGTTGAAGCGGGCCAAGCGGCTGCCCGAGGAAAAGGCGATGTACGACGAGTTGCTCGCCGCCGCGACGACGACGGACAAGGTGTCGCTGGCGCTGAACGCCGCGTCCGAGAAGGACGACCTGGAAACGGTCCTGCGGCTGTACCGCAAGCTCGAGACCTTGCAGGGGCCGCCCAAGACGGCCGCCGCCGTCGCCGCCCTGCCGACGCGGAACACCTACTGGCCGCTGCTCCAGGTCATGGCCCGCCGGGCCGAGGCGAAGAAGCCGGACGACGTGCTGGCCGTCGCCGACGTCTTCCTGGAGATGGCCCGCCGGCAGAACGTCGCCGCTCCCAAGTCGTACACGATGCCGACCCGCGGCCGCCAACAGCAAGCGGGGGTCAACATCAGCGTCTACGCCGGGATGAGCCAGGGGTCGCCGAACTTTAACGGCCAGCAGGTGCCCTTCCCGTCGGTCAACGACTACTACGACGAGTCGATGATCGCGGTCCTGTACAACGCCCACGCGATGTTCAAGCTGGCCGACCTGCAGACCGACTTGCACGCCCACGTCAAGAAGCAACTCGCCGCCGCCGCCGGGGCCGAGAAAATCTACCTGCAGTTGGCGATGGCGTACTTGCTCTGGTGGGCCGAGGAGAAGGACGAGGCCCTCGACCAACTCCAGGCCGCCGCCCTGTCCGCCGCGGGTGACACGAAGTTCACCCTCGAAGTCGCCGCCCTCCGCGAGGAGAACAACGAACATGCGGAGGCGCTCGCGCTCCTCGACAGCGTCACCCCGACCGACCACCAGGTCATGCAGTCGCGCGAACAACGTGCCCTGCGGCTCGCGGAGCGGACCGGGAACGTGGCCCGCGCCCGCCAGGCCGCCGAGCGGCTGTTCGGCCTGCGGCTCGACACCGAAACGCAACTCGACCTGGCCGCCAAGATGCACCGCCTCGGCATGCACTCGCTCGCCGAGACCGTACTCGCCCGCGCCCAGCGCCAGGCCGGGAACAAGACCGGGACGCTGCTCCAGCTCATGAACCAGTATCAGACCCAGGGGCAGTCCGAGCAGGCCGTCACCATCGCCCGGCAACTGCTGCGGAAGTCGCCGTCCGGGGCGGCCGCCCCCGGCCGCGGCCAGGACGACGGGGACAACGTCCGCAACCAGGCCGTCGGCGTCCTCGCCCGGTCGGGCCAGTTGAAGGAGATCGTCGCCCGCGCCGAGGACCAACTGAAGGCGTCGCCCAAGTCCGTCCAGATCCACCAGACCCTGCTCAGCTACTACCAGGCAACGGCCGACAAGGACAAGCAGAAGGCGACGATCCTCAAAATCCTCGAACTCAAGCCCGACGACGCGAAGCTCCGCTTCAGTTCGGCCCAGACGCTCAACGCTTTGGGGGACAAAGAGGCCGCGATGGCGAACTACAAGCTCGCGCTCAAGAAAGACCCGTCGCTCTTCCAGAACAGTTACTACGAACTGCAACGGCTCTTCAGCGAGGCGAACAAGTTCGAGGACTTGGTGGCGATCGTCGAGGACGCCGACATGAAGAAGTTGAGCAGCCAGTCGTACTACATCATGTCCATGATCGAGCCGATGATGGAGAAGCCGAAGTCCCGCGACCTGGGCATGAAGCTGTTCAAGAAGGCGTGGGCGGCCTTCCCGAACGAGCGGGCGTCGATGCTCTCCCAGTTGAACCGCGAGGAACTGTGGAAGCTGCCCGAACTGTACGACTACGCCCGCGAGGCGATCCTGCCGACCTCGGACAGCGAGAACCTCGACCCGTGGGGCGCGCTCGGCGGACTGTCGCGGTTCCTCTCGACCGCCCGCAAGCAGCACCGGATTCCCGAGTTCAAGGCGCAGGTCGAGGCCAAGCTCAAGGCCGACCCCAAGTGGCTGGCCGGCCGGGCGCTCCTGGCCGTCATCGACATCCAGACCGGCGAGAAGGAGCGGGGCAAGAAGGCCTGGGTCGAGCTGTTCTCGGACGACAAGCTCGACATCCCCGCCGCCGCCCGGTTCTCCCTGGCCCAGGAACTCGAGTACTACGCCGGGGTCGAAGAGGTCGTCATCCCCACCCTGGAGAAGGGCCTCGACGACGTGCTCGACGAGAACGACGGGAACGGCGACTTCTCCTCGTCGCCCGCCCGCCGGCTGGTCTGGTGGTACGAGCAGGTCGGCCGGACCGACGACGCCCGCAAGCTCCTCGTCCGCATGAGCCGGGTCAAGCCGAACAACCCCGGCTACGACGACTCGTACATGAATTACCGCCGGGCCACCGACGCCATCGCCCTGGCCAACGAAATGATCCGCTTGAACGACCCGATCGAAGCGATTCGCGTCCTCCAATCCGTGCCCAGTGACCCCGATTCGATGAAGTTGTTGAACCGGTACGGCGGCGACCGCATCGAGCAACAGCTCAAGGACGCCACGCGGCTGGCGGTGAAGGCGATGACGCCCGAGACGATGGCCCGGGGCACCGTGGCCATGCTCACCCCGCGGCCCGCCGAGACCATCAAGACCAAGGACGGCAAGCCCGCCGTGCCGGCCGAGGACAAGAACCGGCCCGTCCTCGAACTCGGCGTCGCGCTCGACAGCCGGGACGGCTCGACGCCCGTCATGAAGAGTGCCGTCGCCACGGCTTTGATGAGCCTCAAGAGCACGCCCGAGGCGCTCAAGCTGGCCACGGACCGCGCCGCCGAGTTGGTCGCCAAGCACCCCAAGGACGTGTCCATCCGGGTGGCCGCGCTGCTGGTCGCGCTGGCCGCCGACAAGCCCGAGCCGGCCGCCGCCGCAGCCGACGCGCTGGCGAAACTGCTCGACGAAAACCCGCTCGAAGTGCTGCCGCCCGAGGTCAAGCCGAACAGCCGACAGCGGGCCGTCGCGCTGCTCAACGTGCCCGTCTGGCTGGCCGCCCGGGAGTGTCTGAAGCGCGACCCTCTCGCCGCCGTCGGCGCGAAACTCGGGGCGCACGCCCTCGCCGGAGCCAAGCGCCAGTTGGACGGCAAGACGGCGGCGGCGGTCCTTCAAGAATGGGGCCAAATCGCCGCGGCCCGCAAAGACCTGCCGGCCGCCGAGGCGAAGTGGGCGGAACTCGTCGCCTGGGTAATGCCGAAGCCGGCCCGCAAGAAGGCGACGGCCGCCCCGGCCGCCGCGACCCCCGCCCCGGCGACACCGGTCACCCCGGCCGCGGCATCGATGGGCGAACAGTCCCGCGGCGAGGACGAGGGCGACGGCGGGCCGACCTTCTTCGTCCAGACGACCATCACGACGGTGACACGGTCCGCGACGCCGGCCCCGGCCGCTCCCGGCAGTGGCACCGCCGTACTCTCGACCGAGCAGTTCGCGCAGGTGTACGAGGTCGCCAAGCTCGCCGTCTCCAACGACCTGACGAAGTTTTCCCTCCAGGTCATCCGCGACGCCGTCCGGCCCGGCCCGCCCGTCGCCCCGCCCAACGACGACAACCGCAACGGCGGCAACAGCTACCGCCAGGTGACCGTCGGCGGCACGCAGTACCTCGTCATGGACTCGACCGACCGGGCCGGCCCGATTACCGTGGACGCCGCGCTGGCCGACCTGGCCCGCCGCTGGGCCGAGAAGAAGGTGCCGCCGGCGGACGTGTACGCCGTCGTCGCCGAGGCCGTTTTCCCCGCGTCGCGGCCGGCCGAAGTCGTGCTCACGTTCAGTTCGCGGCCGGCCGGCCAAGTGTACATCATGGCCAGTGGCGGCAACAACTGGACGCCGATCACGAACCCGCCGCCGGAGGTTTACAACCTCGGCGAAGGGGGCCAGGGCACGGCCGGGCTGCTCGTCTCGCTGGCCGTCGAGTCGGGCCGCGCCCCGGACTTGAAGGCGAAGCTCGAAACCCGCCTCGGCCAGCCGCTGGGCGACGTGACCGCCCGGTCGCTGCTCTTCCAACTCGCCGTCAAGCAGGACGACTTCCCCGCCGCGGAGGCCATGCTCAAGAGCTACGCCGCGAAGATCGACACCGACAGTTCCGCGGCCACCGCCGGCATGGTGACGACGGCCGCGACCGCCGCCCTGGTCAAGCCGGCCCTGGAGGCGTCCGCCCTCGCGCTGTTGAACAAACAATTCGAGGCCGCGGCGAAGGCGAAGAACACCACGGCGACCTCGACGTTGCTGAGCACCCTCGCCCGGCACCACGAGAAGGCCAAGCGGCCGGCCGAAGTCATGAAGTTACTCAAGGTTGCGGAAGAGTTGGCCAAGGCCGGCCCCGGCGAGGGGAACGCCCTGCTCGCCGGCCTCGGGTCGTTCTACCTCCGGGCCGGCGCGGTCGAGGACGCCCTGCGGAACTACGGCCTGCACGCCGACGCCACGTCGGCCGCGAGCGCCGACCCGTCGAACCGCCCGTACCGTCGCGAACCGGGCCTGGCCGAACTCCCGCTGCTCGCGCTCAAGCTCCGCGACCTGCCGGCCGACAAGCGGTACGCCCTGCTCCGGGAGTGGACGCTGCCGACGAAGGGCCGGAAGTCGCTGCGGTACTACGTCGGTCAGTTGCCGGTCAACGTCCCCGGCGAGCCGTTCGTCGCCGGCCCGTCGTTCGCGCCGCGGCAGACCCTGCACACGATGCAATTGCTGATCGACGCGGCCAAAGAGTCGGGCAAGTTCGACGAGTTGACCGCCGACGCCGACCGGGCGTTCAAGGACGCCGCGACCGACGCCGACCTGTTCCGCGTCCTGGTTTACGCCGCCCAGGGCAAGACCGGGGCGATTGCGGCGGACGCCAAGGCTTACGCCGAAGGCCTGCGCAAGCGGATGGTCCCGGACGCGAAGAACGACGACGAAACGGTCCGGTCGCGCTACGACAACAGCCGCTACCGCGGCGAGACGACGTTCCTGGTGAGCGAGTACTTGGCCGCGCGAGCGCTGGCCGCCGACCCGGCGTTGAAGCCGGTCGTCGCGCCGCTCTTCGAGCTGATGGCGGGCCGGGTCCGGGCTACCCAGAACTGGCAACAGGGGCAGGATGTCGCCGAGGAAGTCGCCCGGCAGCGCCTGGAGAAGTTCAAGGCCCCCCAGGCGCTCGCCGGCGCGGCCCCGGCGCGCTGGTCCGACCCGATCGGCCACGCCGCGTGGGCGTCCCAGGACGGCGTCACCGGCCCGGCGTGGACGCCGGAGAACGCCTACGCCCTGTTCGACACGCCGTTGGGCGGGACGTTCGAGTTCAGCGTGGACGTGTGGGCCGGAACCTGGAACGAAGGGTATGCCGGGTACGCCGGCCTCGTTCCCGAGCCGAACTCGCGGGTCCAGTCGAGCCGCGTCATCGTCGCCCACGGGGAGAACCGCGGGGGCGTGAACCGGCCCAAGGTCGATAACGTGCGGGACGAGAACTACAACCGCGTCACCCTGCAAGTCACGCCGACCAAGTTGACCTGCCTCATCAACGGCGAATTCTTTTACGAAGACGCCACGCGCTCGCAGGTCAGCCCGTGGCTCATGCTCTATGGCGCGCAGGGCCGCCGGCCGGCCTTCCGCAACCCGACGGTCACCGGCACCCCCGAGGTGCCCCGCGAGGTCAAGCTGATCGACGGCCCCGGCCTCGAAGGCTGGTTCGCGGACTTCGTCGGGGGGTCGCTCCGCGACCGGATCGGCCGGCAGGACGCGGAGGCCAACGGCGGCAAGGTCCGCGACAACAACGGCGTCCTGATTGAGGCCCCGCTGCCGGCCGAACCGACGGCCTACGACTGGTCGGTCAAAGACGGCGAACTCCACGGCCGCAAACTCGACGCGACCTCGGTCACGCCCACGCCGAGCAAGTTGGGCTACCTCCGCACGCTCAAGCCCGGCGACACCGTCGAGTACGAATTTTACTACGAGCCGGGCCGCGTCCACGCCCACCCGTCCGTCGGCCCGACGGTCTTCCTGCTCGACCCAGCCGGCGTCCGCTGGCACTACCTGTCGCGCAGCCCCGGCGACTGGGCCGGCCTGGCCGCGGACAACGCCAAGCCGGTCCCCGGCGGGGTCGCCGTGCCGCTCAAGCCGGCGACCTGGAACGCGGTCAAGCTGACCGCCGCGGGCACGGCCGGCGAGGCGGTCAAGATCGAGGTAAACGGCACGACCGTGTACGACGGCCCGACCTACGCCGGGATCGACCGCTGCTTCGGCTTCTTCCACTTCCGCGACCAGACCGCCGCGCGCATCCGCAACGCCGTGCTGCGCGGCAACTGGCCCAAGACCGTCGCCTCGGCCGACCTGGCGTTCGCGCCGGCGACCCCGGCTACGCCAGTTGTGGCGCGGGCGCGGCGGGAACTGCTCGGCGACAAGTTCTTCGGCGGCAGCATCGCCGAGGTTCTCGCCGCAGCCAAGCCGCTCACCCCTGCCGACCGGTACGCCAAGTTACTCGCCTATGTCGTCCCCGCGGACGAGGCCGGCGACTTCCGGCTCGACGCGATCAACGTCCCCCTGGACACGCTCGAACCCGGCGCGAAGGCCCCACCGGCGACCGGCCAACGGGCCTTCCCCGGCAACGCGACCAACGCGCCGTGCTTGCAACTCGTGGCGGCGGCCAAGGAGGCCGGCAAGCTCGACGAGTTGACGGCGCGCGTCACCGCCGCCCCGGCCAACGATCCCGCCGCGACACAAGCCAAGGTGGCAATGGCGGCCTTAATCGCGCTGGCGAAGGGCGACAGCGCTTCCGCGGCGAAGCACCTCCAGGCTCTCACGGCCGACACCAAGGCGATGCCCCCGGACGCGCCGGCGAACCGCCGCTGGCCGGCTTACGCCGCCGCCGTCGCCGCCGTGGGCGTTCCCGAGGTCCGCGTGCCGGCGCTCGAACTCGCTGCGGCGATGAACCAGAACCTCGAAGACTCGATCATTCAGAACAAGCCGTTCGACGGCCGCGACTCGTGGATGCGGCCGTACCGGGCGGTGCGGGCCGCGCTCGCGTTGAGCGCCGAGCCGGCGGCCGAACTCAAGCACTGGGCGTCGGTCCCGGACGCCAACTCGTGGACGCGGTCGCAGGGCATGGCCCGGCCCGTCTGGGCGGCGCGGCCCGGGGACAAGGGCGGGCGGATCGTCCACTACCCCGGCCACAACGAAGACTACTTGCTCCTCAAGACGCCCATCGCGGGGGACTTCGAGGTGTCCTGCGACCTCGTCGTCCAGGGCTGGAACGAGTCCCACGTCCGGTACGGCGGCTACCAGTTCGACCTGAACGACAACCGCAAGGCGTACAAGATTCACGACACGGTCATGAACGCCGGCCGCGAGGTCGTCATCCGCCCGCCGCTCCCCGACCTGCCGAAAGACCTCAAGTGGGACCAAGGCAACCCGAACTGGTTCGCCTTCAAAATGGCCGTCAAGGGCGGGGTCATGACATGCTCGGTGGACGGCCGCGAGTTGCACAAGGAGCGCATCGGCACCACGGTGGACCCGTGGCTCGCCATCCACACCCACTGCAACAATACCGGCGTCGTCCGCAATTTGAAGATCGCCGGCACGCCGACGGTCCCCGCGAAGATCGACTTGCTCGCCCAGGAGTCGCTCCCCGGTTGGCGGGCGTACCTCGGCAACCCGTGGGTCAAGCGCGGCGAAGAAATGTACGGCCCCGGCGGGAAAGCGGTACTCCCGGACGGCCAGAAGGAGCGGCGGTACTTCCCCGAAGCGGCCGTCTACTACCAGCGGCCGATGCTCGAAGACGGCACCGTCGAGTTCGAGTTCTACCACGAGGCCGGCAAGGCCGAAGTCTACCCGCTCCTCGACCGGCTCGTCTTCGTCCCCGCGGCGGACGGCGTGAAGTTGCACCGTTTGACCGACGGCCCGCACGAGAAGAGCAAGGTCGCCTTCGACAACCTGACGACCGAGCCGGACGCCCGCAAGGCCGACACGTTGCCGCTCAAGGACCGCGCCTGGAACCGCGGCACGCTGACGGTCAAGGGGGACACGGTGTCCCTGACGATCAACGGCGTCCTCGCCTACGAGCGGCCGATCGAGCCGACCAACCAGCGGACTTTCGGCTTCATGAACTACACCGACCGGGCCGAGGCGCGGGTGCGGAACGTCGTCCACACCGGCCAGTGGGCGAGGCAACTGCCGACGAGCGACCAGCTCCTCGAAACCGTCACCAAGTAACGACGAGGGGGCACGATGCGATACGCTTGGTTCACGCTCGGGTTGGCCCTGCTGACGGCCGCGGCGACCCCCGCCGCGCCGCCGGCCGAGGCGTTCCCCGAGGCGACGCAGTTCGACGAGAAGCCGGCCACGCTGACGCACAACGACGAGTTGTTGTGCGTCGCCTACTCGCCCGACGGGGCGCTCGTGGCCACCGGCGGCGCGGACAAGAGCTTGCGCCTCTGGGTCAGTACGAGCAGCAAGCCGGCCGGGGCGCTGGAAGGCCACACGGACGCCGTCTCTGCCGTCGCCTTCCGCCGCGACGGCGCGCGAATCGTCACCGGCTCCTACGACAAGACCGCCGTCGTCTGGGACGTGACCACGAAGAAGCCGGTCGCCACCTTGAAGGGCCACGACAACGCCGTCCTGGGCGCGACCTTCCTGGCCGACGGCCGGGTCGTGACCGTCGCCGCGGACAAGTCGCTGAAGGTCTGGGACGGCGACACCGGCAAGCTGCTCGGCACGCACGACGAGCACAAGGGGGCCGTCTGGTGCGTCGCCCTGTCGCCCGACGGCAAGACGCTGGCCACCGGCAGTTCGGACCGCCGCATCAACCTGTGGGACGCGGCCACTTTTACCGTCAAGGCGTCGCTCAAAGGGCACAGCGGCTTCGTCCGCTGCATCGCCTTCTCGCCCGACGGCAAGCGGCTCGTTTCGGGCGCGGAGGACAACGGCACCCGCGTCTGGGACATTTCCACCGGTAAATCCGTGCTGACGCTCGGCGGCCACACGGACTCGGTGCTGGGCGTCGCCTTCTCGCCGCGCGGCCAGTTCGTCGCGTCGGTCAGTGCGGACAAGTCACTGCGACTGTGGGACGGCGCGACCGGCGGCGAACTCGCCTACTCCGAGGAGGCCCACGGCGAAGCGGTCAACGCGGTCGCCGTCCACCCGAGCGGCCGGCAAATGGCGAGTGCGTCGGGCGACCGCACGCTGGGGATTTGGACCTCCGCGCTGCCCCGCGTCTTCGCCAGTGCGTCGAGCGCGAGCGTTGGCAACCCCGGCAGCGCGAGCACGTTCAACGTCGCCGCGAACCGCGTCGCCGTCGTGGGCGACAAGTACGCGATCCTCGTGCAGGACCGCGCGACCGGGACCGTCACGGCCACGCTGAAGGCGCACAAGGCGGTCGTTCAGCACCTCGCCTTCTCGCCCGACGGCAAGCTCCTCGTGAGCGTCGGCCGGGACCGCCTCGGCTACCTCTGGGACACCGCGGCCGGTACCCCGCTGGCCAAGCTCGACGGGCACCGCGGCTTCGTCAAGTCGTGCGCGTTCTCGCCCGACGGCCGCCGCTTCGTCACCGCCGGTTCGGACAAGCTCGTGCTCGTCTACGACACGCCGGCGACGCCCGCCGTACCGAAGGGCTTCCGCGAAACGCTGGTACTGGAGGGGCACGCCGGGGGCGTCGGCGTACTCGCCTTCTCGCCCGACGGCCGCTATCTCGCGTCCGGGGCCGATGCCGCCCGCAAGAACGGCCCGGCCGAGGTCAAGGTCTGGGACTTGACCACCGGCAAGCCGGTCGCCGAGTGGGCCGACCACACCCAGGACGTGACCGCCCTCGCCTTCCACCCGACCCGGCCGGTCCTCGTCAGCGGCGGCGGCGACCCCGGCTTCCGCGTCCACGATTACGCCACCGGCAAAGCAATCAAGTTCCACGGTACGCAGGCCACCGTGACCGCCCTCGCATTCTCGCCGGACGGCAGCGAACTCTTCGCCGGGACCGCGGGCAAGTCGCTGATCGCCTTCGACGCCACGACCTGGACCGAGCAGGCCCGCCTCGTCGGCCACACGACCGCGATCACCTCGGTCGCCGTCGGCCCGGGCAAGACGCTGTTGACGATGACCGCCGACCAGACGGTCCGGACCTACGCCCTGGGCCGCACGGCGACGCCGACGGTTCGCTTCACCGGTCACGAAAGCTGGGTCGTCGGGCTGCACCTGACGCCCGACGGCAAGAAGCTCGTCAGCGCCGGCTGGGACGGCCTCGTCCGCGTCTGGGACCCCGAGACCGGCAAGGAACTCCTGGCGATGGAGGACTTGAAGGGCAAGATTCTGTCGCTGGCGATGAGCCGGGACGGCAAGCGACTCGTCACCGGCGGCGGGGCCGGCGAACTCGTCCTGTGGGACACCGAGGACGCGACCTCCGTCGCCAAGTTCGAGGAGTACGACGAGGAAGAAGACGTGACGGCGGTCGCCTTCACGCCGGACGGCAAGCGCATCGTCGCCGGCTGCAACGACGGCACGGTGCGCATCTTCGACGTGACCACCGCGAAGGAACTCGGCCGCATCAAGACGAAGGAGCCGATCGAAGGTCTCGCGGTCAGCCCGGACGGCAAGCACGTCGTGATTTGTGGCGGCGAAGCCTTCGCCTGCCGCGTCCACGACCTCGACACGAAGAAGGAAGTCCTCCGCCTCCGCGGCAACGGCGCGACCGTCCATTGCCTGACGTACTCGCCCGACGGCAAGACGATCCTGACCGGCTCCGGCGACCGCACCCTGCGCCTCTGGGACGCGGCCACCGGCAAGGAACTCCGCAAGGTCGAGGCCCACCTCGGGGCCGTCCGCGCGGCCGCGTTCACGCCCGACGGCAAGACCATCGCCAGCGTCGGCCAGGACCACGTCGATCGCCTCTGGGACGCCGCCACCCTCAAGCCGCTGGCAATGTTCGAGGCCCACGAGCGGCCGAGCGTCAGCGTCGCCGTGAGTGCCGACGGCAAGACCGTCTACTCCGGCGGCGCGGACAAACTCGTCGTCCGCTGGCAAGCGCCGAAGTAAGGCGAGCCGAGAGCGTCAGCGGCGGGAGACGCCGGGTTTTGCGTTGTAACACTCGGTCCGCTGGTTTACCGTATTCTGTGGCCGGCACCGCGGGGGATTGAGCATGAGTCGCGTCGTCCTGATGGCAATCCTGGTCGCGGTCGGCGCGGCCCGGCTCGACGCCGGCCCCCCCGCCTTGACGGCGGTAATCGACCGGCACATCGACGCGAAGCTGCGCGAGACCGGGGTGCCGGCCGCGCCGCCGGCCGACGACGCCGAGTTTTTTCGCCGCGTTCACCTGGCGCTCGCCGGCCGCATCCCCGCCGCGAGCGAAGTCCGGGCGTTCCTGGCGGACCCGTCCGCCGGCAAGCGGACCCAGGCCGTCGATACGCTGCTCAAGTCCGCGGCGGCGGCCACCCACCAGACGACGCTGTGGCGCGGCTGGCTGATCCCCGAGGCGAGCGCCGACCCGCAAGTCGCCGGCACCGCCCCCGGGTTTGAAGCCTGGCTGCGGCCGCGGATCGTCGCCAACGTCCCCTTCGACAAGCTCGTCCGCGACCTGCTGACGACGCCGCTCGACGGCCGGCAGCCGGCGGTGCGGATGAACGCCGAGGACACGACGACGCCGATCGCCTTTTACACGGCGAAGGAAGGCAAGCCGGAGAACCTCGCGGCGGCGACGAGTCGCCTGTTCCTCGGCGTGCAACTCGAATGCGCCCAGTGCCACGACCACCCGTTCGCCAAGTGGAGCCGCGAGCAGTTCTGGGGGATGGCGGCGTTCTTCGGCGGCGTCTCGAACCAGGGCGGGGCGTTGCGCGAACTCGGCACCCGCCGGGAGATGACGATCCCGAACACCGAGCGGACCGTACCGGCGACCTTCCTCGACGACAAGCAGCCGGCGTGGCGGTTCAAGTCCAGCCCGCGCGTCACGCTCGCCGACTGGGTCGTGGCCAAGGACAACCCGTTCTTCGCCAAGGCGACCGTGAACCGCCTCTGGGGCCAACTCTTCGGCGTCGGCCTCGTGGACCCCGTCGATGACTTCAACGACCAGAATTTGCCGAGCCACCCCGAACTCCTCGACGACCTCGCCGCCGCCTTCGTCGCCTCCGGGTTCGACCTGCGGGCCGTCACCCGGGCGATGGTCTTGAGCGAAGCGTTCCAGCGGTCGAGCCGCGTCGCCGAGCCGGGCCAGCGCGACCCGCGGTTGTTCGCCCGGTTCGCGGTCCAGGGGCTGAGTCCCGAGCAGCTTTACGACAGCCTGTCGGTCGCGCTGGGCGTACCGCTCGAAGGCCCCGGGGCGGGGTACCTCGCGGGCAACGGCTCGCCGAAGTCTCAGTTCGTCGCCGTCTTCCGGCGCAACGGCAAGCCGACGGAGGCCCAGACGACGATCCTGCAGGCGCTCGAACTGATGAACGGCAGCCTGACCGGTACGGCCGCAAAAGTCGGCACCGGGAGTACCCTCACGGCGGTCCAGGAACTCCCCGGGCTGAGCGACGCCGAGCAGATTGAGGCAGTCTACCTGGCCGTGCTGAGCCGCCCGCCGACGCCCGAGGAACTGGCCCGCGTGCTGCAAATTGAGACGGTGAAATCGAAGCGGCTGGCCGACGTTCTCTGGGTACTGCTCAACGGCATCGAGTTCCGCACCCTGCACTAACACGCGCCTCCGAAGGACTTCGCCATGCCCGGATTCGACCAGGTCTTCTCGCGCCGCTCCGCGCTGCGACTCGCCACGGCCGCGACCGCTTCGGGGTGGCTCGGCGCGCTGGCCCGCGCGGCGGCCCCGGACCCGGCGCGCAAGCGGGCGTGCATCCTGCTCTGGATGTCCGGCGGGCCGGCGACGATCGACCTTTGGGATTTGAAAACCGGCCACGCCAACGGCGGCCCGTCGAAGGACCTCGCCACCGCCGCGCCGGGCTTGCGCATCACCGAACACCTGCCCAAACTCGCCGCCCACGGCAAGAGCCTCGCCGTGCTGCGCGGCATGTCCACCAAGGAAGGCGACCACGGCCGGGCGACCTACCTGATGCGCACCGGGACGCTGCCGCAGGGGGCGATCGAGTTCCCGACCCTCGGTGCCTTGGCCGCGAAGGAACTCGAAAACCCGGCGGTCGATCTGCCGCCGTTCGTCAGCGTCGCGCCGCAGCGGGTTTTCTCGCAAGCGGCGTTCAGCTCGGGCTTCCTCGGGCCCAAGTACGCCCCGCTGATCGTCGCCGACGGCCAGGCGGCGTGGGCCGGCGGTGACGTGGACGCGCTCTTGAAGGTGCAGAACCTCGACCGGCCGGCCGGCGTCACCGGCCCGCGCGCCGACACCCGGCTCGCCCTGATGCGCGACCTCGAACGCGGCTTCGCCGACAGCCGACCGGGTGCGACCGTCGAGAGCCACAAGAGCGCTTACGAGGCGGCCGTGCGGCTGATGAACCCGAAGACGGCGAAGGCGTTCGACCTGACCGAGGAGAAGGCCGAACTCCGCGACCGGTACGGCCGCAACCTGTTCGGCCAGGGCTGTTTGTTGGCCCGCCGGTTGGTCGAGCGCGGCGTGCCGTTCGTCGAAGTGACCCTCGACGGCTGGGACACGCACGGCCAAAACTTCGACGCGGTCAAAGGCCTGTGCGGCGTCCTCGACCCGGCCTGGGCGACCCTGATGACCGACCTGACCGAGCGCGGCCTGATCGAAACGACGACCGTAATCTGGATGGGCGAGTTCGGCCGCACGCCGAAGATCAACGCCCAGAAAGGCCGCGACCACTTCGCCGAAGCCTGGTCCACGGTCCTCGCCGGCGGCGGCATCCGGGGCGGCCAGGCGGTCGGCTCGACGAGCAAGGACGGCACGAAGGTCGAGGACCGGCCGACGACCGTGCCCGACCTGCTCGCCACCCTGTGCAAGGCCCTCGGCATCGACCCGGCCAAGCAGAACCTGTCGAACGTCAACCGGCCGATCCGCATCGTCGAGGCGACCGCCAAGCCGGTGACCGAGGTGCTGACGTGAAGCACGCCGTCGCCGCGCTCCTGCTGCTTACGCCGGCGGCACCCGCGGCCGACCTGCTGATCGACTTCGCGCCCGGCGGGCCGAAGGTCGTCCGCGTCGAAGGGACCCTCGACGGCAAGCCGGCCGAACCGCTCTGGGAGGCGGCGGTGGACGACCTGTTCAAGGTCTTCGATACGAACGGCGACGGCAAACTCGACAAGGTCGAGCGCGAGCGACTCGGGCTGCCGACCCCCCCGCGGCCGGGCACCGTCGTCGCGGAGCGTCCTGCCACCGAAATCGGCTTCGTCGGTAAGCTTTTGTTCGACGCCAAAGCCGAAACGATCGACCGCGCCGGGTTCGCCGCCACGCTCAAGAACGCCGGGTTCGGCCCGATCACCCTCACGACGCAGGCCGGCAGGCCGGACAACCCCGCGTTGACGGCGGCGCTCTTCAAGCACCTCGACGCCGACGGCGACGGCAAGCTCTCCCCGGCGGAGTTGAAGAACGCCCGCGCGGCCCTGGCCCCCCACGATGTCAACGAGGACGAGTGGCTGACCGTCCCCGAACTCCTGAGCCGCGCGGTCGGCGGAGCGCAGCGGAATCAGGTTCAGGGCCGCCCGGCGAACGCGAACGTCGTAGTCGCTCCGGACTGGCTCGTCCTCCAAGGGGACGAGGCGGCGACCGTGAAGGCGTTGTTAATTCGGGGCGGTGCGAAGGCGACGACGCTCGCGGCGAAAGACCTGGCGATGCCCGAGGTCGCGTTCAAAAAACTCGACGCCAACGCCGACGGCAAACTCGACGCGACGGAGTTGGCCGCGTGGCTGCGGCAACCGCCGGAGTTGACGATCGCAATTGCTCTGAGCAGCCAGGCCGGCAAGAGTCGCGTGACCCCGCACGACCCGTCGCCCACGGCCGACGGCCGGCAGGTGACGTTCGAGGGCGAGAGCGGGGCGGTCGGCTTTCCGCAGCAACGCGACGCCTTGATTCAAGCGTTTCTGTCGCCGAGCGCTCCAAAAGACGCCGGGCCGTCTCCCGCGACGCCCGACGGTGAAGCCGGCAAGCGGGGAGCGGCGTTCGGGGCGGCTTACCAGAAATTCGCGGCCTGCCGTGCGACCGTCGAGTTGACCGACCGCGGCCGGTCGCTGTTCGACTGGCTCGACACCGACGCCAACGGCCAGCTTTCGCCGCGCGAGTTGAACGCCGCCGCCGGCCGGATGGCGGGCAAACCCCTCACACCGGAAGGTGTGCCGCGGCAGGTCCGCTACCGCGTTTACTGTTCGGACCAACCGCTCGCGGTGCCGTCCGGGGGAGACGTGGCGAAGACCGGTGACGCCCCGGCGTGGTTCGCCCGCATGGACCGCAACGGCGACGGGGACGTGTCGCTCAAGGAGTTCCTCGGCCCGCTCGATCTCTTCCGCAAGCTCGACGCCGACGGCGACGGGCTGATCTCCGCCGCCGAAGCCCGGAAGCGTTGAGGCTACTGGAGGAGCTTGCGGCCGGGCACTTTCGCCTTCCACTCGCGGCCGACCTTCGCCGGCACCTTCGTCCCGCGCAGGTCGAGTTCCATCAGCGCCGCCATCGGCTCGACGTGCTCCTTGAACCCCGCCTCCGTGACCGCCGTGCGGGCCAACCCCAATTTGGCGAGCTTGTCCGACCCCTCGATGGCGTGCAGGCCCTCGTCGGTGACTCGCGTGTCGGACAGGTCGAGTTCGCGCAACTCGGTCATGCCGTGCAGGGCTTCCACGTCGTCGTCGGTCACGTCCGCGTTGGCCCACTGAATCACGGCCCACGTCTTCGACTTGCCGAGCCTGGCGTACTCCTCGCGCTTCGCCCCGGTTAACGTGATGCGTGCCTCCGTGACGCCGGCCGACGGGTCGGCGGGGTCGCCCGGCACCTGGACCCGTTGCTCGGCGGCGGTGACTTGCAGCTCGTTCAACTTCTTGGCGATCAGGACCGCGGGCACCATCATCAGGACGGCGGCGGCGATCGCCAGGAGCGTCGGTGCCCAGGCTTTTTTGAAGTGGACGATCAGGAAGGCGAAGTGCGCGAAGCCGCAGCCGAGGAGCATGGCCACGCCCCACAGAACGTGTTGCCGGAAGCCGACGACGAGGAACCAGATCGCGGCGATCACGGCCACGACCGCGCCGATCCCGAACAGGACGAGCATGACGGGGTCGATGTCTTGGAACAACTGCTGCATCGGTCGGCTCCGGGGATTTTCGTCGGACGCTGGCCAGTATACCGGTCAGCGGAGCGGGCTGTGTTAAGATTGACGGCCGACCCCTCCCGGTGCCCGAGACCCCGACGATGCCGACCCTCCGACTCGCCGTCGCCGTGCTGTTCTTGACGCCCGCCCTCGTGCTGGGGGCGATCAAGAAGCCGCTGCCGCTCAAGGACGTGATCGCCCAGGAGGAGGTGATCGTCCTGGCGACCGTCAGCGCCGCCGACCCGGACAAGCCGTCGCTGGTTTTGAAAGTGACGGAGCACCTCAAGGGCAAGCCGCCGGCCGACCGGATCGCGGTCAACATGACCGGCGACAGCGAGGCGGTGAAGCTCAAGCAAGTCCCCGAGTTGACGGCCCGGTTGACGGCCGGCCGCACGGTCGTGCTATTCCTGTCGAAGCAAGAGGCGACGTACACCGCCTTCGGCTTCTGCGAAGGGACGTGGTTCCAACTCCAGGGCAAGCAGGACGGGGAAGCCGTTCGTTGGGCGTTGTTGCACGCCGAGCCGTACCTCCGGCGGACGTTCGCGGGCACGACGGCCGGCCTCGTCGGAGTTGTCGCCGGCAAGGCGGCCGCCCCGGCGTGGGACGAGAAGGAGCCGCCCGGGTACGGCCCGAAACCCGACCCCCTGGAGCCGAAGAAGTGCGCCGCGGACGCCACCGGCCCGGCACTGTTCGCGGTCATCCCGTCGTTCGTGCTCCTCGGCCCGCTGGCATTGCTGGCGGCAATCTTCCCCGGCGTCGCCGTCCGCCTGGCGGTCGTGATGACTCGCTGGCGGGCGCTGCTCGCCACGGCCAGTGCGACGAGTACGATCGCGCTCGCCGACTACTGGCTGCGGGACGCCGGCTGGCTCTCCGGGTCGCGCCTCACGACGCCGGCGGCGCTGGCCGTCGTGCTGTTGGTGGTGACTCTGGCGGGGGCCTTCTGGTCGGCTCGACGTTACCGCCGGTTGGCGGCCGACGAGCCGGGCGCGACCGCGCCGCCGTCCGGTGGGGCGCTGCGAGTGCTCGCCGCAGTCGCTTCGGCCACTGGGCTGTCGCTCGTCGCCTTCGGGGCCTACGCCGGGTGGGGCGAATTGGTCGTGTCGCCGTGGCGGGAGTTCACCGCGGTGGGCGTCGGTTTGGCCGCGGCGACACTCTACGCCGGCTACCGCGCCCTCACCCAAGTCGGCACGCCGGGGGTGCAGTTGAGCGCGTCCCCCGAGACCGTGGCCCTCGGGGCGATGGCGATTTTCGGCGGCGCTCTCTTGCTCCACTCGCCCGCGCCGGACCCCGCCGCCCTGGGCGAAGCGGTCGTCGGCGAGCGGGGCGCGGCGGCGAAGGTCGCCTTCGGCGGCGCGAAAATCCTCTGGGAAACGGCCGAGGCGCACGAGGTGCTTTCGGGCGTCACGTCGGTCGGCGACCGGCTCTACTTCGGCACCGCCAAGGCGACCGGCTTCCGCCAGTCGGGCGCGGTCTACGCCCTCGACGCGACCACCGGTCGGGAAGTCTGGAAGTTCACCGACGGCGGGCAATTGAAGCCGGTCTTCGCCCGGCCGACGGTCCATGCAGGCACGCTGTTCAGCGGCGAAGGACTGCACAGCGACAACTTCCGCCGGCTGTTCGCCCTGGACGCGGCCACGGGAAAACCGGCCTGGCCGAAGCCGTTCGAGACGACGAGCCACACCGAAGGCGCGGCGGTCCTGGCCGGCGGCGCGGTGATCTTCCCGGCCGGCGACGACGGGGTTTACGCCGTCGATGCGATGACCGGGGTCGAGCGCTGGCACCTCGAAGGCGGCACGGCGACGAAGCTGCACATCGACACCGACCCGGCCCTGAGCGGCGACCGCCTCTTCGTCGGTAGCGGCTACCGCACCCGTTGCTTGCTCGCCGTCAACGCACTCACCGGCAATGAACTCTGGCGGACGCCCGCGCCGCACCGGTCGTTCGGAGCACCACTGGTGTGCGGCAAGCTGGTCGTGTTCGGCCTCGGCACGGGCAACTTGACGGAGGATTTGACCAACGAACCCGACGAGGGCTTGCCGCCGGAGGAAGCCCCGGGTGGCGCGATCGTCGCACTCGACGCGGCCACGGGCAAAGTCGCCTGGCAGTTCGACGCGCCGAAGTCCGTCCACACGCCCTTGACGGCCGACCGCCGCACGGTTTACGCGACGAGCCGGGACGGAATCCTGTACGCGCTGGACCGGGCCACGGGCAAGCTCCGCTGGCAGCGCCGGTGCGGGGCGAGTTTCACGGCCGGGCCGGTCGTCGCGGCCTACGCCGGCGGGGCGTTACCGCTGGCCGTGTACGCGGTCACGACCGCCGGCGTGGCCGTCGCGCTCGACCCGGCCGACGGCGGCCTGTTCTGGACGCGCGACCTGGGCCTCGACACCGGCCGCGAGGTCCAGGTCTTCTCGACGCCGACCCTCACGCAAGCCGGTGAGAAGCGCCGCCTCGTCTTCGGCGCGATGCTGACGCACCCGGCAACGCGCGCCAAGAGTGCGGCCGTAATCGCCCTCGACGACGTGCTGGCGGAGTGAGTGACTTGGCGAGCCAGGAGCGTCAGCGACTGGAGTTGCCTCGACCTCCAGTCGCTAACGCTCCTGGCTCGCCGGGTTTCGCTTCAGCGCGGCCAGGAAGCGGTTGAACAGCCGGGTCTTGTAGCGCGACTTGCCCCAGGCCACGCTCACGGTCCGCACCGGCGGCGTGCCGCGGAGCGGGCGGAAGGCACAGCCGGGGTGGCCGCCGGCCGCTGCCATCGCCGGCACCAGCGAGACGCCGTGGCCCAACCGCACGAGTTCGAGGATCGTCGCAATCTGGTGCGTTCGGGCCGTGGCGATCGGCGTCACGGCGTGACGGGTGCAGAAAGTCACCGCGTTGCCGGTCAGGCAATGGGCCTCGTTCAGGAGCACGAACGGCGTCGCCGCGAGGTCTTTCAACGAGACCTTTGGGGCGGCCGCGAGCGGGTGCGCTTCCGGCAGCACGGCGAGCAGTTCCTCAGTGAACAGCGGCTCGACGTGGACCGAGTCGCCCAACTCGCCGGACGCGACGACGGCCAGGTCTACCTCGCCGACGGCGATCAACTGGGCGATCCGCCCGGTCGTCTCCTCGACGATGTCGAGCGTGGCGTGCGGGCACTCCGCGGCGAACGCGGTCAGCACCCCGGGCAGGAAGTACGGGGCGACCGTGGGGATGGCCGCGACCGTGAGTTTGCCGCGGTCGGGGTCGTCGGCGACGCGGGTCCGGGCCTGCTCGGCGAGGGCGAGGATTTGTGCGGCATACTCGCGGAAGACGGTCCCGGCCGCAGTCAACCGGACCCCCCGCCCCAACCGCTCCAGCAGCGGCAGGCCCAACTCGCGCTCCAACTTGGCGACCTGCTGGCTGAGGCTCGGCTGCGACACCCCGCACGCCTCGGCCGCGCGGGTGACGTTGCCCAACTCGGCGACCTTGGCGAAGTACCGTAACTGGTGCATTTCCATCGGCGGGGGGCCATCGGGTGAAGGACTTCGACTCGGTTGGAGCGAAGAGACCTCACCCCCGGCCCCTCTCCGACGCGGAGAGGGGAGCAAGTGGGTCTCGGTCAACGACCCCAACGCGCTTGCTCCCCCTCTCCGTTTCGGAGAGGGGGCCGGGGGGTGAGGTCGCCTTTCCCGCCGGGCTTGCGAAGAGACCTCACCCCCCGGCCCCTCTCCGACGCGGAGAGGGGAGCAAGTGGGGTCGCACGCAACGACTCTTGCGCTCTCGCTCCCCCTCTCCGTTTCGGAGTGGGGGCCGGGGGGTGAGGTCTCTTCGCACGCAGGGCAGGCTAAATCAATCATAGCCTGCGGCTATGGCAGGGATAGCGAAATCGTCTTGGAACTATCGCGGGCCCGCGCGTATCTTGTGATTGCTGGAGTCGGTCCCTGATTCTCCCTGGAGTCTCCCATGATCAAGAAGTTACTCGCCACCGCAGTCGCCTTCGGCGTTGCGGGTGCCGCGACGGCCCAACAGCCGCCCTCGCCGGCGAAGGCCGAGAAGGCCAAGCCGATCACCGAAGACGGCGGCCAGCCCGTCGGTAACAACCAGAATAGCCGCACGGCGGGCGAGGGCGGCCCGGTCACGCTCGACAACTTCCACCTCATCCAGAAGCTCGCCCGCTTCGACCGCGAGCGGATCCCGGAGCGCGTCGTCCACGCCCGCGGCGTCGGGGCACACGGCGAGTTCGTCTCCTACGGCGACCAGTCGAAGCTGACGAAGGCCAAGCTGTTTTCCGAGAAGGACAAGAAGACGCCCACCTTCGTGCGCTTCAGCACCGTCGTCCACCCGAACGGCTCGCCGGAGCAACTGCGCGACCCGCGCGGCTTCGCCGTCAAGTTTTACACCGAGGAGGGCAACTGGGACCTCGTCGGCAACAACCTGCCGGTCTTCTTCATCCGGGACGCGATCAAGTTCCCGGACATGGTCCACTCGCTCAAGCCGTCTCCGGTCACGAACCAACAAGACCCCAACCGCTTCTTCGACTTCTTCAGCCACGTGCCCGAATCGACGCACATGCTGACGTTCGTGTACAGCGACCAAGGCACACCGGCCAACCTACGGCAGATGGACGGCTTCGGCGTCCACGCCTTCAAGTGGGTCAACGCCGCCGGCGAGGTCACCTACGTCAAGTTTAACTGGCGGTCGATGCAGGGCCACAAGCGTTACACCTCCGATGAGGCCGACGCCGCGAGCGCGAAGAACCACAGCGGCATGACCGAAGACCTGTACGAAAACATCAAGGCCGGCAAGTTCCCGAGTTGGGAATTGAAGGTCCAGACGATGAAGCCGGCCGAGATGGCCAAGCTCGACTTCGACCCGCTCGACGACACCAAGATTTGGCCCGGCGTCGAAGAAGTGGCCGTCGGCAAGTTGACGCTCAACCGAGTGCCGGACAACTTCTTCCAGTTCACCGAGCAAGTCGCCTACGCTCCCGGAATGGTCGTCCCCGGCATCGAGCCGAGCGAGGACAAGATGCTGCAAGGCCGCCTGTTCAGTTACGCCGACACGCAGCGCTACCGCGTCGGCACGAACTACTTGATGCTGCCGGTCAACCAGCCCTACGCCGGGGTGAGCAACAACAACCAGGGCGGCAACATGAACTTCGGACAGACGGCGTCGGACGTGAACTACGAACCGAGCCGGTCGAACGGGGGTCGCCGCGACACGGAGGAGAAAGAGTACAGCAAGGCACCGCTGGCCGGCGGCGTGTCGCAGAAGCCGATCGCCCGGACGCAGAACTTCAAGCAAGCCGGCGAACTGTACGTCAGCTTCACCGAAGGCGAGCGGACCAACCTGATCAAGAACCTTGCCGGCGACCTGGGCAAGGTCAAGGACGCGGTCACCAAGGCGACGGTCGTGTCGCACTTCTACCGCGCCAATGTCGAGTACGGCACCCGGCTGGCGAAGGCCGTGAACGTCAGCCTCGACGACGTGAAGGCGCTGATCGCCAAGGACGAGCCGGCCGCGAAGTAAACGCAGTAAGCCCGCCGCAGTCGCGTTCACCCGACGCGCCTACGGCGGGCTTTTCTCATTCGGAGTCTCGCCGTGTCCCGATTCCTGGCCGCCGTCGGTGTCACCGTTTTGTCACTGGCCCCGGCACCGGCGAGCGTTTACAGCGTCCTTGCCGGGCGTATCCCGCTGCCGAAGGTGGTGCTCGACGCGGCGACCCGCGACAAACTGAAAACGATCGCGTTCCAGGCGGCCCGCGAGGGCGACCTCGACACGTTGCGCGCCTACTTCCAGGCCGGCTTGCCGGCGAACGGCGTCAACGCTCGGGGCGACACGCTGCTGACCGTTGCCGCGTACAACGGCCAGCCGAAGGTAGTCGAGTTGGTGTTGGCCCAGGCCGGCGTCGAAGTGGACCGCCGCAACGGCATGGGTCTCACGGCCCTGACCGCGGCCGCGTTCAAGGGCGACCTGGACGCTTTGAAACTGCTCCGCGCGGCGAAAGCGGACGTGAACGTCGCCAACGCCAGTGGCCAGACCTCGCTGATGTTCGCATCCCTCAGTGGCCGTACTC
Organism: Fimbriiglobus sp.; assembly: GCA_043745465.1. GTDB lineage: Bacteria > Planctomycetota > Planctomycetia > Gemmatales > Gemmataceae > Fimbriiglobus. The sequence goes on from JAYTSV010000110.1 coordinate 48,604, forward strand.
AAGCGGTCGAGTGGTTGCTGGCCAACGGCGCGGACCCCAAGCCGGCCGACAAGGACGGCAAAACGGCGCTGAGCCTGGCCGAGACGCAAGGGGCCACTGAAGTCGTGAAACTCCTCCGGGCCGCGCTGGCGAAGTGACCGGCGAGCCAAGAGCGTCAGCGACTGGCGGTCGAGGCACTTCCAGTCGCTGACGAAGACCTCCAGTCGCTGACGCTCCTGGCTCGCCGGCGTACACTGACACTTCGTTACCCGCGGAGTGCTTTCGTGCGCCGACTTGCCGTGTTCGCGCTGGTCCTTGTGTTCGCCTACCTGGCGACCGGCGTCGTGCAGGTCGGGCCGGAAGAGCGGGCCGTGGTGCGGCGCTTCGGGCGGGTCGTGGCGCGGCCGGGGCCGGGGCTGTGGGTCGGCCTGCCGTGGGGCATCGACCGCGTCGAACGGGTGCCGGTCCGCACCGCCCGGCAACTCGAAGTCGGCTTCGCCCTGGACGCCGTCGAGGACGCCGGGGCGACCCCGCCGGGGCAGTTCCTGAGCGGCGACGAGAACCTCGTCAACGTCCGCCTCGTCGTCGAGTACGCCATCGACGACCGCGACGGCGAACTCGAACACTACCTGGCCCACCGGGACCGCACCGACGCCGTGCTGGCCCGCGTCGCCGAAACCCTGACCGGCGAGTGGGTCGCCGCCCGCACCGTCGATGAAGCCCTGTTAACCGGCCGGGCCGCACTCCCCGCCTGGCTGACGCCGCGGCTCACCGACCGCCTGTCCGGCCAGCGGTTGGGCGTGTTGGTGCAGCGGGTCAGCGTCGATTCGTTGACCGCGCCGAACGAAGTCCGGGCCGCGTTCGAGGCCGTGAACCAGGCGCAAACGGCGATCTCGGTCCGCGAGAACGAGGCGCGGCTCGAAGGCAACCGGCGGGCGCGGGACGCCGAGGCGATTCGCTTCAAGCTGGTGCAACAGGCGGCCGCGTACCGCACCGAGAAAGTCGCCCTGGCGTCGGCCGAGGCCGGGGCGTTCACGACGCGGCTCGACCAGTACCGCCGGCTCAAGGTGGCCAACCCGGACCTGCTCGCCGCCATCTGGTGGGACGAGATGGGCCGCGTGCTGGTCGGCATGAAGGGCCGCGGGCGGGTCGATCTGCTCGACCAGTACCTCGGGGCGGGCGGGCTGGACGTGACGCAGTTTCTGCCGCCCAAAAAGAAGTGACCGGGGGCGAACCGTGGCGAAGTTGATCGTCCTCGCCGGGCCGGACGCCGGGGCGCAGTTCCCGCTCGCCGAGCCGCGCGTCACGGTCGGCCGGCACTCGTCGAACACGCTCCCGCTGCAGGACCACCGCGTGTCCCGCAAGCACCTCGAACTGCGGACCACGACGGCCGGCGGGCACCAACTCTTCGACTTGCAGAGCGGCAACGGCACGCAAGTCAACGGCCGGCACGTCCAGGTCATCGACCTCCGCCCCGGCGACCAGATCGCGCTCGGCGACACCGTCCTGCTGTACGCCATCGACGGCGGCGACGCGGCGGCGTCCGTGACCCTCGGCCCGCCGCCCCCGGACGCCACTCGGCTCGTCTTGCAAAGTACCTCGGAGTACCCGTCCGCGATCGTCCGCCGGGTGACCGCCGACGCGGGCCGCCTGGCGTTCCGCCAACCCGACGCGGCGGCCGGCGAGTGGCAGCGCAGCCGCCTGGCGAGCCTGGCCGTGATGTACGAAGCGTCCGCCGCCGTCAGCCGCATCGCCGACGTGGACGAACTCCTCGCCCGGCTACTCGGCTTGATCTTGCGGACGACCGAGGCCGACCACGGCTGCGCGCTCCTGCTCGACCCGGACAGTGGCGTCCTCGAACCGCGGGCGGTGCAGAGTCGGGCCGGCGCGGCGGGCGGCGAGTTCGTCGTCAGCCGCACCATCGCCGACCACGTCTTGAAGTCCGGCGAAGGCGTCCTCGTCGGGGACGCGGCGGGGGACGCCCGCTTCTCCGGCGGCGCGAGCGTCGCCCGGCACCGCCTCCGCGAGGTGATTTGCGTGCCCCTGGCCGGCCGGCACGGCACCGTCGGCGTCATCTTCCTCGACACGACCGCCGACACCCTGGCCGCCGCGACCACCTTCACCGACGACCACCTGACCCTCGCCGTGGCCGTGGCGCACCAGGCGGCGATTGCCGTCGAGGAGGCCCGGCACTCCGCCCAGCTGGTGCAAGTCGAGCGGCTGGCGGCCGTCGGCCAGACGATCGCGGCGATGTCCCACCACATCAAAAACATCATGCAGGGCGTCCGCTTCGGGTCCGACATGGTCCGCATGGGCCTGAACGACGACCGCGACTTGTTGGTCAAGGGCTGGCGGCTGGTCGAGAAGAACCAGGGCAAGATCGACGACCTCATCCTCGACATGCTCAGCTACTCGAAGGAGCGCGAGCCGGCCCTCGAACGGGTCGATCTGCTCGCGCTCGCGGCCGAAGTGATCGACATCGTCCGCGGCCGCGCGGAGCGCTCCGGCATCGCCGTCGAGTGGCAGCCGACGACGTTACCCCTCATCACCTGCGACCCCGACGGCATTCACCGCGCGCTGCTCAACATCCTGTCGAACGCCGTGGACGCGCTGAGCGAAACCAACGAGCCGCGCGTGGTCGTGACGACGGCGCTGGCCGACGGCTTTGCGGAACTCGTCGTCGCGGACAACGGCCCCGGCGTCCCGGCCGACCGCGTCGCCGACCTGTTCAAGCCGTTCGTGAGCACCAAGGGGTCGCGCGGCACCGGGCTGGGCCTGCCGGTCAGTCGTAAGATTTTGCAGGAGCACGGCGGCGACGTGATCGTCGAGAGCGAACCGGGCCGCGGGGCGACCTTCCGCCTCCGCATCCCCCACCTTTCCCAGGAGTAACGGCATGAGCGTCGCCGGCAAGCGGGTCGCGGTTCTAGTCGAGCAGCAGTACCAGGAGATGGAGGTCTGGTATCCGGTGTACCGCTTGCGTGAGGCCGGGTGCGTCGTCCGCCTCGTCGGCCCGGCGGCGGGCAAGACTTACGCCAGCAAGCTCGGCTACCCGGTGACGAGCGACACCGCCGCGGCCGACGTGACGGCCGGCGACTTCGACGCGCTCGTGATCCCCGGCGGGTTCGCCCCGGACTACATCCGCCGCAGCGAGGCGATGTTGAAACTCGTCCGCGACATCACGGCCGCCAGCAAGCCGACCGCCGCGATCTGTCACGGCCCGTGGGTGCTCTGCTCGACGCCAGCGATGAAGGGGCGCAAGGTGACGTGCTACAAGTCGATCCGGGACGACGTGACCAACGCCGGCGGCGAGTACGTCGATGCCGAAGTCGTCGTCGATGGGCACCTCATCACGAGTCGGACGCCCGACGACTTGCCGGCCTTCCTGAAGGCGTTGCTCGCGGCGCTGGAGGCCCAAAAATGACGACCGCCCCCGTTCTCGTCACCGGCTCGGCCGGGCGACTCGGCCGCGCCGCCGTGGCCGCGCTCCTCAAGGCCGGCGTCGCCGTCCGCGGCTTCGACCGGCTGCCGACGCCGGGCCTGGCGGACGCCATCGTCGGCGAGTTGACGGACGCGACCGCAGTGCGGCAGGCGGCCCGGGGCGTGCGCTGCGTGGTCCACCTCGCCGCCGCCCCGGACGACTTACGCTACCCGCGCGGCGACGCCCCGGACGACGGCGACAACTTCCTGAGCCAACTCGTCCCGGCCAACGTCGTGGGGCTGTATCACGTGCTCGAAGCGTGCCGTCGGGAGGGCGTCAAGCGCATCGTGCTGGCGTCGAGCGGGCAGGTCGTGGACGGGTACTTTGACGAGAACAGCCTGCCGGCGACGGTGACGGCGCTGCCGAAGCCGCGCTACCTTTACGCCTGCACCAAGGTGCTGATGGAAGCAATGGGCGGGGTCTACGCCCGCAACCACGGCCTCGACGTGCTCAGCGTGCGGCTCGGCTGGTGCCCCCGCGACGCCGGGCACGTCGCGGAGATCGCCGCCGACCCGGACAACCAGGACGTGTTTCTGAGTCCGACCGACGCCGGCAGTTTCTTCGAGCGGGCCGTCAACGCCCCGTGGGCCGGGCACCACGTCGTTTACGTCACGAGCCGGCACCTGCACCGGCTCTGCTACGACCTCGCCCCGACGGCCCGACTCCTCGGCTGGTCGCCGCAGGAAAGTTGGCCGACGGGGGCCGACCCCGGCGACCGGCCGGCGTAGTCGTTACGGCGTGGTGACCGGCACCGGCACGTACTGGCCGACGAAGAAGCGGACGGCGTTCTCGCTGAGCAGGCCGGCCGCGTTCAACTGCACGGCCGGCCGCGATGTGCTGCCGCCAATGGTCAGCCGGACGACGCGGTTCGACAGGGCTTCGGTCACGCGGACGATCAGGCCGACGGGGATCGGGCCGATGGCCGGGATGTTGCGGGCGATCAGGCGGAAAACCGGGGAGACGGGGCCGATCTGGTTGGTGTTGTACACGACGGCCAGGTCGAGCCGGCCGTCCAGGCCGACGGTCCCGTCGGCGAACAGCTTGGCCCCGGTGCCGGCCAGCGCGAGCCGTTCGATGCGAAGTTGGCCCGCGCCGAGGCGGGCGAGCACGTCCCCGGACTCGAAGCGGGTCAGGGCTTGGACCGGCGACAGGAACGGGCTGATCGTGCCGAGGACGGGGAGTTCGCGGACCGTCGTCTGGCCGAACCGGGCCGTCAGCGTGCCGTTCAGGTCGTTGCGGGACTTCACCTCGGTGCCGGAGATGTCGAACCGGCCGGTCGTCTTGCCGACGCCGTAGGCCGACGTGCCGAACCCGGCGGCCAGCGCCCCGACGTTCACGTCCACGAACTCGACGCGGCCTTCGACCCGCGCCGTCCGGTTGACCTGCACCTCGGCCCGCGCGGTGACGCGACCGCCGACGACCGTCCCGGCCCCTTCGCGGACCGTAAATTCGACGCCCACGCCGGGGACGTAGGACCAGCGGTACGGGACGCGCAACTCGCTCACTTCGACGCCGGAAATCTTCGCCCGTGTCGCGGTGACGGTGCCACCGCCGCGGAGTTGCCGGCCGAGGGTCGAGCGGAAGGTCGCCGACACCCGGCCGGTGACGGCGTCGAAGCCGAGCGGCCCGGCCAGGTCGGCGGCGTCGGCGTTCTCCAGTGTGACCGCGGCGAAACTCTTGCGCGGTTCGTCGAAATCGTAGCGGACCCGGCCGCGGACCGTGCCCCCGGCGAACTGGCCCGACAGCCCCGGGGCTTCGACCCCTTGCGGCGTCAAGCGGATGTCGGAAGTCAGTTTCGATGCGGTGAAGTCGTCGTCGCCCCAGCCGAGGTCGCGCACCTCGATGCGGCCCGCGCCGGCCGGGCCGTCGGGGCTGAACCCGTACTTCAAGGTCAGCGTCACCTCGCCGCGGAGCGGTTCGAGGGCCGCCACCTTGAGCGCCCGACCGAGGGTGTTCAACCGTAGGCGGTCGAGTCGCACGGTTCCGCCCGCCGGCCTGGCGTCCGGGGCCGGGTCGTCGGTCAGCGGGTAGGTGCCGTCCACGGCGACGGTGCCCCCGAGTGCGTCGGCCTTGAGGTCGTAGGTGATCGCCCCCGGCTTGTAGCCGACCTTGCCAGCGAGCTTCGTCGTCGGGATGCCCTGGACAACGAGTTGCGGGGCGTTCAGGTCGAGGTCGCCGGTCAGCTTGGTCGCGTCGAAGTTGCGCACCGGCGGGATGGTCCCGGCGACCTTGCCGCCGACCTTGCCCTGCACGCTGACCGGCGACTTCGGGATGGCGGCGGTCAGCGTGCCGGCGTTCACGTCCTTGAAGCCGACGGCGAACGACCCGGCTTTGTCGCCGACGACGGGCACGGTCGCCTCGCCGGTGACGGTGCCCTCGTAGATGTCCACGTCGGCCTTCGTGAGCCGCGCGACGCCGTCCTTGAGGGCCAGGTCGATCTTGACGCGGTCGGCCTTCTGCCCGAACAGCGTGAGTCCCGACGAGGTCAGCGTACCGTTGGCGACGATCGCCTGAAGCGAGCCGAGTCGATCGCCGGGAAGCGTAAAGTCGAAGCGGCCCGAGACCCGGCCGGCGGCCTTGTCGGCATACCCGGGCACGGCCGCGGCGACCTGGTTCAGCGGGATGTCGGTCAGGGTCAGGTCGGCGGTCAACTCGGTGCGCGGCTCGATGCCGAACCGGGCCGTGCCGACGAGCCCGCCGGGCTTGCCGGTCGCGTCGGCCGGGAAGGTCGCGGAGAAGCGCGAGAGGGTCAGCACGCCGTCCTTCAACTGCACGTCGGCGGTCACGTCGGTCAGCGTCAAGCCTTCGACCTGGAGGCTCGGCGTGCGGGCCTTGCCGGTCGCCCGGTAGCCGCCGAGTGACCCCGGGGCGTTGGTCGGGATTTCGGCCGCGACTTCGAGCGACAGCTTGCCGGCGAGTTTGACCGCCGACTGCACCTTGGCCCGCGTCAGCAGGTCGGGGATGTCTACATCGGTGAGCTTAAGGTTGGCGCGAACGTACTGCGTCGCCGGGGGTTTCGCCGGGGCGGGCGGGGCTTGCAGCAGCGTCACCAGGCCGACGACGTTCCACCGCCGGGGCGGCAGGGCCGAGGTCGGCGGGTCGTCGAAGCGGAGGCGTTGGCCGTCGCCGCGGAGGAGGACTTCGACTTCGACTTTCCCGCCGAGGAGCGTGCCGACAATGACGGCGCGGCCCTTGCCCTGGGGCCGGACCCGGTCGCCGTCAATCAAGAGCGTGATGTCGCCCGCGCCGTTGAGCTTGCCGCTATCGACTCGGGCGGCCAAGCCCCAGAGCGGCGGCGTCCGCTTCACGTCCAGATCGGCGGCGCGGACGTTGAACTCCAAGGTCGCCGGCGTCGGCCCGAAGTCCATCGTCGAGTCGGCGGTCACCGTCCCGCCGGCCGTCGTTCCGCGCAGGTTTTTGACCGTCACCTTCGCCCCGTACACGGTCACGAGGCCGCTGCAATCGGTCAAGTCCAACTCGGCCGGGGCGACTTTCAAGTGCGTGCCGACGGCATCGAGTTCGACGTGCCACGACCACTCGTTGTTCGCCCCCAGGCCGACGCGGACGGCGACGAGCGCCTGGCCGTCCACTTCGACCGTGGTCCACGTCGCCGCCGGAATCGCCGGGATCGCCCGCAGTTTCGCGGGGGTCAGGCCGATCCGCCCCACGGTGTCGGCGTGGACCGTACCCGTCGCCCCGTTGGCCGCCCAGTCGCCGGCCAGCTTCCACTCGCCGTAGGCATCATCGACGACCTTACCGGCGATGGCGAGCTTGCCGTCGGCTTCGGTCAAAGTCGCGCTGACGCCGGCGAGGTGGAAGTCGGGCCGGCCGTCTTGAAGGACGTGAACCTTCGCGCCGACGACGCGAATCTCGGGCAACTTGCCGCCCTTGCCGGCCGGCGGTTTCGGCAGCGGGTCGAGAATTTTGCCGTCGCGGTCGAGGTGCAGCGTGACGCTCGCGTCCTCCAGCGTAACGACTTCCGGCGTGCGACCGGTGGCCAGGCCGAAGACCGAGGCGTCGAGCCGCACCACCCCGGAGAGCAGCGCCGTCGCCGGGTCGCGGCCGGGGACGGCGAACCGCACCGAGGTCGAGCCGGTGCCGGTGGTCAACTCCTCGACCCGCACGTCGGAGCCGAGCCGGGCTTTAAACTCCGTTGCCGCCAGGTCGCGGGCCGAGCCGCTGCGGAGGTAACTTTGAAAGCCCACCCAGGCGACGGCGAGCAGGGCGATTAGCCCGACCAGGATCGCGGCCACAATGCGGACGACTTTTGGCACAACCACCTCGGGGGATGTTGAAACGACAAACGGCCACCGCAGGTGACCGTTTGTCTCGACTCGATCCGGGCCGCAACTTGAGTGGCTTACTTGCCGGTGGCCAGGAGCACCGCCTCGACGGCGGCGACGTTGTCGAGCTTCGTATCGTCGGGTTCGACGGCGATGCCGCCCTCGCCCTCCATGCGGAGCAGGGCGTGTCGGTCTTCGATTTGATGAATGGTGGGCAACTCCTGGAAGTCCCCCCTCAGGGCGCGCAAGGCTATCTTCTCCCGTTCGAGGTCGAGCGGGTCGGCCGGGCCGGTGGACTTCGCGGCGAAGCGTGCCCCGAACAATTTCGCGAGAATCTTTTCGCCGCCGGCAATGATGGCGGAGGTCATGGTCGGCTGGACCGCGTTGGCCGCCGCCGCTTCGATTTCGCGCAGGCGCTCGTCGATGGCGCACGGGCCGCCGTCGAGGATTTTGACGAGCCGCGCCGGCAAGTCTTCCGCCGAGGCCGTCGGGACGAGTGGGATGGGTAGGGGGGCTTGCGTGTTCTCGGTGACCATCGGATCAATCCTCCGGGTGTCGTCATTTGACCGAAAGAAGTTGTTGCATCTCCCGTGCCGTTGGTGCCGCCGCCCGCCCGCAATCGTCGCCGGTCGGTCATTTCTTGCCGGGCTTCTTCGCCTTGGTCTTCGCCGGTGTCGGCAACTCTTCCGACGCATCGGCCTCGTCCTCCGGCCCGCCTTCGGTCGGCTCCTTGACGGTCGCCCGCGGCAATTCTTTGACCGGGGCGGCGGACTTTTTCTCGGGCTTCTTCATGGCGGTCCTTTTGGGTCGGGCGGTGGGTTAAGTGTGGACGATTTTGGTCGGGATACCATTGGTCTCGATCAGCTTTTTGAAGCGGAGCAGGTCTTCGCGCACCTGCCGTTGCGGGTTCTCGCCGAAGAGCTTCGCCACAGCCGTGCCGAGTTGACCGCCCGGCGGGTCGTACTTCAGGTTGACGCGGACCTCGGTGCCGCCCGGCACGGCGCGGAAGTGGACCGAGCCGACCGAATCGACATCGGCCCCGGGCAGGGACTTCCAGGCGATGACCTGGCCCGGCTCGTCCCGGATGATCTTCGCGTCCCACTCGACCCGCAGGCCGAGCGGCCCCTTGGCCACCCAGTGGGACTCGCCGTCGGTCGTCGTGTCCACGTCGAGCAAGTGCGTCATGAACCGGGGCAGCCGCTCGAAGTCGCGCCAGAAGTCGTACGTCTCGCGGGCCGACTTCATGACCGTGATCGACGCCTCGACGTGCGTCCCGTGCCCGGCGGCGATGACGGTGTTCGCGGCCGTCGAGTCCGAGGTGCTGTAGTTCAACGCCTGGTACGCTGGGCAGTTGCCGCTCAGCCCGCGGTACATCAGGTAGCCGCCGAGGGCCGTCGTCAGAAGCGACGGCTGCTTTTCGGTCAGTCCGTACAGGGCGACCGCGCCGCCGGCGATCAGGGACGCCCAGCGCTCGGGGCTGCTGACGTTAGTCGGAAGGGTCGGGAGCGCTTCGACGGCGCGGGTCAGGGTCGAACCCGGCCCCTCGACCGACTTTGCGGCGGTAGCTAAGAGTGTCGTTGCCATGTCGTCTCCAATGGGGGGAAATCTCGGGGACACGGGGGGTGTCGTGCAAGTGCGGTGCCGGGCGGCGGGCCGGGGGCGGGGAAACTGGGGCGGGAAATTCTGGCGGGTTTACCGGAGAGGCGTTGACGGGGGGTTTGGCGGAAGTTATGGATAATACGTTAAGGAAGGGTGCAGATCGTCCCGCTCGCGGTCCCGCGAACCTCCGGCCGGGTGGAGGGTGTCCTGGGATTGGAGCGGCCGGACTGTCCGGCCCGACCCGTTTCGTGCCTTTGAAAGGAGACCGTCTATCCCCCCGTTCGACCGCAATGGCCCGCCGCGTCCGCCGACCGGCCCCCGCATGAATGACCAAATCCGCATCAGCCCCATCCGCCTGATCGGTGCCGAGGGCGAGCAGCACGGCATCGTCCCCACGATGCAGGCGATGGAGATGGCCCGCGAACTCGGCATGGACCTCGTCGAGGTGTCCGCGACCGAGCGCCCGCCGGTGTGCAAGATCATCGACTACGGCAAGCACAAGTACGCCCAGTCGAAGAAGCAGGGCGCGAAGACCCACCAGCAAAAGCTCAAGGAACTCCGCGTCCGCCCGAAGACCGGCGTCCACGACGTGGACACGAAGGTGAACCAGGCCCGCCGGTTCCTCGAAGAGGGCGACAAAGTCCTCATCAAAGTGCAGTTCCGCGGCCGCGAGATGCAGCACATCGAGGAAGGCCGCCGCATCATCGAGGACATGCTCACGAAGCTCCTCGACTGCTCGAAGATCGAGAAGGCGGCCCAGATGGAAGGCAAGCAGATGTCCGCCCTGCTCGCCCCCAAGGGCCACAAGTAACCCGGCCAGCCAAGAGCGTGAGCGACTGGAGATCGAAATCGCTCCAGTCGCTCACGCTCTTGGCTGGCCGAGCACTTTCCCGCCCGACTTGCACTTCCCAACCCCGGCGACGCTCTTAAACTGATGACTTCGCGGGTTGCCGTGCGCGGCGGTCCGTTGATGCGGAGTCGGGGTCCGAAAGTGGGGCCGCTCTTCGGGAGTGGCCTCCCCCTTGTACTCCCCCTTGTTTGCCGTGTCGGCAAGCGTGTGTGAGGTGCCTCATGGCCAAGAAGAACAAGACGAGCAAGTCGGTCAAGAAGCGGATCAAAGCGACCGGGGCGGGCAAGCTCAAGCACGCCACCCCCGGCAAGCGGCACTTGAACGCCCACTTCACCCCCAAGCGCCGCCGGCAACTGCGCCGCCAGGGCACGATCACGGGCGCGATCGTCAAGAAGTACCTCATCGCCATGGGCGAGTACTAACCCCCGCTTCGGCCTCGACTTACCCTCACACACCCACTCTGTTGAAGGATCACGACTATGGTACGCGCCGGTAGCGGCAAAACCCTTGCGGCCCGCCGCAAGCGGACCCGCAAGCTCACCAAAGGCTTCCGCCTCAGCCGCCACAACCTGTTCCGCCAGGCGATCGTCACGCTCATCCGCGCCCGCGCTTTCGCCTTCCGCGACCGCAAGGCCAAGAAGCGGCAGTACCGCCGACTGTGGATCATCCGCATCAACGCCGCCTGCCGGATGCGTGGGATGCGCTACTCCGAGTTCATCAACGGCCTGCAGCGGGCGAACTGCATCCTCGACCGCAAGTCGATGTCCGAGGTCGCCATCCACGACCCCGCCGCCTTCGACAAGCTCGTCGAACTCGCCCGCGCCAACCTGCACCCGGACATGGCGATCGCCCACGCCCACGGGACGAAGAAGTAGTATTTTCCTTTGCAACCCGACAAGCCCGCGGCGTTCGCGCCGCGGGCTTGTCGCATTCCCGGCGAGCGGCGGGTATCAGCCCGCTGTTCCAACCCGGAATGCGTGTGACTGCCCGTGGGAAGTTTCGGACGCTCGCGGGGGCATGATTACACCCTTTCCAGGGTAGAACAGCCCACTCACGTGGGCCGCTCGCCGGGATTCGCCTGCGGCGGAGCCGAAACCCTGGCGCTACCGTTCGCCGGGAGTTATAGCAACTTGCCGGCCAGGACGAGCGACGCCACGACGAAGTAGATGACGAGGCCCGACACGTCCACGAGGGTGGCGACGAACGGGGCCGAACTGGTCGCCGGGTCGAAGCCGCACTTCCGCAGCAGGAACGGCAACATGCTGCCGGTCACGGACCCGAACAGGACGACGCCGACCAGGCTGATCCAGACCGTGACGCCCACTTCGACGAAGAACTCCCCATAGTCGAACAGCCCGAGCTTCTGCCAGGCGACGATGCGGACGAAGCCCAACATGCCGAGCCAGGTGCCCAGCGTGATTCCGGTGCGCAACTCGATCAGCAGCACCCGCCACCAGTCGCGCAACCTCACTTCGGTCAGGGCCAGGGAACGCACCAGCAGGGTGGCCGACTGCGAGCCGGAGTTGCCGCCGCTGGAGATGATGAGCGGCACGAACATCGCCAGGACGACGGCCTTTTCGAGTTCGCCCTGGAAGTACCCCATCGCCGTGGCGGTCAGCATCTCGCCGAAGAACAGGATCGACAGCCAGCCGCCGCGCTTCTTCAACATGTCGCGGAAGTTCACTTCGAGGTACGGGTGGTCGAGGGCTTCGGTGCCGCCGAGCCGCTGCATCGACTCGGTGGCTTGTTCCTGGGCCACGTCGAGCACGTCGTCGGCGGTGATGATGCCCAGCAGGTGGCCGTTGCCGTCCACGACGGGCAGCGCCGGGCGGTCGTACTTGGCGAAGGTCTGCACCACGTCGCCCTGCGACATCGTCGCCGCGACCGTCACGAGGTGCCGCGTCGGCAGGCTGTCGAGCCGCGCGGCGGGGTCGGCGACGACGAGCGCCGCCAGCGACAGTTCCGCCGTCAAGCGGCCCTTTTCGAGGACGTAAAGTAAATCGACCGACTCGGCGGAACGGGCGGTGCGGCGGACGTGGTCGAGCGCCTGGCCGGCCGTCCAGTCGGGCTTCAACGCGACGTAGCGGGGCGTCATCACCCGGCCGGCCGTGCCGTGCGGGTAACCCAACAAGTCGCGCGCGGCTTGCAACTCCGCCGGCGGAATCGCGTCGAGGATGCGCCGGGTCACTTCGGCGGGGAGTTCGTCGAGCAGCCGCGCCTGGTCGTCCGGGGTGAGCGCCCGGATGAGATAATCGGCGTCGCCGCCGGTCAGGCCGGTGAGGAGTTCTTCCTGCGACGAGGCGGGCAGTTGCGCGAACACCGCCCCGGCCGTTTCGCGTGGCAGGATGCGGAACAGCGTCACCGCGGCGTCGCGCGGCAGGTCGGCGACGATCTCGGCCGCGTCCGAGGCGTCGAACCCGCCGATCGTCTCGCGCAGCTCGTCCCAGCGCTTTTCGGCGATGAGTTCGGCGAGGTCGGGGGCGAAGAGGCGGCCGATGCCGGACATGCTGCGTTCCTGGGTCGGCGGTTCCGTGGAGTTACCTTCGCATTTGGCGGTCGCGTCGGGTAGCCTGCGTACTGGTTTCGGTCAAAGTCCGGGGGTCGCATCATGCTATCGCGTCGTCGTTTCTTGGGAACGGGGGCCGCCGCCGTCGTCGGCGTGCCGCTGGTCCGCTCGTATGCCGCCGGGGAGGTGCGCGACAAGGTGCGCGTCGCCGTGATCGGCGTCGCCGGGCAGGGGGCGTACAACCTCGGCCAGGTCGCCGGCGAGAGCATCGTCGCCCTGTGCGATGTCGATGAGTCGCGGGCGGTCGCGGCCCGCAAGCAGTTCCCCAAGGCGGCCTTCTTCACCGATTACCGCAAGTTGCTCGACGCCGTCGGCAAGGACCTCGACGCGGCCGTCGTCGCCACGCCCGACCACACGCACGCCCACGCCGGGCTGACGATGATGCGCGCCGGCAAGCACCTCTACTGCGAGAAGCCGCTGGCGAAGTCGGTCGGCGAGGCCCGGCTGATGGTGAAAGAAGCGGCCGACCGCAAGCTCGTGACGCAGATGGGCACGCAAATCCACGCCGGCGACAACTACCGCCGCGCCGTCGAGATCGTCAAGTCCGGCGTCCTCGGCGACATGACTCACGTCCACGTCTGGTGCTCGCGCAAGCCGGACGGCATGACCAAAGTCCCCGCCCCGACTCCGGGCGTGAAGTTCGACCTGTCGCAGTGGCTCGGCCCGGTGCCGGAGGAGTTCTTCTACGCCAGTAGCAAGCAGTGGCCGCACTTCGACTGGCGCTGGTGGTGGGCCTTCGGCGGCGGCGTGCTGGGCGACATGGGCTGCCACTTTATGGACCTCGCCTTCTGGGCGCTCGACCTCGGTGCCCCGACGGCCGTGAAGGCGTCCGGTACGCCGTTGCCCAAGTCGGAGAACACCGTCCCCGGCACGATGCAAGTCGATTACGAGTTCCCCGTCGCCGGCAAGAGCCTGCCGTTGACGTGGTACCACGGCGTCACCGGCCCCGACCTGACCGGCCATCGCACGTTCCCCGGCTTCCCCGACGGCGTCTTGTTCGAGGGGTCGAAGGGCAGCCTCGTCGCCAACTACGACAAGCTGAAGCTGCTGCCCGACGAGTTCGCCAGGGACTTCAAAGCCCCGTCGCCGACGCTCGCCAAGTCGGTCGGCCACCACGCCGAGTGGCTCGGCGCGATCCGCGGCGTCGGCAAGCCGCTGTGCCAGTTCGGCTACTCCGGCGTGCTGACCGAGGCGGTGCTGCTGGGCAACGTCGCCTACCGCACCGGCACGCCGCTGGTCTGGGATAGTGTCAAGGGCGAGGTGGTGAACACGAAAGCGGCCGCGAAGTTCGTGACGCCCGACGTGCGCGGCGGCTGGGAGATGTAGCACCCAATGCGTCAGCGAGGTCGGACATGGAGTTCGAGTGGGACGACGCAAAGGCCGCGGCCAACGAGTCGAAGCACGGCGTGACGTTCGCCGACGCGGTCACCGTCTTCGGCGACCCGCTTTCGGTCACCGTTTACGACCCGGACCACTCTGCCGACGAGGACCGGTATGTTACGATGGGGTTGTCGATTACCGCCAGGCTACTGATCGTGTCCCACACCGACCGTGGCGATCAGGTGCGCATCATCAGTGCCCGAGAGGCGACTCGGGTCGAGCGGAGGGACTACGAAGATGGGAACTTCCCCTGACGGCACCACGCCGGGCGACGAGCTACGACCCGAGTACGACTTCCGGGCACACGGCGGGGCCGTGCGCGGCAAGTACGCCGCACGGTATCGAGAGCGGTTGCGGGTAGTCCGGCTGGCCGAGGACGTGGCGGCGGCGTTCGCGGACGAGGCGGCCGTCAACGCAGCCTTGCGGGAGTACCTACGGAGTCACACGCTAGCGACTCCGGCGTGCTGACCGAGGCCGTGCTGTGCCGCCGCGAGAGTTCGTGACGCCCGACGTCGCGGCGGCTGGGAGATGTGATCGTTCACGCGGGAGCCGCCATGTCGTTCGCTGAGAGCCAAGCGGCACGTCAACGCGGCAAGCGGCTTGTCCTGATCGCGCTGGCGTTCGCCGTTCTCGCCGCGCTTCTGGCTGGCGTCGCCCGGTGGGCCTCGTCGCCGGCGCTCTCGGAGGCAGAGCGGGCGCTGGTGGGCACCTGGACGTACCAGTGGGACGGCTCGTTGTCGGAGCCGCCGTTGCTGGAGTACGAGTACTACCCGGACGGCCGGTGCGTCATCCGTTACTTCGACCCCGGCACCGGCACGTACACCAACGGCGCGGGGCGGCTGACGTGGAAGCTAAGAGGAGCTGAGTTGGTCGTGCGGCACCCAAACGGGGCACCCCGACGATTCTGGAACGTGTTCGGCCTCGATCAGTACGTAGACGAGATTCAGACACTGACGCCGGACGGCCCGAACCACTTCCGGTACAAGGGGACGATCCGGGGCCGCTACGTGCCGAGCCACAATGCTCTCACCGGAGTCATGACCCGCGTCGTGCTTCCGCCGTGATGATCCGCCGGCTGACCGCCGGCCGTCGCGGACTTCGTCGGACTGTGAAAACTGCCGGGAGGTCACTCACACCCCGGATGCCCCCAAGCATACCGCGCCGATCCGGCCGGAGGTCCACCGCTTCATGACGCAGCGGCCGTTCCGCCGTTCGCCCTGTCGCTGGAGAACGGCGACCGGGTCATGATCGACCACCCGGAGAACATCGCCTTCGACCCCACGGCGGCCGGGCCGGCCGACCTCTACGTCATCAATGGCCCGCTGCGCATGTTCGGGACCTTCAAAGCCGTCACGAACGTGAGCGTCGTGGACCTCGGCGGGGAGGCCGGGGCGAGCGCCTAGCCGCTCACCCCATCCACGCCGGTACGTCGCCTGCCTTCGGCAGGCGCACCACGTCGATGTGCGACATGCTGGCGTGCGCCCGCACGGCGGTCACGGCGTCTTCGGGGGGGACGCCGTCGAGGTTCAGCACGCCGATCGCGGGGCCGCCGGGCTGGTTGCCGCTGCGGCCGAGGTGCATCGCGGCGATGTTGATGCCGTGCGTGCCGAAGATGTTGCCCACGAAGCCGATCAGGCCCGGCACGTCGGTGTGGTGGAAGATGAACAGGTTGCCGTCGAGGTAGGTTTCCAGCCGGAACTCGTTGAGCTGCACCAGCCG
>JAYTSV010000111.1:0-22817 GCA_043745465.1 Fimbriiglobus sp.
AACTTCCTGGGGATGGTGCTGTTCGCCGCGATCACGCTCTGGCTAAAGTGACTCCGGCGAACGTCCGACGCCCCAGGTTCAATCAACACGGCCTAGCGAGGGTCGCAGCGGGCGGGGGCAACGTTCGCGGCCGGTGACGGTACGGCCGTTGACCCCACACGTTGCCGTTGCCCGCTGCGACCCTCGCTAGCGCTTCGGGCTAACGGCCTGCGGCGGCTTTGGCTCCTGCAGCTTCATCAACTCTTCGACCGTGGCGACGAGCTTCGCGTCTTTCGCGCGCACCTCGGCGGCGAAGGCTTTCGCTTCGGCCCCGGGGGCGGTGAGCGCGTACTGCACGATCGCCCGGCGGACGAGCCGGCTGGCGTGCGTCGGCGTGCCGAAGAGAGCGAGGACTTCGGGCGTGAGGTCGAAGTAGCCCCAGCGCCGCAGGTCTTCGATTGCCAGGTCGGCGAGGTCGGCGTGGCGGAGTAGGGCTTTGTAACAGCCGAGGACTTCCGGCCGGACCGCGTCGCCCTTCGCGGCCTGGAAATAGCGGAGCGTGCCGATGGCGGAGAGGCGTTCGGCGTAGGGCCGGTTGGCGTCGTCGATGACCGCGGCGATCCGCTGCCAGCCCAGTTTGGCGTCGAGTGTCGTCAGACCGGCGAGGTAGCCGCCGAGGTTGTCCTGCACGCGCGGCGACAGCGGTCGAGTGGTCACGAGCTTGTCGAAGAAGTCGCGGTCTTCGGGGCCGCCGCACAGGCCGAGGAGCATCGCGTAGACGCCCAGGCGGTCGGCCGGGGTTTCCGAGTGCGTCAAGAGTTTGCGGAGTCGGCCCGGGTTCAGGACCGCCTTCGCCTTGGCGATCTCGGCGTCGGTCGCCTTGGCGAACTCCAGGAAGGCGTCGGCCGCGACGCTGGGGTCCGGCGAGTCGAGGTGGCCGAAGCTGAAGGCGAGGCGGGCCGTCGTGTCGGTCGGGTTCAGCTTCATCGCGGCGGCGACGTACTCGCACATCGGCAGGGTCGCGGGCACCCCGTAGACCGGGTCCGGCTTGCCGTCGCGGTCGCCGACGAAGTACAGGTACTCCGGCGGGGTGTTGCCGATGACCGGCAGGTACTTCGGGATCACGAACGCCGGCATTTTGGCGAACGGGGCGTGCGGCTTGAGAACCTGAACGACGTGAAAATCGGTGGTCCCGGCAATGCCGTTCGGCTCGACGCGGGGGTTCTTCAACGTGCCGTAAGCGGCGTACTGAGCCGTCGCCAGGTGTTCGCGCAAGGTTTGCCGGGACGTGACACCGCCGCCGCAGAAGGTACAAGCGTGGGCGGTCGGCGCGACGGCCAGGAGTACGCCGACGAGGGCGGTCCAGCGCGGGGGTCGGGGCATCCTGCACCTCGGGGGAGTTATTGCTTGGGCGGGAGCGGCTTCAACTCGTCGCTCAGGGTCTGCTCGACGTACTTGACGCGGTCGGGGTCTTCCAGGCGAATCTTCTCGACGTAAGCCTTGGCGGCCTTGTGGTCGGCCGGGGCGGCGAGGGCGAACTTGAGGATGGCCCGCCGCACGATCGGCACCCCGCCGTGCGACTTCACCTCGGCGTAGGCGAGCACCTTGTCGGTCAGTTCCCACCGGCCCCACTTGCGCAGGTACTCCATCGGCAGGTCGGCCATGTCGCCGATGGCCATGAGCTTGAGCATCCCCGCGAGGATGTCGTCCTGCTTGACCACGTCCTGCCGGTAGTCCCAGAAGAAGCTCAGCACTTTGAACACGGCGTAGCGGATTTGGAAGTCGCTCTTGTCGTCGGCGATGAGTCGGTTGAGGTACGCCCAGCCGGCGGCGGGGTCCAACAGCGTGTACGCCGCGAGGATGCCGTCGAGGCCGCCGATGAACTTGGTCTCGGTGCCGTCGAGCAGGCCGCGGAGGGCGGCGGCGTCTTCCTTCTTACCGCAGTGGCCGATGAACAGGCCGTACAGCCCGAGACGGCTTTGCGGCGTGTTCGGGTCTTTGATCCAACTCAACACCTTCGCCGCCGGCAGGGTCGCGGCCAGGGCACGCACCTGCTTGTAGTCCGCCGACCCGAACTCGTTCATCGCGTCGGTCGAGATGACCAGGTCGGGCGTGTCGAGGTAGTCGAAGAAGTAGCGCAGCCGGGTCGTCGAGTCTTTCTCGCGGACGGCGATGGCCCCAGCCAGGTAGTCGGCCAGCTTGCTCTTCCCGTCCACCGGCTCGCCGCGGTAGGCGTCCAGGGTCACCGTCCGGGGGTCGGCGAAGATCGCGGCCGAGGCGACGGCGGCGGTCGCCGTGAACGCGGCCGGGGTGTGCAGCTTGCAGAAGATGATGAACTTGCCGTCCTTGCCGGCGCTGTCCCCGGGGACGTACCGGGGGATGGTCAGCACCGTCTTCCCCTTGAGGAATTCGTGCGGCTTGACGACACTTTCGATCTGGAGGTCGGTGGTGCCCTTGCTGATGTCCGACGGGTCGCGGCGGGGGTTAACCATCCGGCCGACGACGATGAAGTCCGCCTCGGCGACCTCGCCGGAGAGGGTCGTCCCCTGCGCGGAGCAGAACGGGCAGGCCGACGCGGCGGCCGCAACGTGCAGCAAAACCAGCGTCGCCGCGAGGAGTCTCACACCCATGAGTATCTTTCCCGTCGTGGAGTGGTTCGATACCGGGTCTGGGGTATCGGGTGTGGGGTCTGGCCGAACCATCGAAGTACATCACAAGGTCTGGTGTCGGTTTGCGATACCCCAGACCCCACACCCGATACCCGTTCTTATTGTTGGCGAAGTCGCGCAACGGGGCAAGCGAGTCGCCGGGAAGTTTACGCCGCGCCGCCGCCTTTGAGCCGCCGCGCCGCCTCGGTCGCCTCGTAGAAGCGCGGGTGCTGCGGGTACATCGTGACCGACTCGTAGCTCTTGATCGCGGCGTTCAAGTTGCCCGACTGCTCGTAGGCTTTGCCGAGCAGAAACAGCGTGTCGGCTCCGCTCTTTTGGTACTCGCGGAAGGAACTGTAGCAGCCGACGGCCAGGTCGGGCCGGTCGAGTTCGTCGAGGTATAGGTCGCCCAGCAGGCGGACGGCGATGAACCAAGCGTCTTCTTCGTCGCCAGAGCCGCGCGGCTGTTCGCGGACGTCTTCGAGGAGAGTGAGACCGGCGTCGCGGTCGCCTTTGCGGAGGAGCAGGCGGGCTTCGCTGAGCATCGCCCCGTGGCTCGTCGGCGCGACGATGCGGGCGAGCCGGGCCAGGTGCAGGCCGTAGTCGAGTGTTTCGGGATCGACCTCCTTCTGGTCGGCGACCTGCTTCGATTTGCGGACCAGGTACGGGATGTCGAACCAGGTCACGACCTTGTCGCGGACGCCGCGGATGCGGTCGAGGCTCACGGAGTAGTAGTAGCTGTCCTTCTTGGCGAGCAGGTCGGGGTCGGCCTTGGCGTAGAGCAGGCCGCGCTCGGCGATCAGCAGCGCGTTCAACTCGTCCCCGCTGTTGGCGTAGTACTCCGCCAGCTTGCGGAGCGTCCCGGCATTTTCGTGGCCGGCTTCGACGTACAGCCGCTGGTCGTCCACCGCGCTCGCGAAGTCCTTCCGCTCGACGGCCGCATCGACGAGCCGCTTCAAGGCGTCTGTGTAAATCGCCCGGTTCTCGGCCGTGAGCTTGTCCGGCCCGGCGGTCAGGCCGCTGCGCTTGATCTGCCCCAGGTAACCGGCCGCCTCGTCGGCGCGGCCCAGTTTCGTGGCGGCGTCGGCGAGTTGCTGAAAGATCACCGGGCCGCGCGACGGCGAGCCGCGGCCGGCGATGCGCAGGTACGCCAGGCCGCGCTCGACTTGCACCGGGTCGGCGTCCGCGATCAGGGTCTGCCCGAGTTGCTCGACGTAGTCGTAGTTGAACGCTTCCGGCGACGGGGCCGACGACGACGCGACGAACTCGGCCTCTTGAAGGGTCGCGTACAGTTCGCGCTTCAAGACGATGCCGGCGGCGTCTTCGGGCTGCTTGGCCAGGTGCCGTTCGACCGCGGCGATGGCGTCGAGCCGGCGGCCGGGGCGGGCGAGTTCGGCCGCGCCCAGTCGCTTGACGAGTTCGGGGTGGACGCGCAGGGCCAGGTCCCACGACGGGAACAACACGCCGTCGCGCACCGCCCCCGGTCGCTCGGCAGGGTCAAGAATAGCGGAGAGTTCCGTGGCCGCGGCGTCGAACTGCCGGGCGTGCGTCAAGCCGACGGCCCGCAAGTAGCGGACGCGCGGCGACAGGTCGGGCCGCTGGCGGGCGACGATGTCGAGCATCCGCAAGGCGTCGTCGCACTGCTTCTCCGTCGG
Source organism: Fimbriiglobus sp. (assembly GCA_043745465.1). Classification (GTDB taxonomy): domain Bacteria; phylum Planctomycetota; class Planctomycetia; order Gemmatales; family Gemmataceae; genus Fimbriiglobus. The sequence goes on from JAYTSV010000111.1 coordinate 4,283, forward strand.
CGGGTCGGCGTTGATGAGCGTGCCGGTGACCGTCTCCAGGCAGTACTCGACGGGCAGGAGTTTGGCAGTCTCGTCGTCGATGGTGCGGGTGTCGAGCGCCTCCATGAGCTTGCGCACGCCGTCGGCGGCGAGGCGGTTGCGGCGGTCGAGGTGCAGCGCCCGGCCGAAGCTCACGAGCGCTTCCCGGAACCGGCCCAGCGACAGGTAGCCGTAGCCGCGCAGGTTGTGCTTGAAAGTCCGCAGGGCGGGCAGCAGCTTCGTCGAGTAGACGAAGTAGGCGACGACGGGGACGAGGAAAATGAGCTTGTCGAAGTGTTCCGGCAGCTTCGAGTCGAGCCGCAACAGGTACAGGCCGATGCCGCCGGCCGCGCAGATCGCCGCGATTTCGGCTTCGGACTCTTCGGCCTCGCCGGCCAGCGTCAGCAGGTAAAAGAACGGCAGACCGAGCAGCAGGTAGATGCCGAACTGCCGCTGCGGGGCGGAGCCGACCAGGGCGGGAATCTGGTCGATGAAGTGGATCGCCAGGTAGGTGCCGAGGCCGCCGACGACGAGGCCGAGCGCGAAGCGGTAGAACCAGTCCTTGACTTGCCGCAACTGGTGCAGGCCGAAGCCGAGCAGTGCCCCGGCGGCGACGGAATAGCCGAGCCAACTGCGGCCTTCCGGGGCATCGGTTTCGGACAGAATGCCCCAGGCGAAGCCGCCGATCAGGCCGAGGTAAACGAAGTACGGGCTGTCGAGCACCACCAGCAACAGGAAGGCGACGGGGTTGGCCGTCGGGCGGTAGCCGCAGCGGAGTTGCAGGCCGACCCCGGCGACCAGGCCGAGGGCGAGACCGCCGAGGCCCCAGGCGATGATCCGCACGAAGGTTGCCGCGTCCGGCTGGATGAGGGCCAGGTACGACCACAGCCCGAGGAAGACGCCCTTGGCCAGGTACTCGCGCAGGACCGGATTCATGAGGCGACTCGCTCCCAGGGGACGCGCCAGGCTCCGACTCGCGCCCGGCCCGTGGCAGTCAGGATACGACCTGCGACGGCGTCGGGTCGGCCGGCCCCGCTCGGCCGACCCGACGATTGTGAGAGCCGACATTTTTCCGTATCGCCGGGCGTCGCCCGTTGCTAAATTACGCCGCAATGCGTGGGGGGTCGTCTCCCGCGCCGTCAGGTTTGACAGAACAGGGGCTTGGGTCTTATGGTGCGGACATTCGGTCGGTGGACGGTGGGCGTGGCGGCGTGCGCGTTCGGGCTGCTCTTCACGGCGGGCGCGATCCTCGCCGAGCCGCGGGCGGACGTGACGAGCATCGAGGACATCATGAAGAAGGGCCACGCCGGCAAGAAGTCCTTGCTCAACCAGATCAAGGCCGGGGCCAAAGAGGAGAAGTGGGACGACCTCGCCAAGCCGGCCAAGGACCTCAAGAAGTTCGGCGAGGAACTCGGCAAGAACAAGCCCGAGAAGGGCGACGACGACTCGTGGAAGAAGCTGACCAAGGAGTACGCCACGAACACGACCGCCATCGCCGACGGCGTCGAGAAGAAGGACCAGAAGGCCACGACCGAGGCACTCGGGAAAATGGGCAAGTCGTGCAAGGCCTGCCACGACAGCCACAAGCCGTAGACACTCCATCCGACCCGTCGGTCACGGCTTCGCCGGGGCCTTCGGGCGGTCGGCCCGGCGGACGTAGGCCCGCAGGTAGTCCGGGATCTCGTCGTCGAAAGTCGTGCGCACCGTGCCCATGCTCTTCATTTCTCGGATCGCGTCCTCGGCCGGCCAGCCGTCGTACTCCATGCGGTACAGCGACACGTACCCGCCCGTCCGGTGGATGCCGGCGAAGCAGTGGACCAGCACCGGCGTCGAAGCCGGGTCGTCGAGGATCTTCAAGAACGCCGCGACGTTCGGCTCGACCGGGGCCGGCTGGCCGTTGACGCTCGCCCAGTTCGCCGGACTCAGGACCACGTGGCGGACGCCGCGGGCCGCGCAGTAGGCGACTTCGTCCTTGTCCGGGGCCGGCTTGCCGTCGTCGCGGATGTCCCGCAGCGACACGACCGTCTTGATGCCGTACTGCTCGACGGTACTCGCCAGCCCGGACCCGGACATTTGCCCGCTGCGATAAAGCACGTCCGGCTCGACGACGCGGAAGTTGCGGTACTTGGTGCTCGTGTACGACCGGTACGCCAGCGGCACGCCCACGATCAGCACCGCGACCAGCACGGCCCCGACGATTGCCCCGACTCGACGCATACCGGCACCCTTTGAAGTTACGCGACCGGGGACTTGTGTTCGACCGCGGCGGCCTGGCGCAACAGCCGGCGGACCAGGGTCGGCAGCGGGCCGGGGTTGACCGGCTTCAACTCGGCGAGGTTCGGCCGCAGGACCATCAGCACCAGCAGCGGCAAGTACCACAGGACGTAGACCCCACCGCGGTCGGCGAACCAGAACTGGATGCCGATCAGGACGCCGGCGCTGGACGCGATCAACTGGCCGAGGTTGCGCACCGGCGGCCAGGCGACGAGCGTGACGACGTAGCCGACGTACGCGACGAACACCGGAATGCGGTACGCCCAGTGCGCCCCGGTCCAGACGCTCTCGACCGTCGGCGTTTTCCACGGATACCAGTCGGCCAGGTGCAGCGTCTGCCACATGCCGTCCGGGAAGTGCCCGGCCGACGACAGGACGACCAGCGTGCCGGCCAGCCCGAGGAGCCACGTCAGCCCGAACCCGGCCAGGAAGCGCGTCGTCCCCTGCGGCCGGTAAAAATGCATCCAGAGTGGCAGCAAGAGCAGCGGGAAGAACGCCGTGCCCGCCGCCAGGCCGAGCAGCACCCCGGCGACCGTCGGCCGGCGATACCAGAAGACCGCCCACAGCACCAGCGCCGCCGGCCAGACGTGGTGGATCTGGCCGATGTGGTAGGCGGTGTACGGCAACAGCAGGTACAACATCCCGCCGGCGACCCCGGTCGGCAGGTCGCAAAACACCTTCCAACCGACGAAGAACAGCCCCAGCACGACGGCCGCGTGGCAGGCCACCGCCAGCGTCCGCTCGACGTAAAACTTCACGTCGGTGGGGTCCTGGCCCCGGCTCACGGACGCCTGCGTGACGATGGACGTGGCACTCTCCTGCACACCCGTCACTGCCGCCGGCAGCTTACCGACCGGCTCCCACGGGTCGGACGACCGGCTGTAGGCGACCCCGACGAGGATCACGAGCAACACGCCCGACAGCCAGACCAACCCCGGCACCGACAAGTTGGGGGCGACGAGGGGCCGGCGGAAGGTCATCAGGTCGAGTTGAGCGCGGACGAACCAGTACAGCGACGCCCCCAGGAGCCAGCCGTAGCCGGCGTAGCGCAACCGCCGCGCCGCCGCAAACTCGTCGGCCGCTACGCATTGGTTCGACTCCTGGAGCAGCAGGAACCCGGGGGCGAACAGGAACAGCCCGAGGAGGTCGAGGTTCCGGACCGTGAAGACGCGCGTGAACTGAAAGAAGAGCGCGATCGTGAGGATGAACGAGAAGTAGTACCAGCTCACCGAGTTGGGCAGCGAGAACTGGAAAAAGATCGACGACCCCACGGCAACCCCACCCGGCCCGAGAAACTGGACAGCCTGGGTAATACCCGAGTGGCCTACGCCCGTCAAGCAGTTCGCCCGAATGCGCCGCCGTCCGGTTGGCACTCCGAATCGTTCGATCCGTGTCTGCTTGGAGAGTTTTCTACGTTCGTCAGGGCCGGCGAATCGTCGATAAGATGAGAACACGACTCCCGCAACTCGGAAGGCCACCATGACCCGCCGCACCGCCCGCTTGGCGCTCGACACCCTCGAAGACCGCTTGACCCCGGCGGTCGCGGGGACGCTCGACCCGACGTTCGGCGTGGGCGGAAGGCAGATGTACCCGGTGGCGGCAGGCTCGGCCGGACTCATCGAGTCCAGTCTGATCGCCAAGTCCGACGGAAAACTCGTCCTGGTCGGCACGGACGGGACGGACGGGTTTATGGCCGTCGGGGTCAACCGCGACGGGACTTCGGACGCGACGTTCGGGCAAGGCGGGGCCACCGCGTTCCACTTCGGCGGCGGGAGCGACTTCGCTAACGCGGCGACGGCCCAACCGGACGGCAAGATTCTGCTGGTCGGTTCGACTTTCGGGGGGGCCGACAGTCTCGGCAACGTTGTCATCAATTTCGCCGTGGCCCGACTGACGACGACCGGGGCACTCGACTCGACGTTCGGGGCAGGCGGAAAAATCACCTACGGTAACGGGATTGTCCCGACGCAAGCCGTAGCAAGGGCCGTGGCGGTATTGCCGGACGGCAAAATCGTCGTCGCCGGCACCGAATACGACCCGACGGTCCAGGTCTCCGGCGTGCTCGTCGTCCGGTTTCTTGCCAGCGGTCTGGTGGACACCGGGTTCGGTGTCGGCGGAGCGGTGAGGCTGCGGGTCGGTGTCAGTGACGACGCGGCCGGGGTCGTCGTACTGCCGGACGGCCGCATCGTCGTCGGTGGGACGGTCGGGCCGACCGCGAATGCGGGCGGCGACCTGTTCGCCGTGCGGTTCATGGCCGACGGCGCGACCGACCCGACATTCGGTGCCAACGGCCGAACGGTCATCGACTTGGGCCAGGTCGAGGCCACCCGCGCGATCGCACTTCAGCGGGACGGTAAGGTCGTACTCGTCGGCGGGACGGGGGCCGGCCCGGACGGGCAGAGCGGCCTCACGGGAGTGGCCGTCCGGCTCGACGCGGATGGCAATTTCGACCCCAGCTTCGGCAGCAACGGGCGAGTGCTCATCAACCTCGGCCCGCAGAACACGGCGTCCGGGGTCGCGGTCCAGCCCAACGGCAAACTCGTCCTGTCCGGCGGGCCGACATCGGCCGTGCCCGTCGGGACGGACCGCAGCCTCAGGGCCGTGCGGCTGAACGCGGACGGGACGCTCGACCAGAGTTTCGGCACGGGCGGCGGGGCGACCGTCGGGTTCGATGGCGACACGTCAGCGCGGGCCGTCGCCGTCCAACCCGACGGCGGTATCGTAATCGCCGGGACATCCGGGGGGGCCTTCGCAGTCACGCGCCTCACGGGGGACGCTGTGCCGGTCCCCGCCGGCTCGGTCTTCGTCGGCGGCTCGCCGGACGGCAGCGCGAGGCTGCTCGCCCCGTTCCCCGTTAGCCTCCAACCGTACCCCGCGCTGGCGTTTTACCCCAACTTCTCCGGCAGCGTCCGCACGGCGATGGCCGATGTCAACGGCGACGGGGTCGCGGATTACGTCACCGGTCCCGGCCCCGGCGGCGGGCCGAACGTCGTCGTCACCGACGGCAAGACGGGGGCGGTCCTTGCCAACCTCGACGTTTTCGAGACGACCTTTACCGGCGGCGTGTTCGTCGCGGCGGCCGACCTGAACGGCGACGGCAAGGCCGAAGTCGTCGTCACGCCGGATCAGGGCGGCGGGCCGGTCGTGGTCATTTACGACGGGGCTGGGCTGACTGCGGGCAAGAACAACACCGCTCAACTCGTCCGCTTCTTCGGGATCGATGACTCGACGTTCCGCGGGGGCGCGCGGCCGGCCCTCGGCGACGTGAACGGGGACGGCGCGGCTGATCTCGTCGTGGCGGCCGGCTTCGGTGGCGGACCGCGGGTCGCCGTGTTCGACGGGCCGCGCACCGCCGACCGCAGTCGGTGGGAGTATGCAGGGATGACGGGGCCACGTGGCGTTGGTAGCCTTTTTGTGCCGCCGAAACTCGTCGGCGACTTCTTCGTGTTCGAGCCGACGCTCCGTAACGGTGTCTTCGTCGCCGCCGGCGACCTCAACCGTGACGGCAAGGCCGAAGTCGTTTTCGGCGGTGGCCCCGGCGGCGGGCCGCGGGTCTTGGCCCTCGACGGGGCGGCGCTGACGGCTGGGCAACAAAAAACCGTCGCCAACTTCTTCGACGGCGACGCGAACGGCCGCGGCGGCGTCCGCGTTGTCGTGCGAACGGCACCGGACGGCTCGGCGCAACTCGTCACCGGCAGCGGGGAAGGCCAGGCGGGGCGGGTCAACGTCTACAAGGCCGCGACGGCAGTCGCCGGCGGCGCGGCCGATCAGGTCGTCAAGCCCTTCGGCGACGGCCTGCTGGCCGACGGCGTGTTCGTCGGCTGAGTTGCCCTCGACAGGCGGCGGCGGGCGGGGTATCGGCGTCGGCATGAAACGCACCCTCTTCGCCGGTCTCGTCGCGCTCTCGGCCGCCGGGTGTACGCCGGAAGACTTGCTGCACCGCGGGGCCGTCGCCAACAAGGCGATCGACACGTCGGCGTACCCGCCGGCACGGCCCGAGTCGTCGGCCCGGGTTCACGAACTCGGCGAGGCGCTCGTCGGCCAGAACCCGTTCCTCGGCGTCTCGCCCGTCTTCTACGTCGTCGGCCGCAAAGAACTCGAGGTCTACCACCCGGACGGCTTGGGACTGCTGGTCACGGAAGGTCTGGTCGATGCCTGCTGGACCGACGACGAGTTGTCGGCGGTGCTGGCGGTCGAACTCGGCAAGATGAGCGCGGAAGTGCGGACGGCCAAGCGGATGCGGCTGACCGACGCCCCGGTCAGTACGCCCGGCACCGGGGCCAACGGCTCGCCCGGCAGCGGACCGGACGACGTGCAATTGCGGACTGAAGCGATCTTCCAGCAAACGAGCACGTCCGGCCAGGGCGGCGGCAAGAAGCCGCAGGCCAACGAGGACGCCGCCGTCCTCGCCGAAGAGATTTTGCAGAACGCCGGCATCGACCGCAAGCACCTTACGTCGGCCCGCGCACTCCTGAGCCAATCGAAGCGCGGCACGCCCATCGCCGACCAGATGAACCCGAAGCCGGTCGCCCCGCAGTGGTCGCGCGGCTCCAACGACTGACGGCGACGAACGGCGAATCTTTCGTCGGATTGCGGCGGTTTTGCTTGCACCGGCCCGCCACTTCGCTACTTTTGCAAGAACCTTTAGGAAGTCCCTCCCCTCCCGGAGCTTGCCCCCATGTCGCGCCCCTTCCGCTTCGCCCTCGTCTTGGCGCTCGCCGCGTCCGCCCTCGCCGTGCCGGCCTGCTCGAAGTCTGACCCGTCGGTGGCGAAGAAACCGAAGGTCGCGGTCGTCACCAATTGCACCGCCGAGTTCTGGTCGATCGCCGAGGCCGGGGCCAATAAGGCCGGCAAGGATTTCGGGGTCGATGTCGTCTTCCGCCAGCCGAAGACGGACACCGTCGCCGACCAGATGGACATCGTCAACGACGTGGTCCGCCTCGGCGTCGTCGGCCTGGCGGTCAGCGTCAACAAGCCCGACGAACAGACGCCCGCCCTGCAAGGGATCGCCGCGAAAACCAACCTCATCACGATGGACAACGACGCCAAGGGCAGCGGCCGCAAGTGCTACGTCGGCATCGACAACTACGAAGCGGGCAAGGCCGTCGGCCGGCTCGTCAAGAAGGCGATGCCGAACGGCGGGACGGTCGCCCTGTTCATCGGCACGACATCGTCGGCCAACGCGATGGGCCGAATCGGCGGCGTCCTCGACGAACTCGCCGGCACCAAGGACGCGCCGCAAACGGCGGGGGCGACCCTCGGCAAGTTCAAGCTCGACAGCATCTCGACCGACGGGGCCGACGAGGGCAAGGCCCAGGACAAGGCGAAGGACGTGGCCGAGAAGCTCAAGGGCACGCCGAACGTCTGTTTGATCGGCCTGTACGCTTACAACCCGAAGGCGATCCTCGCCGCCGTGAAGGCGAAGGGTCTCGCGGGCAAAGTCACCATCGCCGGGTTCGACGAGGACGCGGCGACGTTGAAGGGGATTCAGGACGGCGACATCATCGGCACGGTGGTCCAGGACCCGTTCAAGTACGGGTACGCGTCGGTCGAAATCCTCGCCGCACTCGCCAAAGGGGACGCCTCGAAGGCGGCCGATCCCAACATCCCCTACCGCGTCATTACCAAAACTGGCGGACCTGAGGAGACGGTCAACGGGGTCAAGGTGGTCACCCTGACGGCGACCGACTTCGAGGCCAAACTGCAGGCCGACCTCGACTCGGCCAAGAAGTGACCGCCACCCCTCCGGCCCGAACGCCGATCCTCGAAGCCGTCGGCGTCGGCAAGTCGTTCCCGGGCGTTCGCGCGCTCGACAACGTCTCGGTGGCGATCTACCCGGGCGAAGTCCTGGCCATTGTCGGCGAGAACGGCGCGGGCAAATCGACGCTGATGAAAATCCTTGCCGGCGTCTACCAACCGGACGCCGGGGAGTTGCGCCGCGCCGGGGTCACGGTCCGCTTCGACGGCCCGGCCGACGCCCTCGCGGCCGGCGTGAGCTTGATCCACCAGGAGTTGAGCCTCGCCGAAAACCTCACGGTCGTCGAGAACCTGTACCTCGGCCGCGAACTGACGATCCCGCGGCTCGGGCACTGGCTCCGCAAGTCTCCGATGCGGGCGGCCGGGCTGAAGATGCTGGCACAAGTCGGCCTGCCCGCGTCGCTGTTGAACGCCCGCGTCAGCACCCTGTCGCCGGGCCGCAAGCAACTCGTCGAGATCGCCCGCGCCCTGGGCCGGGACGCCAAAGTCCTCATTATGGACGAGCCGACTTCGAGCCTGACGCAGACCGAAACCGCGCGGCTGTACGAGGTTATCGACGGCCTGCGGGCCGGCGGCGTGTCGGTCGTCTACATCTCGCACCGCCTGGCCGAAATCACCCGGCTCGCCGACCGCGCCGTGGTCCTGCGCGACGGCCGCTTCTCGGCCGAACTCGCCCGCCACGAGTTGACGCACGACACCATCGTCAAGCACATGATCGGCCGCGACCTGACCCAGTACTTCCCCCGCGACCACCGCAAGGCGGGCGGGGCGGCGGTGTTCGAGATCGACGGCCTCCGCTACCGCGGCGGTCCGGCCCACGCCGCGAGCCTGACCGTGCGGGCCGGCGAAGTCCTCGGCATGGCCGGGCTGGTCGGGGCCGGGCGGACCGAACTCGCCGAAGCCGTGTTCGGCATCCGCCCCGTCACCGCCGGCACCCTCCGGCTCGACGGCCGGGACGTGCGCTTCAAAAGCCCCGCCGATGCGATCCGGGCCGGGGTCCTGCTCGCCCCCGAAGACCGCCGGATTCACGGCCTGATCCTCGAAGCCAGCGTCGGCGCGAACCTGAGCCTGCCCAACCTCGACCGCGTCAGCCGGGCCGGGTGGATTTCGCGCGGCGGCGAGGCCGACTTGCACCAGCGGATGATCGCCAAGCTCGGCGTCAAGACGCCGTCGGCCGCGCAGCCGGTCGGCTTCCTGTCCGGCGGCAACCAGCAGAAGGTCGTCTTCGGCAAATGGCTGGCCCGCGGGCCGAAGGTGCTCGTCCTCGACGAGCCGACCCGCGGCGTCGATGTCGGGGCCAAGGGCGAGATTTACGCGCTCATCGACGAACTGTGCGGCCAGGGGGTCGCCGTCTGGATGATTTCCAGCGACATGGAAGAGTTGCTCGGCCTCTCGGACCGCGTGGCCGTCGTCCACGAGGGCGCGATCGCCGGCGAGTTGGACCGCACGGCGATGACCGAAGAGGCGATCATGACACTGGCGACCGGAGGGGCCAACCGATGAAGCGGATCGCCGGGGTTCTCGCGCTGCTCATCGTGATGTACGGGGCACTCTTCTACTCGAACCCCAACGCCTCGTCGCAGTCGAACCTCATCGACGTGGCCAACCGCCAGGGCTTCTACGGCCTGATCACGCTCGCCGCCGGCCTGATGATCCTGTCCGGGAGCATCGACCTGTCGCTCGGGTCGGTCGTCGGCCTGGGGGCGATCCTGTTCAGCGTCCTGATGAAGAATGGGGTTCCCCCGCCCGTCGCCCTGCTGCTCACGGTCTTCACCGGGACGCTCATCGGCCTGCTGCAAGGCGCGATCGTCTACGGCCTGAAGTTGCAGTCCTTTCTGGTCACCCTGTGCGGCATGTTCATCTTCCGCGGCCTGGCCCGGCTGCTCACGGACAACCGCGACGTGGGCTTGCAGGAGGTCTTGCGCAAGGGCAACCACCCCGAGTTCCAGTCGGCGATCGAAGCGATGAAGACCCTGCTCGTCGGCAAGGTCGCGCCGACGGAGGAACTCGTCTTCCCGGCGATGCTCGGGGTGTTCCTGGTCGTGGCGGTCGTCTTCGGCGCGATCCTGCACGGCACCGTCTACGGCCGGTACTGGTGCGCCATCGGGTACAGCGAACAGGCGGCGCGGTACTCGGGCATTCAGGTCGGCCGCTACCGGGTGCTCACGTTCATGATCGGGTCCAGCCTGGCCGCGTTCGCCGGCTGTTTGCTGTTGCTCAATTACGGCACGGCCAAGCCGGACAACGCCGGGCAGAACTACGAACTCGAAGCGATCACCGGGGCGGTCCTCGGCGGCGTGAGTCTCCGCGGAGGCGAGGGCACGATGCTCGGCATGGCCCTCGGAGCCGCCGTGCTGCCGCTGCTGGGCAACCTCGTGACCTTCCTCGAAATCCCCAACGACGTGATCCCAGTCGTCGTCGGGCTGACGCTGTTCCTGGGCAGTTTCGTGGACGAAGTGATCCGCCGGCGGGGCGCGGCCCGGAAGGGTTAAGCCGGCTCGGCGGCGTCCTTCGCGGACCCGGGCGGGCGGCCGCGCTTCGGCAGGCCCGGGCGGTGGTGAAGCGACCGCGCGAACGCCGCGAGTTGCGTGAAGCCGTCCCCGAACATCGTGTAGGTCATCCGGGTGCGAAGCGCCGCCTGCAGCGCGTGCCCGCCGATGGCGACGGCGATGTTCCGCTCGACGCACCGCTTGTAGAGTCGTTGGTAGTCGGTCAAGAACTGCTCGGGGTTCGCCACGTGCGACACCGACAGCCAAATCAGTTGCGGCGCGAGCTGCTCGATGGCGGTCTCGAACGCCTCCACCGGGGTGTGCGGGCCGAGGTTGATCGCTTCCCACCCGCAATCGAGGAGCGTGAGTTTGGCGAACAACGTGGGCAGGATGTATTGGTCGTGCTCCGGCGCACCGCCGACGGCCGTGGGCCGGTCCTTGCCGTCGCGGACCCGCAGGAACGACCGCATTTCGTAGAGAGCCGACACGCACGCCTGGGTGACCCGGTGCTCGGTCACGACCGTCGCCCGCCCCGCCTGCCAGTCGTGCCCGAGTTCGGCCAATACCGGCCCGAGGACGCGGTCGGCGAGGGTTTCGACGGGGATTCCCGCCCGGTAGCCGGCGTGAATGACCGTGCGGATCAGGTCGGTGTCCGCGGCCTTGACGGCCGCTTGCACCTGAGCGCGCAGCAGGGTGGGGTCGAGTTGCCCGGCCGCCTTCCCGGGGACGAGCAGCGACAAGTCGGCCTGGGGCAAGTTGCCCTCGCGGACGAGCCGGACCACGTCCTCCATCACGAGCTTGCGGTGCCCGCCCGCCGTCCGGTGCGCCGGCAGAACGCCGTCATCGACCCAGCGTTTCACCGTCGTGACGCTGACGCCGAGCGCTTGCGCGACCTGGGCTGTGCTCACGTAACGTTGTTCGGACGGCGGCACGGAACCTGGTCTCCTGGGCTTCTCGGCCTCTGGCTGCACTCACAAATCTATCACGACGGGACGAATTCGTCCGAATGATCGACTCGCCCGTGAGAAGTATAGCGTCCCCGCGGCGCATTTCATGAAATCGGACGATTTGATCGGTTTACCGGCTGATTTCCCTTGACTGGTCGCATGTGAACTCCGATGCTGTTGTCATGTCAGACGATTTGGACGTTTTTATGACATGGCAACCAGTCCTCGCTGTGATCGAATTGCCGGCCTTCAGCTTCCGTGCGGTGTCCGAGAAATTGTTTCGGCCTGTGAGTTTTGACCCCCGTCGGCGGTAGTTCGGGTACGCATCTCTCCCGAGGGTATCGTGATGAACGCGACTCTGACCCCTGCAATTGTGGACCGGACGACGACCCGGCGGGCGGCCCGGACGGCCACCTTGCCGAGTTATATCGTTCACGATTCGTTCGCCGAGAAGGACGCGCTCCGCCGGTACGACCCGACCGAGCTGCTAGAAAATCCGAACGATTTCGCCGATCGGTACATGCCGGACGAAATCACCCGCCAGCACGCCCGCCACATGCACTACGCCGCCCACCGCATGCACTCGGCCCGAACGCCGAAGGAACTCGCCCGCTGGCAGCGGCACTACCTCGACCTCCGCGACCTCATCGTCCTCGGCAACCGTAAGTTGATCTACCGTGCTGTCCGTAGGCGTCTGGCCACCCCGAACCGCATCGACGACATGATCGGCGACTGCCACATCGTGCTCATCCAGGCAGTCGCGGCGTACAACCCGTGGATGGGAATTCGGTTCAGCACGTACGCCTACACCTGCCTGGTGCGGGCGCTGTCCCGCCTGGCCCAACGCCTTTCGACCGACTGGCTGTCGCGGTCGATGTCCCTGGAGGCGTTCCCGGACGGCGAGCCGCGCGGCCGGACGCAGCCCGAGTCCCACTCGGCCGGCCAGTTCCGCATCGACGAGTTTCTTCGCGACGAACACCCGCTCCTGTCGCCGCGCGAAAAGATGATCCTGGCCCGCCGCTTCTCGATGGGCGACGACCCGGCCGACCAGACGCTCGAAAAGGTCGGTAAAGCCCTCGGCTTGTCGAAGGAGCGGGTTCGCCAAGTGCAGGCTTCGGCCTTGGGTAAGCTCCGCAAGGTGTTTTCCGTGCCGGAACCGGTCGCCGGCCACTAAGCTCTCTTCGCACGACTGAATCCCTCGCCGGCGTCCTTGCGCCGGCGGTTTCGTTTCCCCTCCTCGAACGGACTTCTGCCATGCGACTCGTCCTCGTCACCCTCGCGGCGATTTGGCTCCTTTCGTCCGCGGCCTTCGCCGCCGATTGGCCCCAGTGGCGGGGGCCGGCCCGGGACGGCATCGCCGCGGGCGGGGCCGACTGGCCGGCGAAGCTCGACGGGCAGAGTTTGACGCAAGTCTGGCAAGTCCCGGACCTCGGGCCGAGCTACTCCGGGCCGATCGTCGCGGACGGCAAAGTGTTCACCACGGAGACCGTCGGGGCCAAGACCGAAGTCGTGTCCGCCTACGACCGCGCGACCGGCAAGAAGCTCTGGGCGACCCAGTGGGTCGGGGCGATGACCGTGCCGTTTTTCGCGGCGAAGAATGGGAGTTGGATTCGCGCGACCCCGGCCTACGCCGCCGGCAAGCTGTACGTCGCGGGCATCCAGGACGTGCTCGTCTGCCTGGACGCGGCCTCCGGCAAGGAGGTCTGGCGGTACGACTTCCCCAAGGAATTGTCGTCGCCCGCCCCGGCCTTCGGGGCCGTCTGTTCGCCGCTGGTGGACGACGCCGGGGTGTACGCCCAGGCCGGGGCCTCGTTCGTGAAGCTCGACCGGCTCACGGGCAAGCTGCTCTGGCGGTCGTTGAAGGACGACGGCATGAACGGCAGCGCGTTCGCCTCGCCGGTCCTGGCCACGGTCGGCGGCCGCGAACAACTCCTCGTGCAGACGCGGACCAAACTCGCCGGCGTCAGCCGGGACGCGGGCGAGGTGTTGTGGGAGCAGCCGATCGCGGCCTTCCGCGGCATGAACATCTTGACGCCGCTTCCGGTGGGGGCGGACGGGGTCTTCACGAGCACTTACGGCGGCACGAGCCAACTCCTCCGCCTGACCGGGGGCGACGGCAAGCTGACCCCGACGCCCGCCTGGTCGGTCAAGTACGAGGGGCACATGACCAGCCCCGTCGTCGTCGGCGGGCACGCCTACCTGCTCGGCCGCGACCAGCGGTTCGCGTGCTTCGACTTGAAGGCCGGCACCGAGGTCTGGCGGAGCGAGAAGCGGTTCGGCCAGTACTGGAGCCTGGTGGCGAAGGGGGACAAGATTCTGGCCCTCGACGACCGCGGCACGCTGTTCCTCGTCAAGGCGAACCCGAAGGAGTTCGAGCCGTTGGGCGAGTGCAAAGTCGCGGACGCGTCGGCCTGGGCGCACCTGGCGGTGGCCGACGACGACGTGGTCGTCCGGGACTTGAACTCGCTGACCCTGCGCTGCTGGGCCGCGAAGTGACGGGTCGGCCCTTGCGTTCCGTGGGGCGGGGATTAAGATCATGCCCTGAGCCGCGGCGGCCGCTTCCCGAATTGCCCTCGACGCCCCAGTTCTGCACGGGATTCGCGGGGCACACGGCCGCCGGGCGCGACGCGGTCCGCCGACTTCCACTCCGAGATCGACCCCATGGCACGGAAGCAGGACGCGGCCCCGACGATGAGCGGCCCGCGCGTCGCGCGGCTGTACAAACTCCTGAACTTGCTGAGTGCCGCCCCCCGCACCCGCGGCTTCTTGCTCAAGCGGCTCAAGGTCAACCTACGCGCCTTCTACCGCGACCTGCACACCCTCCGCGACCTGAAAATCGTCATCGCCTCGACCGACGAGAGCTACGCGCTCAAAACACCCCTCGCCGACGCCTTGCGGTGCCTGCCGTTCCCAAACCCGTTGCTGAACTTCGAGGAGATGCTGACCCTCGCCGAGGGTCGCGGCGAAGTCTCGCGGAAGCTGCGCGCCCGGATCAGCAGTGTGACCGGTAGCGAGTGGGCCAGCCGCAACGGCGCGTCGCACTAGCCCCCGGAGTCGGCGTCATGCGCACCGCGATCGTCCTGCCCGCCCGCTACGCCTCCGTCCGGTTGCCCGGCAAGCCGCTGCTCCGGGAGACCGGCAAGCCGCTGATTCAACACGTCTACGAGCAGGCCGCCCGCGCGAAGTGCGGCGGTCGCGTCATCGTGGCGACCGACGACGAGCGCATCCGCGCCGCGGTCCTGGCCTTCGGCGGCGAAGCCGTCATGACGCGCGCCGACCACGTCTCGGGGACGGACCGCGTCGCCGAAGTCGCGGCCGGTCTGGACGTGGATGTCGTCGTCAACCTGCAAGGGGACGAGCCGCAATTCCCTCCGGACGCCCTCGACGCGCTCGTCGCCCTGCTGGCGGCCAACCCCGCCGCCGACGCCGCGACCGCGATGACGCCGATCCGCGACCGCGAGACGTACCTCAGTCCGAACTGCGTCAAGGTCGTGACCGACGCGCGCGGCCGGGCACTCTACTTCAGCCGGTCGCCGATCCCGATGGTCCGCGACGGCGAGCCGGACTTCGCGGCCGACCCGCCGCTGTTCCACCTGCACCTCGGCGTCTACGCCTACCGCCGCGACGCCCTGCTCCGCCTGGCCGCTGCCCCCCCGCACCCCCTCGAACTGGCCGAGAAGTTGGAGCAGTTGCGCGTCCTCGCGGGGGGCGGGTCGATCTATGTGGCGACGATCCCGCACGCCCACCGGGGGGTCGATACGCTCGCCGATTATGCCGCGTTTGTCGAATCCGCCCGTAAAACCCAATCCCCCGCCTGAAGCCTCTCGCCGGGACGCGACCCGGCCGGCTCGGGCGGTTGGCCGCCCCCCGGCCGTTCGGTATACTCCCAGTTGGGCCGTACCTCCCCGGCGTGACATCGATTTGCGTGAAGGGGCCACTCCGCATGGCGAAGCACATTTTCGTGACCGGCGGCGTCGTCAGTTCGCTCGGCAAGGGCCTGACGAGTGCGAGCGTCGGCCTGCTGCTCGAGCGCCGCGGGCTGACGGTGCGGATGCAGAAGTTCGACCCGTACATCAACGTCGATCCGGGGACGATGTCCCCCTACCAGCACGGCGAAGTGTACGTCCTCGACGACGGCGCGGAGACCGACCTCGACCTCGGCCACTACGAGCGCTTCACCGACGCCCCGTTGAACCGGGACTGCAACTTCACGACCGGCAAGATTTACCTGTCGGTCATCAACAAGGAGCGCAACGGCGACTACAAGGGCAAGACGGTCCAGGTCATCCCGCACGTCACGGACGAGATCAAGGGGTGCATCCGCCGGCTCGTCACGCCCGAAGTCGATGTCGTCATCACCGAGGTCGGCGGCACGGTCGGCGACATCGAGGGGATGCCGTACTTCGAGGCGATCCGCCAGTTCGCCCTGGAGGTCGGCAAGCAGAACTGCCTGTTCATCCACCTGACACTGGTGCCGTACCTCAAGGCGGCCGGCGAGTTGAAGACTAAGCCGACGCAGCACAGCGTCATGGAACTCCGCAAGATCGGCATCCAGCCGGACGTGCTGATCTGCCGGACGGAGCGCGAAATCCCGGACTCCGACTGCGAGAAGATCGCCCTATTTTGCAACCTCGAACGCCGGTCGGTGATCGAGGAGAAGGACCGCGAGTTCAGCATCTACGAGGTGCCGGTCAGCCTGAATAGCAACAAGCTCGACGACATCATCGTCGAGAAGCTGCACCTCACGAAGGCCGGCCCGTTGAACATCGACGACTGGAAGGCGATGCTCGAACGCATCCGCAACCCGCAGCACGAGGTGACGATCGCCCTCGTCGGCAAGTACGTCAAGCACCGCGACGCCTACAAGAGCGTGTACGAGGCACTGGACCACGCCGGCATCGCCCACCACGCCAAGGTCAAGATCGTCCGCTTCGAGGCCGAGCAGATCGAGCACGACGGCCCGGCCAAGTCCTTGACCAACGTGGACGGCCTGCTCGTGCCGGGCGGGTTCGACAAGCGCGGCACGGCGGGCATGATCGAGGCGATCCACTTCGCCCGCGAGCACGGCATCCCGTTCTTCGGCATCTGCCTCGGCTTACAGTGCGCGACGATCGAGTACGCCCGCAACGTCCTCGGCCTGGCCGACGCCAACTCGACCGAGTTCCACAAGGAGACGCCCGACCCGGTCGTCTGCTTGCAGGACGCCCAGCGCAAGATCACGCAACTCGGCGGCACGATGCGACTCGGGGCCTACGAGTGCAAGCTGACGCCGGGCACGAAAGCGTTCGCCGCCTTCCGGACCGGCACGATCCGGGAGCGGCACCGCCACCGTTACGAGGTGAACAACGACTACCGCGAGCGGCTCGCCGCGGCCGGCCTCGTCTTCAGCGGCACCAGCCCGGACGGCTCGCTCGTCGAGGTGATCGAGCTGGCCGACCACCCGTGGTTCGTGGGCATCCAGAGCCACCCCGAGTTCCTGTCGAAGCCGACCGCCCCGCACCCACTCTTCCGCGACTTCGTCGGCGCGGCCCTCGCCCACCGCCAAGCCAAGCCCCGCGTGCGGGTGCCGGCGGCGGTGTGACTCCCGGCGAGCGGCGGGGGTAACCCGGCTTTGCACACCATAGCCCCTTTATGAGAGCTATGGTGTGCAACCCGTTCTTATGGTGTGCAAGTCAGGGGCTTGGCGGCCGGGGCGGATTTTAGACCGATGCAAGCCGGGTCGATGCCGCGCTCGTGGATGGCCGACACCACGCAGCAGATGTTGTGGCAGACGAACTTCGCCATGACTTCGTTTCTCATCGCCGTGTCGGACTTCGCCTTCACGGCGTCGCCGAACTTCCGCTTGACCATGCTGAACGTCGATTCCACCATGCTCCGGCGGTGGTAGTGCTCCAGGAACTCTTCGCGGTGCAGGTTGAAGTAGTGGAACGCCTTGCCGTACAGAGCCCGCCCACGCCCCCGGTCGCGTTCGCCCGGAAGGGGGCGTAGAGCGTCGCCCCGAGGCGGTCCACGGCTTCAAAGTTCGCTCTGCTGGGGTAAGCCTTGTCGGCCACGACTTCCTTGACGTTGAACGCTCTGGCCGTGGCCTCGACTAGGGGCGGCAGTCGCGGCGAGTCGCTGGTGTCCTTGTGCAGCACTTCCGCCGCGGCGATGACGTTGGTCCGCGTGCCGCAACAGACGTGGGCCTTGACCCACGCGACTTCCGCCCGCGGGGTGCCGTACTTTTCGTCGGTCCACTTCACGAACCGGCTGCCGCCGAACCCCGTCGAGTCCACCGCGAACACCGTTTCGATGTCGCGGAGCGGGGCCGCACTCCGGGCGACCAAGTCGGTGAGGACGGCGGCCGTACCCGCGTCGTCGAACACGTTGAGGACGCTGTTGAAGTGGACGGCCTTTCGGGCGTGACCGGCCTCGACCGCGGCCCCGAGGTCGCAAGTGAAGCGGCGGGCGCTGAACCCGGAGTAGACCTTGAAGCACGCGGCGAACACGGCGTCGGAGAGCCGCACCGGCGGCGTCCCGCGCGTCGGCTTACGTTCGGGCTGGGGGATGGCCCGGCACAGGTCGGCGAGCAGTGACAGGAACGTCGCCTTCTCCGTCGTCTGGGCCGCGTTGTAGGCGGGCCAGTCTTGCGTGTACGTCTTCTTGACTTCGACGGTTTCGGTGACCGTGACGGCTTCGGCGACTTCGACCGCCTTCGTGACGGTGAGGACTTCCGTCACCGTCGTGGAGCCGTCGGCGTGGCTCTCGCGGGCGACGACGAACTCTACGGCGAAGATGTGCTTGCACTTCACGCGGCGCTGTTCGTGGTCGGGGCAGGTGCAGTGGGGCGTGTCGCCGTGGGGGCGGACGGTGTACTTGTCGCTGCTGTCGGACTGCGACGGGACGATCCACACGTCGCCCCGCTGGACGATCTTGCACTTCGCCGCGATGACCAAGCCGCGTTGCTCACGAGTATCTACGACCATTGTTAGCCCCCACTAGATGTCTATTACATAATAGACAAGAGCGGGTGGGTTGTCAATAATAAAACAGACGCGGCTGGCCGGTTGG
>JAYTSV010000112.1:0-5926 GCA_043745465.1 Fimbriiglobus sp.
AGGCCGGGCGGGTGTACGCCATCTGCGCCGAGGAGCCGGGGCGACCGGGCCGGGGCGGCTCGGCAACAGCGCCCGAACCCGCTTTCAGTCGGCGTCCGAAATCTCGTGGCGACGCATGGCAAACCCTCAGGGAATGCCTAAAAGCTAGCGAAAAACCGAGACCTGTCCACACGGCCTAGTGTCACTTGGTCGGACATCTTAAACGGAAACCACTCGGAAGTCCCGAGGAAGCCTTGCAGAAGCAGAAGTGCGGCGAGGAACGTGAGCCAACCGTGAACGAGTCGAGCGAGGCTGCCCAACAGCCTCAGCCTCGCGCCGTGCTCGGCTTCGATGTGCCGAATTTGTTGCTCAAGCTTTTTATTACGCAGTTGGGAAAGTGTGTAAGCCTTGTCGTCGGCCTGCGCGAGACGATCGCCCCCTTGGGGAGGTTGCTTTTCGAGGCGGATGTCGTCAACGGCGACTTTAGGCAGTACGACTTGAGGTTCGGTAGTGCTCACGACCGCCGCCGCCCGATTTCAACGTAGTGCTCTTGGATAAGCCGCTCCGGGATCACTAAACCCCGACGCTTGTGTTCGGGCAGTTCGCCTGCTGTGACGTACCAAGGGGTTCCCTTCTGGTGGGTGAGAGTGGACAGCTGAAGACCGTTGAGGTGCTTGTATGCCCCCCAGACGCGGTCAATAACTTCCTGAGACTCCTTCGGGAATCGCGGCACGGTGGTTCTCCGTGCCCCCGCTTCGTAGTCCCACCACGCCAGAGGCGCGGTGACCGGCTCCCGTCCGAACTGCTTGAGCAGTTCGTACAGTTCGGGGATGACTGGCCCGTATTTCCAAGCCTCTACCGTCTCGGAAATGAGCGGCCGAGCGGTAACAGCCAAGTGCCAGCCGTGCGTGATATAGACGAGTTTCTGGAGCTGCATGTGCGTGAGCGCTCTGCCCTCGGCGTCTGCCATCTGAAGGACCGCGTTCGCCACCGCCGCCGCCGGGTCCATTTCGATCCACTCCTTAAAAATGAATTCCGCAGTGATCCTACGATAATCGCCCAGCCGTGCATAGCTCCGTAGGGCTTGTCGGGGAGATTCAGCGTGCGCGGGGCCGACGCTGGCCGGCCGCGACGGTTGGTCGTTGACTTGCCCCGCCCGAATAGCGCACAATACCCCACCCTCCTGATCGCCCTTCCCGTTCCGCCTCCCCGGAGCTACCCAGTATGCGCCGCCTCGCCCTCGCCGCCCTCCTGCTTGCCGCCGCGACGGCCTCGGCCGCCCCGCCCGCCCCGCCGGGAGACTTCGCCCAGCCGCAGTCGCCGCCCAAGCCGCCGCCGTTCGCCGTCAACTACGTCGATCAGGGCAAGTACGACCCGGCACTCAAAGGTGTGCTCGCGCCGGAGGGCTTCCAGGTCGAGATCGTGGCCAACGACCCGACGGTCGTCAACCCCGTCGGCCTGACCTTCGGCCCGGACGGCACCTTGTTCGTCCTCGAATGGTCGGTGGACGCCATCACCGGCAACAAGTGGTTCGAGTTCAAGGAGACCTTCCGCTACCGCGACGGCTCGACCAAACAGGTCGCCACGATGCGGAAGTTCACCACCGACCCCGTCAAGGTGCTGAAGCTCAACCCCGCGACCGGCAAGTACGACAAGGCCGAGACGATCATCTCCGAAGAACTCCCCTCGACGGTGCTGATCCACGACGGCTGGCTGTACACCACCGGCCGGGGCACGGTGCGCCGCTACCGCCAGACGCGGCCGGGCGGCCCGTGGGACTTGCGCGAGACCATCGCCCAGGGCTTCTGCGGCTTCCACCACCACCAGGTGTCGGGGCTGACCGTCGGCCTCGACGGCAAGCTGTACATCACCTCGGGGGACGACGACAACTTCGTCGAGGGGTCCGACGGCAGCCGGGCCACCGTGCTGCGGACCGGGGCGATCTTCCGCTGCAACCCCGACGGCTCGCAGATGGAAACCTTCTCGCTCGGCTACCGCAACCCGTACCGGGACATCGCCACCGACGACAAGTTCAACTTCTTCCACGCCGACAACGACAACGAGGACGGTAGCAAGTTCACCGGCTGCCGGCTCATGCACGTCGCCGAGGACGCCGACTACGGCTGGCGGCTGCGGACCGGGGCGCGGTGCTGCCAGCCGGACATGACCCGCGGGGCCGTCGCCGGGGAGCTGCCCGGCAAGCTGCCGCCGATGCTCAAGACCGGCCGCGGTGCCCCCGCCGGCGTGCTGATTTACAACGACACGCGGCTGCCCGAGCACTACCGCGGGCTGATGTACTACCCGGACGTGTTCCGCAAAAATGTGCGGGCGTACAAGCTCCGCGAGGCCGGCTCGACCTTCGAGATCCCCTACGAATTCGAGTTCCTGAAGAGCGAAGACCCGCTGTTCCGGCCGTGCCAGATGGTCACCGGGCCGGACGGCGCGATCTACGTGTGCGACTGGCGGACCGACTCCGGCGGCGCGGGCCGGCTGTCGGGCGACGGCAAGAACGGCCGCATCTACCGGATGAAGTGGGTCGGCACGGCGGAGCACCCGGCCCTGCCGTTGCGCGGCCTCGACTCGTGGGCCAAGGTCGTCGCGCTGCCGACCGCCGAACTCGCCGCCAAGCTCGACGCCCCGGACATGACCGACCGCGTCGAGGCCCGCAAGGAACTCGTCCGCCGCGGCGTGACCGGGCGCGACAAGGTGCTCAAGCGGTTCGTCAGCGGCAAGTACGCCGACGCCGGCCGGCTCTCCGCGCTGGGCGTGCTGCAAGCCCACTGGTCGAGCGACGTGGCCGACCTGTTCCGCCTGCTGTTGAACGACGCCTCGCCGGACGTCCGCCGGCTCTCGGTCGAGGCCATCGCCCGGCACGCCAAGCCGAAGGACCCGCGCGAATTTGAAGCGCTGGCGAAGCTGGTCGCCGACGACCACCCGGCCGTCCGCCGCGCGGCGATGATCGGCCTCGGCCGGTTGCAAGCCGACGGCACGGCCGACCTGCTCATCAACGCCTGGCGGGCCGACGACGGCAAGGACGCCTTCCTGTCGGACTCGATCACCCGAGGTCTGGAACGCCTGGGCAAGCCGGGCATGGACGCGCTGCTCGCCGTCGCCCGGTCCGGAAACAAGGCCGATCTCGACCGCGCCGCCGCCGCCTTCTTGACCTTCCGCACCGAAGCGGCGGTCAAGGCGTTGCCCGAGATGCTGACCGACGCGCACCTGCCGCCGGCCGAGCGCGCCGCGTTGCTGCGGTCCTACGCCAACTACCAGTTCGACCCGCCGCTGCCGATGGCCGCCGTCGCCACGTTCTTGACCGCCCGGCCGAACGAGTCGCCGGCCGTCAAGATCGCGGGCGTGGAAGTTCTCGCCGGGACCGGCAGCCTGGACACGCCGCAAGCCGTCACCTTCGTGCTGGCGCAACTCGACGCCGCCGACGCCGACACCCGCGAGAGCGCCCTGGTCGCCATCGCCGGCAGCCGGCTCGCCGCCGCGACCGACAAGCTCGTCGCCATGCTCGCCGACGCCAAGCGGCCGATGGCCGAGCGGTCGAGCGTGTTGAAGGCCCTCCGCTCCGCCGCCGGCGCGGCCGCCGTCAAGCCGCTCACCGACCTGCTCAACCGGCCCGAGCCGGCGACGCTCAAAGTCGAAGCCTTGAAGGCGTTGAACGCCGCGTCCGTAGACGAGGCCCGCAAGATCGCCGTGACCCTGCTCGACCAGCCCGACCCGAGCCTCTTGAACGAGGCCGTGCTGGTGCTGGGCACGACCAAGCCCGGGGCGGTCCTCGTCGGCGAGCGGTTCGTCGCCAAGAAGTTGCCGCGCGACCTGTTCCAGCGGGTGACCGAGACGCTGCAGAAGTTCCAGACCGACCCCGTCGTGGCGAAACTGTACGGCGAGGTCATGAAGGGCGGCCTGCTCGTGTCCCTCGACCCGGCCCGCACCGAGCAGATCCGCAAGCTCGTCGTGACGCAGGGCAACCCGGCCCGCGGCAAGCTCCTGTACCTGAACACGAAGCTCGTGTCGTGCGCCAGTTGCCACCGCATGGAGGGCGTCGGCGGGGCCGTCGGCCCGGACCTGACCCGCCTCTGGGACACGATGACCCTCGACAAGATTCTCGAAGCGATCGTCGAGCCGAGCAAGGAGATCAAGGAGGGCTACCAGTCGTACTCCGCCGCGACGACTTCCGGGCAGGTCTACTCGGGGCTGAAGATTTCCGAGACGGCCCAGCAAGTCGTCCTCCGCGAGGCCAGCGGCCGGGACGTCCTCATCCTCAAGTCCGACCTCGACCAGTTGAGCACGACCAAGCTGTCGCTGATGCCGGACAACGCCGTCAGCCAGCTCACCTTCGACCAGTTCATCGACCTGCTGGCGTTCCTCAAGTCCCGGCCGGCGCAGGAGTCGTTGCGCGGCGCGGTCCTCGACTACAACGTGGTCACCGGCCAGGCCCTGCGGCTCAAGGATTCCGCCGTTTGGGAAACGTTGCCGAAGGCGATCCCGGCGAAACTCCTCCAACCGGCCGCCGCCGACCCCGACGGCCGCCTCGACCTGACCCCGCTGCTGCCCCAAGGGGCGAAGTCGGGCGTCTACGCCGTGACCTACGTGTTCACCGAGAAGCCGCAGACCGTGACGCTGAGCGTGACGGCCGACGACGCCGTGCGCGTCCGCGTCGGCGGCAAGATCGCCTTCGAGCAGAAGGAGCCGCTGATCCCCTACGCCCGCCCGGTGGCCGGTAAGGCCGCCGTGCAGTTGACCGCCGGGTGGACGCCGATCGTGGTCAAGCTCGCCCGCAACGCCAAGGACCTCCACCTCGGCCTGCAACTGCAAGGCGACGGCCTCCGCATCTCGGCCCGTCCGGAGTAAGCCTGAGACGGCCGGCCAAGACCGCCACCGCCCGGAGTTCTCCGGGCGTTCGCGCGCAGGAAACTCCGGGCGCGGCCGCTTCCGGGTGGCCGGGGGGTCGCTAAAATGCAGCGTCACCCCGTACCCTTGCGAGACGCGCCGCGATGACCGAACCCTGGCGGACGTTGCGCTGGTCCACCTGGCTGGGCTGGCAGATCGAGTCGAACTGGGCCAACTGGAAGCTGTTCGTCCTGTACCTGGTCGTCAAGCCGATCACCGGGTCGATGATGCTGGTCTGCATGTTCTACGCGGCCAAGTACGCCGCCGACCTCGGGGCGAACGCCGGGGGCACGGCCGGCCGCGTGCCGATGGAGTTCCTGCCCTACGTGTACGTGTCGAACGCTTGCTACGGCCTCGTCGGCGCGGTCATGTTCGGCATGAGCAGCGTCGTCATTTCGGACCGCGAGTCGTACCGCATGTTGAAGTACATCTTCATCAGCCCGGCGCACTTCCAGGTCTACTTCCTCGGCCGCGGCCTGGCCAAGATGGCGGAAGGTCTGGGCGGGGCCGTCATCACGCTCGCCGCCGGGCTGTTCCTGCCGCCGGTCCGCGCCGCCCTCGACCCGGCCAACGTCAACGTCCTGGGGCTGCTCGTCTACCTCGGCATCGGCAGCGTCATGCTGTGGTCGGCCGGGATGGTCCTGGCGTCGGCGATGCTGAACATGTCGCGCAGCGGGTCGTTCCTCAGCGAGGGCATCGCCGGGGTCGTCTACTTCCTGTCGGGCGTCGTCTTCCCGCTGAGCGTCTTGCCGAGTTGGCTGCAAGCGATCGGGCTGTGCCTGCCGACGACGTACTGGCTCGAAGGGATGCGCCGGTCGCTGACCGGCCCCGCCCCCGCCGGGTCGCCGCTAGCCGCGTCGCCGCTGGCCAAGTGGACCGACGGCGAGTTGACGCTGGCCCTTTCGATCACGACCGTCGTGCTGCTCGTCGGCTCGCAGTGGTACTACCGCCGCAGCCTCGACCGGGCGTGGCGGGCCGGCAAGATCGAGGAAGTCTCGGGGATGTGACGATGCCGACGTTCACCGCCCGGTACGTCTTCCCCGTCAGCGGC
>JAYTSV010000113.1:0-5888 GCA_043745465.1 Fimbriiglobus sp.
CTCGATCTTTTCGAGCATGAACGGCTGCAACCGCGTCGGGGCGACGATCAGCTTCTGCCACTGCGGGCCGACGGCGTACCCGGTCAGGTAGTTGAACAGGAGCGTGGCGTCGTCGGCGAACCGGGGGTTGGCCGTGAACAGGCCGATGTCGGTGTACGTCCGGGCCGTCTGCGGGTTGTAGTTGCCGGTGCCCAGGTGGACGTACCGGCGCATCGTGCCGTTCTCCTCCTTGCGGACGACGAGCGCGACCTTGCAGTGCGTCTTCAGGCCGATGAACCCGTACACGACGTGGACCCCGGACTTCTCGAGTTCCTTGGCCCAGAGGATGTTCCGCTCTTCGTCCAGGCGGGCCTTCAACTCGATCACGGCCGTGACCTGCTTGCCCCGGTCGGCGGCCCGCTGTAACGCCTTGACGATGGGGCTGTCGCTGCTCGTGCGGTACAGCGTCTGCTTGATGGCGTGGACGTTGTCGTCGTCGGCCGCGGCCTCGATGAAATCGACGACGTGCTTGAACGACTCGTACGGGTGGTGGACGAGGATGTCCCGCGCGCGGATGGCCGCCCACATGCCCTGCGGCGTGGGGAACTCCTTGACCAGCGTCGGCACCGCGGCGGCGTCCCGCAGGCTGCCGAACCCGGGCAGGGCGTGGACCTGGAACAGGAAGGTCAGGTCGAGTTCGCCCGGCACCCGGGTCACGTCCTCGGGCAGGATGTCCAGGGCGGCGGTCAGGAACTGCTCGACGGCGGCCGGGGCCGTGCCCTCGATCTCCAACCGCACCGGGTGCCCGCGGCGGCGCTGCTTGACGTTCTCTTCAATGGCCCGGAGCAGGTCGTCGACTTCCTCTTCTTCCAGCTCGAAGTCGCTGTCCCGCGTCACCCGGAAGCAGACCGACTCGACGATCTCCATGCCGTGGAACAGGTCGCCGAGGTGCAGGCGGATGACGGTTTCCAGCGCCAGCAACGCGATGGCGTTCTTGGGCCGGTCGGCTTCCAGCGGCAACTCGACCAGGCGCGGCCGCAGGGGCGGCACCTGGACGACGGCGAAGAGCAGGTCCGGCTCGCCCGGCCGGCGGAGCACCACGGCGATGTTCAGCGACTTGTTCGCCAGGTGCGGGAACGGGTGCCCGGGGTCCACGGCCAGCGGCGTCAGCACGGGGAAGATTTGCGACCGGAACATTTCCTGGACGAACTTGCGGTGGTCGGGCGTCAGGTCTTTCTCGCCGCGTAAGACGACGCCCTGCTCGCGGAGGGCCGGCTTGACCTCGTCTTGCCAGCAGCGGTACTGGGCCTCGACGAGTTCGGCCACGACCTCGCGGATGCGGACCAAGTTCTCCTTGGGCCGCATCTTGTCGCCCATCGACCCGCGGGTGATGCCGTTGAGCACCTTCTGTTGCAGCCCGCCGACGCGGACCATGAAGAACTCGTCGAGGTTGGACCCGAAAATGGCCAGGAACTTGACCCGCTCCAGCAATGGCACGGACGGGTCGCGGGCCTCGTCCAAAACGCGGCGGTTGAACTGCAACCAACTCAACTCGCGGTTGAGGTAAAGCGACGGGTCATCGAGCGGGAGCGTCATTTCACTAACCTATCACCGCACGCGCCCGGCGGCGAGTTGGCCCGCCCGCGACCCGGCGCGCCGTCGCCCGCGGCCCTTAGCGCGGGGCCGTGACGACTTCAAAGTCGCTGCCCTTCACCTTGCGGAACTCGTCGTGCATCGGGGCGATGCGGGGGTCGGGGGTGACGGAGATGCACCAGTCGAGGCCGTTGTCCGCGACCAGCATCCCGTACCGCTTCAGGCCGTCGAGGATTGCCCGGGCCGGCGGGGTGAAGCCGGCCGTGTCGAAGTCCTTGCGCAGCCGCAGGCGTTCGCCCATGCGCGGCAGGGTCGTGTCCGTCAGGCGGCTGGCGAAGTGCGTCGCTGGGGCCACGTAGGCGTTGCGGCTGCGCGACACCGTTACCCGCAGGGCGTGCTCGACGCGGCCGCGCTGCAACTCGTCGTGCCGCACGACGGCGGGGAAGATCGGCAGCCCGGCCGCGTCCGCCGAGGTCCACTCGTCCGGCCGCAGCTTGTTCGTCGTCAGGTCGAACTTCACCGAGTACCCCTGCCACCCGGCGGCCGTCTTCTTCATCCCGAAGAACTCGTAGGCGACGCGGTTGACCGGGTCCACGACGATCGCGTGCCGGTCGCCGCCGAGGTTCGCGCGGTCGCGCTGCACGTCGTCGAGGGTCAGCTTCTTACGCTCCGGGTCTTCCTGGTAGAAGGCCGGCCAGCCCTCGATCGGCACCGCGTCGGGGATCGGGAACGGTCCCTTGTCCGCCTCGTCGGGGTACGCCGTGATCTTGAACGGGACGCGCGGCTGACTCGGCGGCACGAGGACGAAGCCCATGTCCGAGTTCATCCGCAACGGTTTGGCCGCGCCGATCGAGGCGACGATGGCCGTCGAGTCCGGGTGGACCGGCCAGGCTTCGACGAGTTGGTTGAACGGGTTGTCGGGCGGGTAGATTTCGAGGGCGGCGAGGATCGCGTCGGCCTCGGGCGTGTCGAACGACACCGGCCCGGACAGCGCCGGCATCTTGGCCGCGCGAATGCGGGCGAGGCGGACCGGGTCGGTCGTCGCCGGGGCTTGCGCACAAGCAGGGAGGGCGAACGCGGCCGTCAACAGGAGTGCGGCGAGGCGACGGCTCATGGGGCGGCTCCGGGCGGACGGGGGATCGTCCCGCCATTCTACCGCCCCGGCAGGCCGGTGTAGTCGTCCGGGTAAACGACATCGACGCGGCTCGGGGCGTACGTCCCCCACTCCACGTCCGCGGCCGTCGGCTTCGGCTCGCTCGTCGCCTGCACGACGGCCTCGTCCGCCTCGACCTTGGCGTCGGCCCGCAGGGCGTACACCGCGTCGGCGTCGATGGCCCCGGCGTCGAGCAACTTCCGCTCGAACAGTTCGAGCGGGTCGGCCTCGGCCCACTGCCGCTGCGCCCCGCTCGACGAACTGTGCCCGTGCAGCCGGCTGACGTTGGCTTCCAACAGGTACGGCTTCTTGGTGGACCGGACGTGCCGCATGGCCCGGTCGATGCCGTGCCAGGCCGCGACGGGGTCGTTGCCGTCGATCGTCTCGTGGGCGATGCCGTAGGGGCCGGCCCGGTCGGCGATCCGGCGGACGGCGTGCTGGGTCTCGTGGGGCGTCGAAATGCCGGCCCGGTTGTTCGTGACGATCATCAGCACCGGCAGTTCCTGGCCCGGCCGGCTGCTCCAGATCAGGCCGCTCTCGAAGTCCCCCTCGGCCGTGCCCGCGTCCCCGCCGGTGACGACGGTAATGCCCTCGCCGCCGGCCCGCTTCTGCATCAAGGCGGTCCCCGGGGCCATGAGGTACTGCACCTCGATGACGCTCGTCACGGGGACGACGTTCCACTCGCGCTTGGCGTAGTGGCCGACGAAGTTGCGGCCGCGGCTGAACGGGTCGGTGACGGCCATCGCCATCTGCCGGAAGTGGTCGAGCATCGGCATGCCCATGGCCAGGAGGGTCGCCGAGTTGCGGTAGTGCAGGTGGAGGTAGTCGAACGAAGTGCCTTCGCCGCAGCGAACTTGCATGCCCAGGCAGGTGTTGAACGCCTCCTCGCCGGGTCCGCCGAGCCAGAAGTACGCCTCGCCGGACTTCGACATCTTGATCGAGCGCTCCTCCATCGCCCGCGCCCGGACCATGAGGCGCAGCACCGTCAGCGCGAGTGCGGCCGACAGGCTCTCGCGGCCGGAGCGCACTACGGCCGGCGTGGCATGGCCAGTGACGGGGGGTTCGGTCACGCGGCGGGGGCCTCGGGGGTGAGGTAGTGTGTCGTAGGCAAGAACGACGGCTCCACCGCAGGCGTGGCGGTCGTCAGTCTACTGTCTTAAGCCGGCGCAACTGAGGCCGCGGCAAGCGAGTCCCCCGATGTCAGCCCGTCGCCTCGAACTGCACGTCCTCAACCCACCGGCCGATGCCTTCCAGGGCGCACGCGACTTTTCGTTGCTCGCTGTCGGTCAGGTTGTCGAAGACGATCGTCGGCCGGCTCCCCGACAGGTAGGCCCGGCCGGTGAGCAGCGAGTCGCCCACCAGCACATCGCGGACGAAGTCGTCACGCTTGCCGTCGTCGAGGAATTGGGCGAACCCGGAACGGCGTTGCTCGCTCATCGTTGTCCCCTTGATCATGCGGTCACGGGCCGCCTCTGCGGCTTGCCCGATGTCTTGCCGTTCGTCGGCTTACCCTTCGGCCGGGGCTTGACCCGATCGACTGCCGCTTCGCAGTCGATCAGCCCGGCCCCGGCGCAGGCCTTCGGCAGTTGGATGTCGCGGCAGGTGTCGCGGATGATGTCGCCGACTTGGGCCGGCTTGAGGGTGGGGTCCAACCCCAGAATCAGGGCGGCCAGGCCGGCCACCTGGGGGCAGGCCCCGCTCGTGCCCCACCACTCCATCACCTGATACCCGCCCCCCCAGACGACCTCGCCGTAAGTCGGGGCCACCACGTCCGGCTTCTTGTGGGCGGACGACCACTGCCCCGGACCGCGGCTGGAGTTGCCGTGCTCGCCGGTGTCCATCCGATTATCCGAGTTGACCGTGCCGACGGACAAGACCTCGTCGATCGAATTCACCCCCCAGATGGTGTTCGGCGAGCACTTGGTCGGGTCGTTGCCGCACACCCCGGCCGCGTGGTTGTTCCCGGCCGCGTAGACGACGACGATCCCGGCGGCGACCGCGTCCAGAACGATCTGCCGGTACGGGTGGTCCGCCGGCAGGCCGGCGGGGGCGCTGCAGACGTACATCCCGTAACTGTTACTCATCACGATCGGGCCGGCAATCTCCCCGGACTTCTTCTTCGAGAGTACCCAGTCGTACAGTTTGTAAACGTCGGTCGCGAGTAAGTTCGTGCGGGCGGACAGGATCGTCGCGTCGGGGGCAACACCGTCGTACTTGCCGCCGGCATTCGCCGACGCGGCCGCCGCGGCGGCGCACATCGACCCGTGCCCGACCGCGTCCACCCAGGGGCCGGACGTGTACGCAAAACTCTTGCTGTGAGCCGAGCGTCGGGCTGGCGGGAACTCCTTCATCACCGACGAGACTCCGGTGTCCACGATGCCGACCGTCACGCCCTTCCCGCGGGCCTTCCTTGCCCACGCCTTCGGGGCGTTGACGTGGTCCATCACGTCCTTCATCGTCTTCGTCTGCCAGGTCGCGGCCGTCGGGGTCATCAGCGCCAGGTCGGTCGGGCGGGCGACGGCCCGCTCCCAGTACTCGCAGGACTGCCCCGGCAATCGGAACGGGTTCCCCGCGGCTGCCGTGGCGTAAAACTGCACGTCCTCGTACACCTTCGCGCCGTTCTGCTCGGCTGCGTACCGCTGGTCGTCCGACAGGTCGGCGATGAGAATCTGGTCCTGGGTCGCCGACTCGAACGGGCGATACCGCTCGGGGTCGGCCGACAACATCGGCATCGCCATCGGCCGCATCGACTCGCTGGGGAACCGGACGAAGTACTGTGGCACGAACGGGCTCCTGGAGAGGTGATCATTGAGCGACACACTCATGACATCAAAATCTTGCCACCCAACGACCAAGCATACCAACTAGGGTTGACCTTGTGGTGATAAATCCCCAAATCCTTTCATCCGCCTCCAGTCTGTTCGCGGAACCCCTCACGGAACGAAGCGATCGCCAGGCACTCCGCGGAGTGCCTGGCGATCGCAGCGAAGGGCCGTCTCGTTTAGAAGCTGTCGAGCCAGAAGTGGTTGCCGCGGTGGTACTTCATCGGCGTCCACAGCTCATAGCGCCAGCCCGGCTCCAGGAACGGCGGGTACGCCATGTACGCCGGCGGACGCACGTAGGGCTGGCCCTTCGTCTCGGGGTACTTCGGCGACTGCGCCGG
>JAYTSV010000114.1:0-5882 GCA_043745465.1 Fimbriiglobus sp.
ACACCAAGTATTTCGGCTCACGGTCGCATATTTCTGTTTTCAGCCTGAAATCGATCACGCCTGGTTAGTGTACAAAACTAGTGAACTGCGTAACCCCTAACGTTGTTGATTTGCGGGCCGAATCAGATCGGCCGCAATCCAGCATGTGCATCGATCTGCAGAACCCCGCATTGCGGAGTCGTCCAGCAATGCCGG
Source organism: Fimbriiglobus sp. (assembly GCA_043745465.1). Lineage (GTDB taxonomy): Bacteria > Planctomycetota > Planctomycetia > Gemmatales > Gemmataceae > Fimbriiglobus. The sequence goes on from JAYTSV010000114.1 coordinate 196, forward strand.
AGTCGTTCGTCGAAAAGTGTTAGCAGAGGAGGAGGGAGTACGTCGTCAGGCGGTCGCGGCCGGAATGAAGTGGGTCAACAGTGCGAACGAGAAACGGGGTCGAAGCCACGTCGAGCGGGTAGACGACCACGAACGACGCCGGTGGCAAGGTCGATGCAAGCGCGTCGGAGATCACCGTGGCAGGAGCTTCCGGCAACGCCAAGTTTTCGGCGGGGACGCTAGCGACGGCACACGGGCAGGGTGGGGTCGGCATGTTGGCCGGGAACGCGGGCGGGGTCGCAAGATGGCTGCACGTGCCGTTGGAACAGCACGAACTCGACTGGCTCGACAATTCCGGCACGCAGTCGGTGTTTGCGACAGTAGGGTTGGACGTGGCGACTGGGCAGCAACAAACCTTCGGGACAGTGATACTGCCGGCGAGAAACATCACGGCTAACAGGACGCGAGTCATGTTGCTAGTATCGTCGCTCGCGGCGGGGAAGTCAAATCCAATTCCGTCAGTAGGCGTGGCGTTGCTTACGGCCGAGCATCGTTAACACCGTCATGAGCATGATGCGCAGGTCGAACCACGGGTTCCAGTGCGTGATGTAGTACAGGTCGTACTGCACCCGCTTGCGGAGCGACGAATTGCCGCGCCAGCCGTTCACTTGCGCCCACCCGGTCATGCCGCACTTCACGGCGTGCCGGGCCATGTAGTTCGGGATCGTCTTGCGGAACTGGTTGACGAAAACCGGCCGTTCGGGGCGCGGGCCGACCAGGCTCATGTCCCCGCGGAAGACGTTGAAGAGTTGCGGTAATTCGTCCAGGTTGGTCGCTCGCAGGAAGCTGCCCAACCGCGTCCGGCGGGGGTCGTTGTGGCAGGTCATGACCGGTCCCGTGCCGACCTCGGCGTCCACGGTCATCGTGCGGAACTTGAGCATCGAAAAGCTCTTGCCGTTGAGGGAGCAGCGCTCCTGGCGGTACAGGATCGCCCCGGTACTCGTCAGGCGAATTGCCGCGGCGACCAGGGCCAAAACGGGCGAGAACAGGACGATGGCCACGGCCGACAGCAGCAAGTCCATCGCCCGCTTGACGACGACGTTGAGGCCGTGGTAGGGGCTTTCGCGCAGGCCGATGTACGTCATGCCGTGCAGGCTGGTCGTGGTCAACGACAGGGCCGTCAGGGCCGGCACGTCGGCGACAATGCGCACGTCTACGAGGCTCTGCGACAGCGTATCGAAAACCCGCCGGGCGTCGGCGTACCGGTTGAGGGGCAGGGCGATGAACACGTGCTCGATGTGCAGTTCCTGCACGAGGCGCGGCAGGTCGCTCAGTGGCCCGATCACGGCGCGCTCCTGGGAGTCCGACGGGGCCTGGTCATCGACGTAGGCGACGGTCTGAATCCCCATCCAGGAGGCGTGTTCGAGTGACCGCGCGGTCCGCCGGGCCAGTCGGCCGGTCCCGACGATCAGTGCGTGACTTTGGTTGTACCCGCTCGCCCGCAGGCGGCCGAGGACGATCCAACTCAGGCGGCGGAAGACGACGATGCCGACGAAGGTCGCGGCGGCGAAAATGCCCATCGCCAGCCGGGACTCGTATGGGTACTGGCGGGCGAAGTTGGTGGACATGACGAGTAGCGACAGCAGCCCGACGCCCTTCGCGGCGGCGACGACTTCTTCCCGCACCCGCCGCAGCCGGTGGACTTCGTACAGGTGGACGAGGCGGTACGACACCAGCGACAGGATGATGACCATCGGCAAGTTGCCGATGCACAGGTCGAAGTCCGGCTGGTGGTTGTTGACGAGGGGGATGCCGGTGTCGAAGCGGATGAGGTACGCGCCGAGCCAGGCCGCGACCGTGACGACCACGTCCCAGACGATGAACCAGACGCACAGCGGTTGGCTGCTGCTCTTAACGATCACCTCGGTTCGCGGGACTACTGGTGAGGGATTCGAGTTTGTATCACTCTGGCCGGGATACTGTCAAGACGGCTAAGATGGTGCCGAGATGGCGGACTGAGGCGATTCCCTGGGAAAAGTTTAGGTAAAGTGGGGGGTTGTGCCAACCATCCCCCGCCGTGCCCCGTCCAATTCCTGCCCGCCGGCGGCCGCTATCGGAGTAACCCGGCCCATGACCATGAACGCGGACCAACTGCTCGCCAAACTTTACGCCCTGCGCAAGGACTACGCCGACGACCCCGAGGACGAAACGTACCAGGCTCTGCACCACGCCTTTTTGTACATCTCGTACAACATGGCCGGGTTCAAGGAGTACGTAAAGAAAGAGTCGGCGAGAGAATCGCCCGAATAACCCGGTATCGACCGGTGGCGACGGCGGGACGGGTTTTTCCGCCGGTGGCAACGCGACCGGGGGGCAAGTTCGCATTCCCCCCGGAGCGAATCCCGGACGGGGTACGAATGTAGACGGGAGACGGTGCCGCGGGATGTCGGCCCGGTGCCGCGTCGTTTTGGAGGTTACCGTGATGCGTCGTGGCCCGTTCCGCTCGAAGTTGCACCTCGTCACCCTCGAAGGCCGCGACGTGCCGTCGGTGACCCTACTCGACATCCCCGACCAGGAACTGCCGGTCAACTCGCCGCTGTACCTCCCGGTCACGGTGTCGAACACCCCCAACGGCGCGGTCACGACGACGGTCACGTCGAGCAACCCGAACGCGACCGCCGAAGTGGTGCAGGGGGGGCGGAGCGTCCGCTTCACCGTCTCCGGGACCGACTCGGCCAACGCGCCGTTCTCCGGCACCCTGACGATGCGGCTCTTCGAGGACGCGGCCCCGCTGGCAACCGCCCAAATTATCAACCTCGTCAACGACGGATTCTACAACGGCAAGCTCATTCACCGCGTCGTGCCCGGGTTCGTGATTCAGGGCGGCTCGCCCACCGGCAACGGCGTCGGCGGCTCGACCCGGCCGGACTTCAGCGACGAGTTCAACCCGGCCTTCACGTTCGCGTCCAACGGCCTGTTGGCCGAAGCCAACTCGGGGGACGACACGAACAACTCGCAGTTCTTCATCACCGACCTCGGCTTGTCGCTCGCCAGCCGGCCGCAGAACTTGAACTTCAACCACACGATCTTCGGCATTCTCACGGCCGGGTTCGACACGTACGCCAAGATTCGCGGCACCCAACTCAGCGGGTCGCAGCCGGTCAACCCGGTGACGATCACCGGGGCCAGTGTGTTCACGGACACCGCCGACGCCGTCGTCAAGGTGACGCCGCAAGCCGGGTTTGCCAACGCCGGGTTGACGACGCTGACCGTGACCGCCAACGACGGCTCCGCGGTCCCGGCCGTCGATACGGCGGTCCTCACGGGCAAGACGAACGCGATCAACAACCGCCCGTTCCTCGGCCCGCTCGTGACCCAGACGTCCGTCGGCGGTGCGCCCGTCTCGTTCACGCTGTCGAGCACCGACACCGAAGGCGACTCGGTCACTTACAAAGTGTTGAACGCCAACTTCAGCGGCGACCCGGCGAACGTCGCGGTGACGCTGAACCCCGCCACCGGCGTGACGACGTTGACCCCCGCGGCCGGCTTCTTCGGCACGATCACATTGAAGGCCGGGGTCCGCGATAACCTCGACCGCTCCGGCGGCTCGGGCCTCGAAACGGCGACCAACTACGACACCCAGGCCTTCACATTCAACGTCGCGCCAAAGGTCGTGCTCACGGCCAGCAAGATCAACCCGGTGCCCGGCGAGAGCGTCACGTTCACGGCCACGGCGAGCGGCCCTCAGGACTTGAACGGTACGATCAACGTCTTCAACGGCGGGACGCAACTGACGACGATCCCCGTGACGGGCGGTACGGCCGCGTTCACGACGAACTTCCCGACGGCAGGCCAACAGTCGATCACGGCCCGCTTCACGCCCACGGCCACGACCGTCGCGGCCGGCATCTCCGACCCGCTCGTCGTGACCGTGACCAGCCCGGTGCCGCCCGTGACTCCCCCGGTCACCCCTCCCGTCACGCCGCCGGTTACGCCTCCCGTGACTCCCTCGGTCACCCCGCCCGTCACGCCTCCGGTCACTCCGCCGGTGACTCCCGGGGCGATCGCGGCGGTCGGCGCGGACATCGGGATCGCACCGGTCATCAAGGTGTTGAACGCGGACGGCACGGTCCGCTTCCAGTTCTTCGCCTACGAGCCGACGTTCACCGGCGGCGTGCTGACGGCCGTCGCGGACGTGACCGGCGACGGCGTCCCCGACATCGTCGCCGTACCGCGGAGTGCCGGGTCGAGCACGGTCAAGGTCTTCAGTTCCGTGGACGGTTCGCTGTTGAAGTCGATCGAAGTGTTCGAGCCGGCGTACCGGGGCGGGCTGTCGCTGGCCGTCGGCGACCTGGCCGGGGCGGGTACGTCCCGCGTCGTCGTCGGGGCCGGTTTCGGCGGCGGGCCGCGCGTCTCGGTCTGGGACGTGCCGACGAACGCGATCGTGCAAAACTTCTTCGCCCACGACCCGGCTCGCCGCGGCGGAGTGGACGTGGCGCTGAGCGATTTGAAAGTGGACGGCAAGCTGCAAATCTTGACCGGCTCGGCGGCCGGCGTCCCGGAAGTCGGCATCTACAGCGGCACGACCGGGGCGACGATTGCGATCTTCCCGACCGGCGATGCGTCGCTCCGACAAGCCGCACAGGACCAAGCCAACCAGCCCGCTAGCCTCCGCGGGTTGATGGCCAGTTCGCCCCCGGTGCCCGTCATTCCCGACGAGGGCGTGCGGGTCAGCGGCGGCCAACTGCTCCCGGGGACCGACCTCCGCGGAGTCGCGGCGACCTACTTCACCTCGACCGTCGCAGGCACGGAAAAGCTCATCGACCTCGCGTCGTTCGTCAGCCCGGCGAAGGTGACGTAACCCGGTTCACTTCGTCCCGAGCATCCGCGGCAGGCTCGCGCGGACCTCGGCGATCCGGTCCGCGGTCACCTCGTCGCCCCGCAGGGCGACGTTGACGACCACTTTCTTGTTGACGAACATCACGACCGTCACCTCGGCCTCCGGGCTGAGCTTGTACCCCGGCGGGCCGTCGGCGTCTTCGTACGCCCCGACGACGAGGTTTTTCAGCGCGTGCGTCTGCGACCACTTGGCCAACTCGTTGAGGTCGGCCGTCTCGGTCAACTGCGTGAACCAGCACTTGAGTCGTGCGTCCTTGGCCGCCATAGTCTCGGCGTCGAGCACGGCAAGGAGCTTCCCGGTCGAGGCGCTCAGCGTCCGGCCGAAGACGATGACGGTCGGCTTGTCCGCCTGGGCACAGACGTAGCACTCCTGCTTGCCGCGCTCGGGGCCGGTGGCGATGAGAAAGCTGTACGGCCCCGGCCGCTGGCCGACGGGCACGCCGGAAACGCACGGCTCGCCTGCCGCGAGTGCGATCAACGTCGCCAGGAGCGCGGTCATCGTCGATCCCCTTCGTCGGCCGTGGCGGCGGTCACTACCGGTAATGGTAAGGCCTCGGCCGCGTGCGTGAAGTCGGACCGTAGCCGGTCGAACAGAGTTGCGTCGGCCTTGGCCCAACAGCGTTGCGCGAGCTTAAAGTAGCGGGCCGCTTCGTCGGTCCGGCCCAGGCGCGTACAAAGTGCCCAAAGGCCGAGTGCGCCGCGGATACTGCCGGCGTCGTGGGCGAGCGCCTCCTGAAACGCCTCCTCGGCGTCGGCCGCGAGGCCGGCTTCGAGGGCGGCCAAGCCCCACGTTTCCATGTGGTACGCCC
>JAYTSV010000115.1:0-22068 GCA_043745465.1 Fimbriiglobus sp.
ACGCTCGCGATGCCGCGCAAAAAGGCGTCGTACGATTGCACCAACTGCCATTACTAGGACACAGCGAATGAGCCAGGACGTCACCGACCAGTCGCTGCCCACGGGCGTCAAGCGCCGCGATTTCCTCAAGGTGCTCGGCGTCGCGGGAGCCGCGACTTCCATTGCCGGCTGCTACGACACCAAAGTCGAGAAGCTGATTCCCTACGTCACGTCGCCGGACAACACGGTGCCGGGCGTCTCGTCGTTCTACGCCACGACCTGTCGCGAGTGCGGCGCCGGCTGCGGTCTCATCATCGAGACCCGCGACGGCCGCGCCATCAAGGCCGAGGGCAATCCGGATCATCCGGTGAATCGCGGCGCGCTCTGCGCCAAGGGTCAAGCGTCGCTGCAGGGCCTCTACAATCCGGATCGCTTCCGCGGTCCGATGATTCGCGAGGGCGGCAAGCTCGTCGCCACGACGTGGGACAAGGCGCTCGAAACGCTTCGCGCGAAACTCAGCGAAGCCAAGAGCAAGGGTACAGCGAGCGGCGCCGTCTTCATCAATCAGCACGAGCAGGGCTCGTTTCCGGCGTTCCTCGATTTGTGGCTCGCGGGCTACGGCATGCCCGCGCACATCGGCTACGACGCCGAAGCGCCGATCTCAACGATCGCCGCCAACCGCGCTTCATATAATGTTGCGTGGCCAACGCTCGACTTCGGCGCCGCGAAACTCATCGTCTCGTTCGGCGCCGACTTCCTCGACGGGTGGGGCCTCTCGGTCTCGCACCAGCTCGACTTCGCCGACGCCCGCGCCAAGCTCGAAGGCGCGCCGCGTATGATTTACGTCGGACCGCGCCGCTCGCTCACCGGGCTCAACGCTGACACGTGGATCCCGGCCCGCGCCGGTACGGAAAAGGCGCTCGCCGATGCAATCCTCGCCGCGTTGCGGGGCACTGGTGGCGCCCTCAAGTCGGCCGCCGATACCTGTGGCGTCTCCTTGGCATCGCTCGAATCGCTCGTCAAGGATCTGCAGTCGGCCAAGCCGAGCCTGCTCTTGGCCGGCGGCGATGGCGAAGGCGCAACCGACGCGGCAATCGCGGTCAACGAGATCAACAAGGCGCTCGGCAACGTCGGCGTCACGGTCAAGCCGGCCGAAGCGTCGCTCGCATACGAAGGCATTGCGCCGCACTCGTCGGTGCGCGAAGCGGCCGAGCGTATGGCCGCTGGCAAGGTCGGCATCGCCTTTGTACGCGGCGCGAATCCGGCGCACACGATGCCGGGCGCAGTGAAGTTCGCCGAGGCCTTCGCGAACGTGCCGTACAAAGTGTCGTTCTCGAGCTACCCGGACGCGACGACGTCGCTCGCCGATCTCGTGCTCCCCGACAACCACTCGCTCGAAAGCTGGGGCGACGCGGAGCCGGTGAAGGGAACGCTCGCACTGCAGCAGCCGGTGATGGATCCGGTTTTCAACACACGCGCGACGGCCGATGTGCTGATCGCCGCGGCGAAGGGCGATCCGACGATGGCGTCGAAGATGCCGGTGGATTATCGCGCCTTTATCGCCGGCCGTATCGGCGGCAACAACGCGCTCACCAACGCGCTGCCGAAGGGAATGCTCAATGGCTCGTCGCTCGCCGCTCCGGCGGTGAAGACGGTCGCGGCGAAGACGACCTCAGGCGTTGCACGTTCTACTGGTGAGTACACGCTCTTCGTGTATCGCTCGGCGCTCCTCGGCGACGGACGCGGCGCCAATAAGCCGTGGCTCCAGGAACTCCCGGACCCCGTCACAAAGATCGCGTGGCAGACGGTCATCGAGCTCCATCCGGAAACCGCGAAGAAGCTCGCCATTGAAGAGGGCGATCACGCCACCGTCGAGACGAAGCAGGGTGCGATCACGGCGCCGGTCTATCTCTACATCGGTCTGCGTCCCGACACGATCGCGATCGCGACCGGCCGCGGACACACCGATTACGGTCGCTACGCGAACGGCTGCGGCTCGAATGCGATGTCGCTCGTGCCGCAGGCCGAAGATCTCAAGTCGGGCGCGACGGCACTGGTAAGTACGAAAGCGTCGGTCAAGAAGGCCGCCGGCAACTCTCGCCTCGTCACGACGGAGGGCTCGGGCCGTCAGCACGGACGCGGTATTGCCCGCGCCCTCACCATCGAGCAGCTCCTTAAGGGCGAGACGGAAGTCGAGAAAGAATCGTACGTCGGCGAAGCCAAGCAGGGCTTCCTCCCAGGGCTCCGCTCGCCGGTCGCGAATGACGCGCAAGGTGAGATGGGCGATCCGAAGTCGAAGGCCAAGGGCCAGTACGATCCGAATCACTGGAGCGGCGTTGCGAAGCGCCGCTGGGCGATGACGATCGATCTCGCCCGTTGCACCGGTTGCTCCGCCTGTGTCACCGCCTGCTACTCAGAGAACAACATTCCGACGGTCGGCGCTCCGTGGCAGGGCGCGCAGGTGATGCCCGATCGTACCGGCTTTGGCGCCAACATCACGCGCTCGCGTGAAATGGCCTGGCTCCGCCTCGAACGCTATTTCGAAATCGATCGCGAACCGAAGGACGTGGAGTTTAATCCCGACTTCGAGACGCGCGTCATTCCGATGATGTGTCAGCACTGCGGCAACGCACCGTGCGAGCCCGTCTGCCCGGTATACGCGACGTATCACTCGCCGGACGGCCTCAACGTACAGGTCTACAATCGCTGCGTCGGCACGCGCTACTGCTCGAACAACTGCCCGTACAAGGTCCGCCGGTTCAACTTCCTGCAGTACTCGGACTACAACAGAGAGAGCTTGAAGCTGCTTAACAACCCCGAGGTCAGCGTTCGCACCCGCGGCGTGATGGAAAAGTGTACGTACTGCGTGCAGCGGATCCGCAACGCCGAGATGGAGACGGAGCGAGAGTTCGACAAGCGGAAGGTCGCGGGCAAGACCGACAAGTTCGGCCGGCCCAAGATCATGGACGGGGAGATCGTCACCGCGTGCCAGGCCGCCTGCCCGACCTCGGCGATCACCTTCGGCGACCTCAACGACGACTCGAGCGCGGTCCTGCGGGCCAAGGCCGAAGACCACAACTACGGCCTGCTCGCCGAGTTGAACACGATGCCCCGCACCAGTTACCTCGCCGCGATCCGCAACCCCAACCCTGCCATGCCGAAGGGGGCCTAACCGATGGCGACCGTAATCCGACCGACGACCCCCGACGCGAGAACGTACAGCGCCCCGACGCAGTTCGCCCCGCACCCCGAGGGGCTGATCCTCGGCAACCACGACCTGGCGACCGTCGGCGACAAGATCGCCGACGTGTCGATCCAGGTGACGCCCACGCCCCGCGCCTGGTGGCTGTTCTTCCTCATCGGCTTTACGCTGACGCAAGGGCTGGTCGTCGGCGTCGGCTACCTGCTCTACCTGGGTACCGGCGTCTGGGGCATCAACCAGCCGGTCGCCTGGGGCATGGCGATCATCAACTTCGTCTGGTGGATCGGCATCGGCCACGCCGGCACACTGATCTCCGCGATCCTGCTGCTGCTGCACCAGAAGTGGCGGACGAGTTTGAACCGCTTCGCCGAGGCGATGACGATCTTCGCCGTCATGTGCGCGGGGATGTTCCCGTTGCTGCACATGGGTCGGCCGTGGCTTTTCTACTGGCTGTACCCGGTGCCGGTGAACTTCGCCGCCTGGCCGCAGTTCCGCAGCCCGCTGTGCTGGGACGTGTTCGCGGTGACGACCTACTTCACCGTGTCGCTGGTGTTCTGGTACGTCGGCCTGGTCCCCGACTTCGCCGCCCTGCGGGACGTGGCCCGCAACCGCCTGCAGCGCTCCGTGTACGGGATGCTGTCGATGGGCTGGCGCGGCAGCGCGATCCACTGGCGGCGGTACGAGAAGCTCTACCTGCTGCTCGCCGGCCTCGGCACGCCGCTGGTGTTCAGCGTGCACACCATCGTGTCGTTCGACTTCGCCGTGTCGATCGTGCCGCTGTGGCACGCGACCATCTTCCCGCCCTTCTTCGTCGCCGGGGCCATTTTCGCCGGCTTCGCGATGGTGATCTGGCTGGCGGTGCCCCTGCGGCAGTTCTACGGGATGAAGGACTTCATCACCGACAGGCACATGGACTTCTGCGCCAAGGTCATGTTGGGCACCGGCCTGCTGGTGAGCTACGGGTACTTCTGCGAGTTGTGGATGGCCTGGTACTCGCACTCGATCTACGAGTGGGACACGACCCTGCAGCGCGTCTGGTACGGGCCGTATGCGTGGGCGTACTGGGTGCTGATTTTGACGAACACGTTGATCCCGCAAATGCTGTGGATCGACAAGCTCCGCAAGAACATGTACTCGCTGTTCTTCATCGCCCTGTCGGTGCACATCGGCATGTGGTTCGAGCGGTACGTGATCGTGATCACGCTGAGTCGGGACCACCTGCCGTCGTCGTGGGGCCGGTACGCCCCGACTCAGTGGGACTACATGTTGTTCATCGGCACCATCGGTTTTTTCATTACCCTGTTCAGCCTGTTCGTGAGGTTCGTGCCGATGATCTCGATCACGGAAATGCGCGAACTCCTCCCGCACGCCCAGGGCGGCCGCGACGGGCACGCCGTCATGGAGAACGCCAAGTGACCACCACCGAAGACGACGGAACGGCCGTGTACGGCCTGCTGGCGGAGTTCGATACGGCCGACGGCCTCATCGACGCGACGCGCGCCGCCGCCAAAGAAGGCTACACGCGGATGGACGGGTACTCGCCGTACGCCGTCGGCGAGGTCGCGGACGCCCTCGGCTTCCCGCGGTCCGAGATCGGCGCGGTCATGTTCATCGGCGGGCTGTGCGGGGCGACCTTCGGGTTCCTCATGCAGTACTACCTGAACGGCATCGACTACCCGATCAACGTCGGCGGCAAGCCGATGTTCTCGTGGCCGCAGTTCGCCCCGATCACCTGGGAGCTGCTCGTGCTGACGGCGTCCCTCTCGGGCGTCATCGGCCTGTTCGTGCTGTGCGGGCTGCCGCAGCCGAACCACCCGCTGTTCAACGTGCCGCAGTTCGCCCGGGCGACCCGCGACCGCTTCTTTTTGTGCATCGAAGCGACCGACCCCCGTTACGACCCGACTTCGACCCGCGACTTCCTCGACACGCTCAAGCCGTTGAGCGTCGCGGAGGTGCCGGAGTGACCCGCATGACTTCGACCCCCCGGGCCGTCGCCGCCGTCCTGGCGCTCGGCGTCGCGACCCTCGCCGGCTGCCAGCAGAAGATGGCGACGATGCCGGCCCCGCGCCCCTACGAGGAGAGCGCGATGTTCCCCAACAAGCAGTCGGTCCGGCCGCTCGAGAAGGGCGTCATCCACCGCAACCAGCCGCTCGCCGACGACCCGCTCGTCGCCTGGCTGACGCCGGCCGGCAAGTCCCCGACCGTGTCGAAGGCGTGGAAGGACGCCGTGGACCCGACCGGGACCACGGCCCCGACCGCCGGTGCCCCGACCGACGTGGCGAACTTCGTCAACGAGTTCCCGTTCGAGGTCACGATGGGCGACCTGCAGCGCGGCCAGTCGCTGTACAACGCGGCCTGCGCCCTGTGCCACGGCGGCGCGGGCTACGGCAACGGCAAGATCCCCGAGCGGGGCTTCTTGAAGCCGCCGTCGTACCACGTCGATCCCAAGGGCGAGGAACACGACGCCGGGCACTTCGTCGGCGAGGCACGTAAAGACCTGGCCGTCGGCCACTCTCGCGGCTTCGACCGGTACGGTAAAAAGGTCGCGTTGAAGGACGCGCCGGTCGGCTACCTCTACCAGGTCATCACCTGGGGGTACGGCGGCATGGGATCCCACGAGACGCAGTTGCCCAACCCGGCCGACCGCTGGCGGGTCATCGCCTACGTGCGGGCGCTCCAGCAGAGCCAGTACGTCGAAGACAAAGACTTGCCGGCCAAGAACCGGGACGAACTCACGAAGGCGGGGGCGAAGTAATGGCCGAGCACCACGACGACCACCGCGAACCCGCGATCCCGACCGACAACGTCAACGCCGCCGGCCTCCAGACCGTGGCCCTTGGCGCGGCCGCCCTTGGCCTCACCGCCTTCGGCGTGATGGGCTTCCTGAACATGGGTCCGGCCGGCGAGTCCGGCTGGCGCGACCTGTCGATGACATACCTCATCGGGTGGGTCTTCTGGGCGAGCCTGCCGCTCGGGTCGCTGTTCCTGATCCTCGTCGGCATCATGACGAGCGCGTCGTGGGGCGTCGTCCTCCGCCGCTGCTTGATCGCCTCGCTCCGCACGCTCTGGCTGGTCCCGGTCCTGATGGTGCCGGTCGCCGTGAGCCTGTTCGTCGCGGACGGCGTGCAGTCCCCGTTCTGGTGGGCCGACCGCGGCTACCTGGGCGACGTAGGGACGGTGGCCGCGGCCAAGCACATGCGGCCCGAAGGGGTCGTCGAAGCCCAGCACAAGATTCACGACCTGCTCAACCCCTTCGGGTTCCTCGCCGTCACCGCCGTCGGCCTCGGGCTGATGGGCGTGCTGGCCGTCTACACGCTCGCCGTGATGAGGAAGAACGACCAGCACGACGATCCGGCCGCGTACCGGACGCTCCGCAAGCTCGCCGGGCCGGGGGTCGTTCTGTGGGTGCTGACGATGACGATCCTCTCGACGATCTGGGTGGCGTCCGTCGAGCCGACCTGGGCGTCGAGCATGTTCCCGATCGTGTACGGCATGAACTGCTTCCTGACGACCTTCTCGTTCTGCATCTTCGTGTTCTACACGATCAACGCGGACAAGGCGGACACGATGGCCATCGTCAAGGACAAGTTCCGCATCGACATGGGGACGCTGACGTTGACGTTCACGATGGTCTGGGCCTACGCGTCGTTCTCGCAGTACATGCTCATCTGGGCCGGTAACCTGCCCGAAGAAGTCGCCTACTACCGCAAGCGTGGCGACCACGGCTGGGAGTACCTGGCGTACTTCCTGATGGCGTTCCACTGGCTTGTCCCGTTCGTCGCGCTGCTGTTCCGCGAAGTCAAGACCGACACCCGGTTGATGCGGGGCATGTGCGTCACGCTCTTCTTGGCGTGCGTCGCCGACGTGATCTGGTGGGTGCTGCCGTGCGTGCCCCGCGAGTCGTCGGTGCTGCACGTGCCGATGGCCTTCGCGGCGGTCGTCGGCGTCGGCGGCGTCTGGGGTTACTTCTTCGCCCGCGAACTCGGCTCCCGCCCGGTGCTGCCGGCCAACGCCGAAGGTCAGTTCGTCGCGTCCTGGGGCCAACACCACTAACGCCCGCCGCGCCGGCCCCTCACTTAGGAGGGCCGCCGGCTCGCGTGGGGCCGACTACCGAGGAGAGACCGATGGCCGCCGTGAACCCCAGTGACTCGCCCCGCCCGGGCCAGCCGGCCCAAGAGCCGGCGTTGAACGTGTTGTTCGCGTCGATGTCCGGGATGGGCGCGGACGAGCACGGCACGCTCCCGCCGGGCGCGACCACCGAGAGCGTGCAGGCCGGGCACGAACCGGACCGCTTCAACGCCCGCGCCATCCTGTACGTGCCGCTGTTGATCGTCGTCACCGTGCTTGTCGGCTTCGCCATCGTCACGACGCTGTTCGCCACGATCGTCCGCAAGGCCGAGCCGAACGCGAGTACCGACGTGCAGGCCGCCGCCATCGGCACGCTGCCGATCAACGAGCGGTTCGCCCGGATCAGTTCGACCGACCCGAACGCCGCCGTGGCCCAACCGCGGCTGGAGTACTTCAAGCAGGTCGAATCGAGCCCGACCGACCCGACGCACTACCGGTCGAAGCGGCCCATCGAATACCCCGGGGCGACCTACGAGATTCGCCCCGAAGACCTGCGGCCGCAGAACTTCATCGACCCGACGCGGCACCGCAAAATCCTCGTTGAGACCGGCTACGTCGATCGGGACAAGAAGATCGCGTCGATCCCGATCGCCGACGCCATGAAACTGCTCCTCGACGGCCACAAACTGGCGATCCGCAAGTCGGACGCCGTCAAGGACAAGGACAACCTGGCTTACACCAACGTGAACGACGGGAAAGCGAAGCTGTCCAACTCGGGCCGCGGTGGTCCGTCGATGCCGGTTGCGGTTAAGCCTGAAGCGAAGCCCGCCGCCCACGAGCCGGCCAAGCACTAATCGACTGATCGTCGAGGGGTTGCCATGCGAGTCGCCGTTCTGATGCTGGGAGCCTTTGCCGCGCTAACTGCTGCGACCGGGTCGGCTCACGCCCAAGGCCGGTCGATGGGCTACGGGTTGAAGCCGATTCCCGGCGACAACGGCCCCAAGGAGCCGGAAGGCGTCGGCTTCACGCAGAACCTCGGCGAACCGGTCCCGACCGACCTGGAGTTTTACGACCACAACAACCAGCCGGTGACGTTGGCGGCCTGCATCGACGGCAAGCCGACGATACTGGTCCTCGCCTACTATCGCTGCCCGAAGCTGTGCAACCAGGTGTTGACGGGCCTGCTCGACGCTTTGAAAGACCTGCGGGCCAGGGACGTGAAGTTCACGGCCGGGAACGCCTTCAACGTGGTGATCGTCAGCATCGACCCGCGCGAATCGTCCCTCGGCCTGGCCCGGCCGAAGCGGATCGAGTTCTTGAAAGACTACCTCGGGACTTCCGAAGCCCCCGACGGTCCGGGCTGGCTGTTCCTGACCTCCAACCACGGCCAGGGCACCGACGTGAAGGCGGCCGACCGGAAGGTCCACGCGCTCGCCACGGCGATGGGCTTCGAGTACACCCTGCGGGCAAAGAACCGCAGCTTCGCGTTCGACCCCGATCGCGGGGATTGGTTCGACAAACGCGACGGTCGCCTCCTCGAATTCCACAGCCGGCCCGAATACGACTACGACCACAAGAGCGGCATTGCCATCGTGACCCCGGACGGCAAAATCTCCCGCTACCTGATGGGCATCAACTACGCCTCGCGGGACGTCCGCCTCGGGCTGGTCGAAGCGTCCGGCGGCAAGATCGGTACTGTGTCCGACGCGATTTCGCAGTACTGCTACGTGTACGACGACGTGAAAGGCCACTACAAGCCGACGCTGAAGTGGACGGCGATCATCGCCGTGCCGGTCATGCTCGGCATGTTCGCCATGATCTTTTTGTCCGTGCGGCAAGCCCGCCGCGAGAAGCCGATTATCGTGACCGCCGCCGGCATTCGGCCGGGCACACCGACCGAATCCGCCGCCGCCGACGAGGGACGCTAAATGTTTGCCATCGAGATGTCCGCGATACTCCCGCCGCAAGCCTCCGAGTTCGCGGCCGGGTACGACCTGTTCTTCTGGTACATCACCGCCGTCATCGTCGCCGGCGCGAGTGTGGTGTTCGCCATGCTCGCCGGGTTTTCGTACCTGTACGCCCGCCGGACCCCGACCGACAGGACCCCGCGCATCCTCGGCTCGACCAAGGTCGAGGTGATCTGGACGGTCATCCCGTTCCTGTTCTTCATGTCGTTCTTCGTGATCGGCGTGCGGCTGTACAACGAGCAGGTCAAAATCCCGCCGGACGCCCCGGAGTACTTCGTCGCGGGCAAGCAGTGGATGTGGAAGATGCAGCACCCGGACGGCGTGCGGGAGATCAACGAACTGCACCTGCCGGTCTGCGACGAGCGCGACGCGAGCGGCACCCTGACCGAGCCGGGCGTGAAGATCACCGCCACCTCGGAGGACGTGATCCACGACTTCGGTGTGCCGGCCTTCCGGTCGAAGTTCGACGTGGTCCCCGGCCGGTACATCTCGGTCGGGTACAAGCCGACCAAGGAAGGCACGTACCACATCTTCTGCGACCAGTACTGTGGCCAGGGCCACTCGCAGATGATCGGTAAGCTCCACGTGCTGTCGAAGGCCAATTACGAGTCTTGGAAGCAGGGCATTTACCGGATGCCGGGCAAGAACCCGGTGGACGGGTCGCCGGCCTGGGAGGGCCGCAAGCTGTTCCTGAAATTGCAGTGCAACTCGTGCCACAACAACGAGCCGAACGCCCGCGCCCCGCAACTCGCGGGCATGTACGGCGAGTACCGGCCGCTCGAAGACGGCACGATGCAAAAGTTCGACGACGAGTACATTCGCCGGTCGATCCGCAACCCGATTTCGCAAGTCGCCGCCGGGTGGAAGACGATTATGCCGGCTTACGGGAGCAGTCAGGTGGACGAGATCGAACTCCGCAACCTGACGGCGTACATCAAGAGTTTGAAGAAGGGCGAGCGGCTGCCCGACCGCACCGAAATGGCCCCGGCCCCAGTCGGTGCCCCGGTTCAGGCGTCCGAAGGCAACAAGTAACGGCGAAATTCCCCCCGCCGCGCGGTTCCGCGGGCGGGTTGACATTCATCTTCGAGGAGGCCCGACCCCATGACCACGAAAGTGCCCTACCTGCACTACACGCCGCAGTCGATCCCGACGCCGGAACTGCCGCCCGAGCAGGAGAAGAAGCGCCAGCACTATCTCAACCACGACTACGGCGTCCTGTCGTGGCTGTTGACGGTGGACCACAAGCGCATCGGCCTGATGTACCTCGTCACGGCCAGCGTGTTCTTCCTGTTCGGCGGCCTGGCGGTCATGCTGGTCCGGTTGAACCTGATCGTGCCGACCGGCGCAATCCTGGAACTCGACCAGTACAACAAAGCGTTCACCGCCCACGGCACGATCATGATTTTCCTCTTCCTCATCCCGGTCATCCCGGGGGTGTTGGGGAACTTCCTGGTGCCGCTGATGGTCGGGGCCAAGGACATGGCCTTCCCGAAGTTGAACCTGTTGAGCTACTACGTCTGGATCAGCGGGGCGCTGTTCTTCGTCTGGCAACTGACGGTCGGCGGCCTCGACACCGGCTGGACGCTGTACCCGCCGTACTCGTCGAAGTACTCGCACACCAACGTCCTGTACGCCGGCCTGGGGATTTTCATCACCGGGTTCGCGTCGATCCTCACCGCGATGAACATCATCGCCACGGTCCACAAGATGCGCTGCCCCGGGATGACCTGGAGCCGGCTACCGCTGTTCATCTGGGCGATGTACGCGACCAGCCTGATTCAACTCCTGAGCACCCCGGTGCTGGCCGTCACGGTCGTCCTGCTCGCCACCGAGAAGCTGACGGGCATCGGCATCTTCGACCCCGCGCTCGACGGCGACCCCATCCTGTTCCAGCACATGTTCTGGTTCTACTCGCACCCGGCCGTGTACATCATGATTCTGCCCGGGATGGGCGTCATCAGCGAAGTCATCACGTGCTTCAGCCGGAAGAATATCTTCGGTTACAAGGCCGTCGCCTGGTCGTCGGTCGGCATTGCCGTCGTCGGCTTCCTGGTCTGGGGGCACCACATGTTCCTCGCCGGCCAGGGCTACTACCTCGGGATGCTGTTCTCGATCCTGACGATGCTCGTCGCCGTGCCCTCGGCCATCAAGGTGTTCAACTGGGCCGGCACGATGTACAAGGGGTCGATCAGCTTTGAAGCCCCCATGCTCTACACGATCGGCTTCCTGGTCCTGTTCACCATCGGCGGCACGACCGGGCTGTACCTGGGCGTCATGGGCAGTGACATTCACCTGCACGACACGTACTTCGTCATCGCGCACTTCCACTTCACGATGGTCGGCGGGATGTTGATGGCGTGGATGGCCGGGCTGCACTTCTGGTGGCCCAAGATGACGGGCAAGATGTACTCCGACTTCTGGAGCCGCCTGGCCGCGGTCGTGACGATCGTTGGGTTCATCATGACCTTCATGCCGCAGTTCGTGCTGGGCTTCAACGGGATGCCGCGGCGGTACCCGAACTACGCCCCGGAGTTCCAGTTCCTCAACATCCTGTCGTCGGCCGGCGCGTCGATCCAGGGCATCGGCTACGTGATGCCGCTGTTCTACCTGACCGCGTCGCTGTTCACCGGCCGCAAGGCCGGGAGCAACCCGTGGCAGGCGACCGGCCTCGAGTGGCAGACGCCTTCGCCGCCGCCGATGCACAACTTCGACGAGACGCCGGTGGTCTACTTCCCGCCCTACGAGTACGCCCTGCCGAACGGCCTGGGGATGCTCGCCGACGCCGGCGTGACCCCCGGCAGCAACCCGGCCCTCGAACCCGCCTACGCGCCGGCTGCCGGCCAACACGAGGTATCTCATGGCAGCTAACGCCCACGCCGTCGCAGAGCACGCCGGCCCCGCCGGGCCGGTCGCGCATCACTTCAACAACATGCGCCAACAGCAGGCGACCGTCCGCTTCGGCATGTGGTTGTTCCTCGTCACCGAAGTTCTGTTCTTCGGCGGCGCGTTCTGCGCGTACACCTGCTACCGCATCTGGTTCCCCCGCGAGTTCGAGGCCGGCAGCGCCGCCTTGAACGTCGGCATTGCGTCGGTCAACACGATCCTGCTCATCACGAGCAGCCTGACCTGCACGATGGCAGTCCGCTCGGCGTACAAGGCCAACCAGGCCGGCATCAAGTTCTGGTTGCTCACGACCATCGTCTTGGCGGTGACATTCCTCGGACTGAAGGCCCGTGAGTATCACCTCGACTACGAGGAAGGGTTGATGCCGACGGCCAAGATGACCGTCGATTTGCAAAAGCAGGCCGACGGCAGTTACATGCCGCAAGAACGGTCGGTGTTCGCCATGAACGTCGAGAAGGCGTTGAAGCACAATCACTTCGACACGACGGGCGTCAACCTCGGCCGGGTGCAACTGTTCTTCCTGTTTTACTACGTGATTACCGGCTTGCACGTCTTGCACATGATCATCGGCGTGGGCCTGTTGACGTGGCAACTGATCCTCGCCCAGATGGGGTTCTTCAAGTACCCCGAGCGGCACGTGTACATCGAAGTGATGAGCTTATACTGGCACTTCGTGGACATGGTTTGGATGTTCGCGCTGCCGCTGCTGTACTTGGCCGGCCCGCACACGCTGCACCAGGCCGTCGAGCAGTTCACGTCGGCCGTCGGTCTCGCCACCGGCGGTAGCCACTAACAGGAGCGAACTCATGCAAACGGCACACGACACTCACGCCGGCCCGAAGCCGGTGATTTTCGAGGCGGCCGAACACCCGCTGCCGCCACTGGGCAACGTCCTCGTCACCTTCGCGGTGCTGATGGTGCTGGCCGCAGTCGCGCTCGCGGTCGGCTTCTCCGACCTGGGGCCGATGAAGGTCATCGCCAGCCTGGCGGTGACGGCGATTCAGGCGACGGTCCTGGCCGTGTTCTTCATGGACCTGCGCCAGGCCGACAAGCTCACCTGGCTGTGCGCCGGGGCGGCAATCTTCTGGGTGGTGATCCTGTTCACCTTTACGATCACGGACTACGTCACGCGGCACATCGTGTCGTACTAGTCCGCGTCAGGTGGGGGCTATGCGTTCGTTCGTCGTCGCCCGCCGGGGCCGGGTGTCCGCCCGGCTCGCGGCCCTCGGAGTCGCCGCCTGCGCCGGGTTCGCGGCGGTCGCCTGGTTCGGCTGGTCGTCGTCCGCGCCGTCCGGCTACGACCCCGGCCTCCGCTACCCGCACCGCACCGACGCGATCGTCTTGCAACCGCCGCCGTCGGAACCGCGGGACGCGACTCCCGTCGGCAACCTGACCGCGACGCTCGCCGGGTACGTCGAGGTGCCCGGGGCGCACGTCGTCTTACCGGGGGCCGTCCCGCCCGCCGAGCGCGAAGCCTTGACCGAAGCTCTTGACGACCTGTTCGGCACCCCCGCTGCTCCGCGCGTCCCGGACGCCACGGCGGTCGGCGACCTGGGCATGACCCCGGAGCACCTCGCGGCCGGTTCGCAGGTTTACCGCCGGCTGTGCAACCAGTGCCACGGGCTGACCGGGAACGGACAGGGTAACGCGGGGGACTGGATTCACCCGTTCCCGCGCGACTTCCGCCTGGGCCAGTTCAAGATCGCGGCGCACGGGTCGCGGCCCAGCCCCGGCGAGATGCGCCGCATCTTACGCGAAGGCGTGCCGGGAACGCGGATGCAAGCCTACGACCTGATCTCGGACGCCGACCTGAACGCCGTGACGGCCTACGTCGTTCACTTGAGCCAGCGCGGGGAAACGGAGTTGAAAGTGCTGGTCGCGCTCGCCAATGAGGAAGGGATAGAATCGGCGGAAGTCCCGACCCTGGTCGTGGCGGCCGCCAAGAAGTCCGCCGCCGACTGGCAAGCCGCGGCCGTGACGCCGAAAGCTCCGGCCGTGACGCTCCCGACGGGGGAAGACGCCTTGCGGCGGGGTCACGACCTGTTCGCGCGGAACTGCCTGGCGTGCCACGCCGGCTACGGGCACTCGGACAGCTACCGCTACGACGCCTGGGGGGTGGCCGCGCGCGTCACCGATTTGACGCGCGGGGAGTGGAAGTGGGGCCGCGAGCCGGCCGACGCGGTCGCCCGCATCCGCAACGGCATCCCCGCCGCCGCCATGCCCGCCAACCCGTCGCTGACGGCCGCGGAAGTCCTCGACCTGGCCGCGTTCACGAAAGCGATGAGCCGGCCCGACCTGCTCCCCGCCGACGTGCGGGCGGCCGTTTACCCGGACGCCGCCGAGTAGGGCGTGACGCTGCCCCGCCGCTCGCGGTTGAATCTCCATGACAACATCATCCATGAACGCCACCCCCGAACCGCCCTTCCGCACCGCACCGCGTTGGCTGTACGCCTGGTCAATCCTGACCGCGCTGGCGGCCGGCACGGTCGTCGTGCTGGGGTCGCTCATCACGACCTTCCGCGTCGGCATGTCCGACCCCGTCTGGCCGACCGAGCCGTGGTTCCTGGTCGTCAACAGCCACGTCTGGGTGCAAGAACCGGCGACCGGCTTCTTGATCGAGCACACGCACCGGTTCGTCGCCTGGGGCATCGGCCTGTTCGCGGCGGTCCTCGCCTTTGGGGCGTGGGCGACCGAACCGGACCGCAACTTGAAGTGGTGCGGCCTCCTCGCCTTGACGCTACTCCTCGTCGCGTACCTCGGCCTGCACGGTGAGATGGGCGCGGCCTGGCGCGCCCGCAAGGCCGGCGGCGAACTCCAGTGGCCGTTGAACACCGGGCCGATGTGCGCCCTCGCCGCGCTGGGGGTTCTGGTTGCCTGCGCTTCGTCCGCGCGGGGCCGATCGCCCGGCCGGTGGTTCCGGGTCGTCGCCGCGCTCGGCCTGGTCGCCGTCATGATCCAGGGGCTGCTCGGCGGCTACCGGGTCTTCCTCGACCAGCTCATGGGCACGCAACTCGCTGCGATCCACGGCTCGTTCGGCCAGGTGACTCTCGCACTGCTCACGGCGACCGTCGTGCTGTCCGCCCCGCGCCGCCGCGACGATTCGTTGCCCTTGTCCGAACGCTCAACCCTGTCGAACCTGACCGCCGCGCTGGTCGCCGGGGTAGTGCTGCAACTGGTCTGGGGCGTCTGGGTGCGGCACCTCGCGTCGCCGGTCGCGCAACGGCTGCACATCCTGACCGCCTTCGCCGTCGTCGGCCTGGTCGTCGCCGTCCTGATCCGCGTCTTCAAGTCGCCGCCGACCCGGTCGCACCTCGGCGGCTACGCCTGGCTTCTGGGATTCATCGTCGTCGGCCAACTGGTCCTCGGCGTCGAAGCCTACCTCGGCAAGTTCGCGCTGACCGGCCCGGAGGCGCTCAAGCCGCCGGAACTGCGGACGATCACGAGCTACGGCGCGGTCGTGCGGACGGCGCACACCCTGCTCGGGGCGGCGCTGCTCACCACGGTCGTGACCCTGGCCGTGCGGGTCGCCCGCGGCCCGATGGTCATCCCGCTGGAAGTGGTACCCGACGCCTTCGACGAGCCGGCCGTCGCCCGCGAGACCTACGCCACCGCCGGAGCCGTGTAGAATGACCACTGCCCGACACCCCCGGCGGAGTACGCCCTTGAGTCTCGCCGCGGAAATTCCTGGGGAAGCACTGTTCGCGGTCGCGCCGGTGCCGGCGGCCGCCCCGCGAGGGACCCGGTCGCCCCTGGCCGACTACTTCGAGTTGACGAAGCCGCGCATCGCCCTGATGGCGCTCATCACCGTCGCCGCCGGCTACCTGCTCGGGTCGGCCGGCGACTTCCACTGGCTCGGCCTCCTGAACACGCTCCTCGGCGCGGGCCTCGTTGCGGCCGGCGGGAGCGCCTTGAACCACTGGCTCGAACGCAAGCCGGACGCGAAGATGCACCGCACCGCCCGCCGGCCACTGCCCGCCGGCCGCGTCGCCCCGGTCGCCGCGCTGCTGTTCGGGGTGACGCTGTTCGTCGCCGGGACGGCCTGGCTCGCGGTGACTCTGCCGTACCCCGGCGCGAGCATCGCCGCCGCGGCCACGGGCCTGTTGTACGTCGGCGTCTACACGCCCATGAAGCGGCTGACGAGTTGGAACACGGTCGTCGGGGCGATCCCCGGCGCGCTGCCGCCGATCATCGGCTGGTGCGCCGCCCAGGAGACGCTGACCCTGAAAGCCGTGTCGCTGTTCGCCATCCTGTTCGTCTGGCAGTTGCCGCACTTCTACGCGATCGCCTTCATGCACCGCGAAGACTACGCCCGCGGCGGCATGAAGATGCTCCCGGTCGTCGAGCGGCCGGACGGTTTTTACACGGGACTGGCGACGGTCGGCACCGCCGCGCTCCTCGTCCCGGTGACCGTCTTGCCGTTCGCCGCCGACGTGGGCCACTGGCTCTACCTGCTCGGGGCGATGCCGCTGGCCGTCTGGTTCTTGCTCCGCGCGATCCGCTTCGCCCGACACCGCACGACCGTCACGGCCAAGTCGGTGCTGCGCGGCTCTCTCGTTTACCTGACCGGCGTCATGGTCCTCCTCGCGGTGGACGGCCTCGTCGGCTGAAAGGATGTCCCGTGACGACAACGCTCCCCGCCGCCCCGCGCTTCCAGCGGCTCAAGACCGCCCTCACGCCGGTGCTCCTCGCCGTCGCCGTCGGCGGGCTGGCCGCGGCGCTACTGCTGCCGTCGCCGTTCAAGCCGAAGGCCAACCCGGTCGAGGAGCCGCCGGCGACGTTCTCGCTGCCGATCCCCGACTTCACGTTCACCGAGCGGTCCGGCAAGCCGGTGTCGCGGGCCGACCTCCTCGGCAAGGTTTGGGCCGCTTCCTTCGTCTTCACGCACTGCACCGGCCCGTGCCCGTCGGTGACCGCGACGATGGCCAAGCTGCAGGCCGACCTCGACCTCGCGCACAACGACGACGTTCGGCTCGTGACGTTCACCGTGGACCCGGGCCGGGACGGGCCGAAGGAGTTGCGGGCCTACGCGGACAACTTCCGCGCCCACCCCGACCGCTGGCTGTTCGTGACCGGCCCCGAGGCCGAGTTGCACAAGCTCATCAACGGCGGATTCAAGCTCCTCGCGGTGCCGAGCAAGCTGCCGAACCCCGTCGCGGGGCAAGAAGTCGATCACAGTTCGTTCGTCGCCGTCATCGACCGGCAGGGCAACATGCGCGGCGTCTTCGACGGCTACCGCGGGCCCAACGACGAGGGCGGCGTCCGCTACGCCGAGGGCCAAGTCCGCCTCCGCGAGCTGGTCGCTGAGCTGCGGGCGAAGTGACCCGACGAGCCGGACACTGACGAAGGCCAGCTCCGATGCAACTGCTGCGCGGCCGTACGACCGGCGTCTATTCGCTGGCGATCTCACCCGACTCGCGTTGGGTCGCGGCGAGCTCGCGACAAAACGTCCACGTCTGGGATATGCTAGATCCTGATAAGAGGCCGCGGCTAGTAAACGTTGGCACAACAGAGTCTTGCTATTTTATTTCCGACGAGTGTCTTTTTCTAGATACTGGTGCTGTTTGGATTTTTTCGATATGTCAAGAAGTAAATCCTTCGATTTGAAGGCCTCGGATTTCAGGTCTCTAGGTGCAGTTTCATCGAATGCCAGGTTCGCTTTGGGAGCGACAGGCTATGTGGGTTATTCGTGCTGGCGGCTTGAAGGTGTCGGTCAAGAGTTACGACGAGAACTTATCTGGTCATGGCCTGGTGGCAATAAGGTTTACGAAGCCGTATTCGCCCCCGATAGCCAGAGCTTTCTGCTCATGCGTGCGGCAAGTGAGGATTTGGCAATGTATCGGACGCTGGACATTGGAATATACCGGACGATTGACGGTCAAAGGTTGTCAACGCTCCAGTCTGATTCTGGACGGTTCCAACCCATTCGCTTTACGCCGGACGGCTGCAAAATACTGACAGCTCGCAGCACCCGGATTCTTAGCTGGGATGTGAAAAAAGGTTGTCAACATCAAACAATAGTTGTTAGCCCTACGAAAAAACAATTTCGCGACGTTGCCATACACCCCGGCGGGGCGATTTTAGCGGGCTTGAGCAGCGACGATGTCGTGTCCCTCTTCGACATTAAAAGTGGTGGACTTCTTCGCTCCTACGACTGGAAGATCGGTAAGTTGCAGTGCGTCGCGTTCACGCCCGACGGCACGGGATGCGCCGTCGGCAACTCACGCGGCAAGGTGCTGCTATTCGACGTGGAGTGACCCTGGCGAGCCGAGAGCGTCAGCGACTGGAGATCGAGGCACCTCCAGTCGCTCACGCTCCTGGCTCGCCGGGTCACTTTTTCGGCGCGATCGCTGCCGCGATGTCGAGGGCGAGTTTGTCGATGGCCTGGCCGCGGTCGGCGGCGCACAGCACGACGACGGCCGTTTTCGTCTCGGGCAGCAGCAACAACATCGTGCGGAAGCCGCCGGTGCCGCCGTTGTGCCAGACGATCCGGTCGTCGCGGCCCGGCAGGGTCATCGTCACCCAGAACAGTCCCGTCTTGCGCTTGCCGCCCTCGTTCTGCCGCGGCTTTTGTGCGTCCAACAGCGACGGCGTCAGGGGCGTCGGCGCTTCGCCGAGGTTGGCGGCGGCGTACCGGAGCAGGTCGTCGGCCGTCGAGCGCAGGCCGCCGCACGCTTCGAGGCTGGCGAAATCCCACGGATCGGTCGGCTCGCCGTCCTTGTCGTGGCCGACGGCCAGCCGGGCGCGCTGCTCGCCGGTCGGCCCTTCGGTCGTGTCGCGCAACTTTAACGCCTTGGCGACGCGCTCCTGCACGAGGGCGTTGAACGAGTCGGCCTTTGCGGCGTTGACCAGGGCGTGGCCGAGGAGGCCGGCCCCGAGGTTCGAGTAGACCGACTTCTTGCCGGGGGCGTCCGGCACGAGATTCGTCAAGGTCGCCGCGAGGGCCCGGCGGTCGTAACCGGAGTACGGGTTCTTGGAGTGGCCGGCGAGTAGGGCCGTCGCGGCGATGTACGGCGGCTGGACCGGAAAGCCCGAGCGGTGCGTGGCGAAGTCCATCAGCGTCGGCACCCGGTCCGCGTGCGGCTTGAACACCAGGTCGGCCGGCAGGTGCTTGGTGATCGGGTCGTCGAACTCGACCTCGCCGCGGGCGACCGCTTCGGCCAGCAGTAGCCCCGTGAAGGTCTTGGTGATCGAGCCGATCTCGAACAGCGTGCGGCCGTCGGGGGTGCGGTCGCCGGCCGGGGTGACGACCTTGCCGTAGCCGTGGACGTGCGACGTGCCGGACTGGTAGACGCCGACGACGAGGCCGACGCGCTTCTTGTCCTTGAAAATCGGCTCGACGAGCGGGTCGAGCAGCGGCTTCAAGTCCTGGCCGCGGGCCGCGAGCGGGGCGACGACCAGGGCGAACAACGCGAGGAGGCGCATCGGGGTTACACCGTGCCGGCGGCGAGGCCTTGTTTGAAGTGGAGGAGGCGGTACAGTTCGTTGTCCTGCATCAGGTCGGCGTGCTTGCCGCTGGCCGCGAGCTTGCCGTCCTTCAGGACGAACACCTGGTCGGCGGTCATCACCGTCGCCGCGCGGCGGGCCAGGAACAGGATCGTGCGGCCGGCCCGGACGCGGGCTAGGGTGTCGTCGATGAGGACCAGGCTGTCGGCGTCGAGGGTCTCGGCCGGCTCCTCGATGACCAGCACCGACGGGTCGCGGAGGATCGCCCGGGCCAGGGCGATGCGGAAGCGTTCGCCGGCAGTGAGCGCCTGGCCGGGGCCGCCGATGGGCGTCTCGTAGCCGTAGGGCAGCCGCTGGACGAACTGGTGGGCGTGGGCGATTTTCGCCGCCTCGATGATGCGCGGGAGCGTGAACCCGGCGTCCCCGCAGCCGATGTTGTTGGCCACCGTGTCCGAGAAGGTGAGCGAGTGTTCGAGGACGAGCGCGACCTGCGTGCGGATCGACTCGGGCGTCACCCAGCGGGTGTTCTTGCCGTCGATGCGGACCTCGCCGCCGGTCGGGTCGGCGAAGCGGGTGAGCAGGTGCGCGACGGCCAACGCCTCGGCCGGGTCGGCGGCGACGAGGGCGGCGGTCGTCCCCGCCGGGATGCTCAGGGTGAACTTTTCGAGGACCATGCGGCCGGTGCCCGGCTCGCGCAGGCTCACCTCGTGCAGTTCGAGTTTCTTGACGAGCGGCTGGAGGAACTCGGCGTCCACGGCCTGGGCCACGTCGGCCCGCCGGTCGAGGAACTCGAACACCTCCGCGGCAGCGTGCCCGCCGGCCCGAATCCGCGCCAGGGCGGCCGTCCACCGGGTCACGGCGTACACGAGGACGGCGAGCGCCCCGAGCTTGAAGGCGAACCCGGCGACGGTCAACTCCCCGGCCAGCGCGACCCGCCCGGCGAAGTAAGCCATGAGCACCGCGGCCAGGATAACGACCGTCATCAACGTCGGCCGGGAGAAGGTCTCGCCGCGCTGGCGGCGGGCGACCGACCGGCCCAGGTCGGAGAGTTGCCGCTCGAACCGGGTCTGGCTGAACCGCTCCATCAGGTACGACTTCGACAGGGTCATGGTGGCGAACGATTCCCGCATCACGGCCAGCCGGGACTCGGCCCGGCGGTCGGACAGGCGGGCCTCGCGGCGGAAGAACGCCGCCGCCTGCCCGGCGACCAGCCAGACCGTCGCTGCAGCCGCGACCAAAGCCACCGACAGCCAGACGTGGCCGAGCAGCATCAGCACGAGGAGGGTGCCGACGAGGACCGGGCCGCGGACCGCCCCGGCGAGCGAGGCCGTCAGCCCGTCCTGAACGCGATCGACCTTTTCGGCGACGAGTCCGCCGACGTGGGCCTGTTCGTCGGCCCGCACGGCGACCGCCGTGAGCCGTTGGGCGTGCGTATAAATCGCCCGCCGCAAGCGGGTGCCGGCCGCCAACACCGCCGCGGTCGAGCACGAGGCGTGCAGGTTGAGGAACAGGCCGCGGAGCGTGACCAGCGCGAGCGCGAGGACGAGTAGGCCAGTGAGGTAGGCGACGTTCGCCGAGACGGTGCCGGCCGGCTGCCACAGCCAGGAGTTCCACGACGCGAACCAGGCCAGCACGCGGCCGCCGACGTTGTGCCGCTCGCGGGCGACGGTCGCCAGGACGCCGAGTTCGTCGGTCGCGGGGGCTTGTTCGGCGGGGAAGTAGGCTTCGGCGGCCGCGGGGCCGACGAGCCGGGCCAGGTCGTCGTGGACCACGAGGGCGTGGCGGACCTCCCACTCGGCGGCCGCCGGCTTGTCCGACAGCGGGGCGACTTTGAGCTGCGCCAGCCGCTCGACGACGCCCGGCCGTTGGCCCGCGCCGGCCGCCCACTCGTCGCGGAAGGCGGCTTGCCGGGACGCCGGCAAATCGGTGTACGCGGCGACGCGGCCGCGGGTGTCGAGCAGGTCGATGGCCAGGTAACCGAGGGGCAACAGGGCGACGACGCACAGCGAAGACGCGAGGGACGAGAGGATCGCGAGCGCGACCGCCAGCGGCTGCTGGTTGAGGTAGGCCCGCGCCGCACGGAACGGGGCGGTACGGGGCGAAGCGCTCACGGGGCGAGTCTCCGGGCGGGTGGGCGGAACGACTGTGCCATTCACACTAACCGGCTCGCGGCACCGTTGCCCACGACAAACCCCGGCAGGTCCGGCAATTCACCGCCCCCCGAGCGGCGCGGCCGGAACAACTACGCCAGGTCGCGGTCCTCGAACAGCAGCAGGCCGACGATCAGCGCGATCACCGTGTAAATGCAGGCGTACCCGAACACGACGGCCACGTACCCGGTGAAGTCCCCCAGCCCGAGTGGGGCCTCGCGGATGATCGCCGGGCCGACGCTGAAGAAGTCCAGGGCCGGGAGCAGCGTGTCGAACACGTTGCCGAAGAACCGGACCAGGCCGACGGCCGTGTTCTCCTTGTCCTTGTCGGCGACCTGCTCCGTGACCCGCACGA